>JAWVGM010000027.1:0-18439 GCA_033855075.1 Solirubrobacteraceae bacterium | reverse complement strand
GAGGAGGGCACCATGGCCACCACCACCACAGTCAGCATCCCCACTGGAACCTGGTCCGTCGACGCGTCGCACTCGAGCGTCGAGTTCCGCGTCAAGCATCTTGGCATCTCGACCGTTCGCGGCACGTTCAACGAGTTCGAGGGCACGCTCGAGGTCGGCGACGACATCACGTCGGCGAAGGCCTACGGCAAGGTCAAGGCCGCGTCGATCAACACCAACGAGGACAAGCGCGACGAGCACCTGCGCTCGCCGGACTTCTTCGACGCCGACACCTACCCCGAGATCACGTTCGAGTCGACGGCGATCACCCCGATCGACGAGGACACCTTCGAGGTCACCGGCGACCTCACGATGCACGGCGTCACGAAGCCGATCACGCTCGCCGCCGAGCTGACGGGCGTCGAGCAGGATCCGTGGGGCAACGAGCGCGTCGGCCTCGAGGCGATCGGCAAGATCGACCGCAGCGAGTGGGACATGAAGTTCAACCAGGCGCTCGGCAGCGGCAATGTGATGGTCAGCGACAAGGTCGTCATCACGCTGGACATCTCCGCCGTCAAGCAGTCATAGCCACGCAGCAGCATGCGGTCCGCGCAGGGCGCTCCGATCAACTCCGGGTGATCGACCCGCCACAATCACTGGCATGAGCGTCCTGCGCACCGACACCATCGATCCGGAGCCCGCCGAGGATGGAGGGCTGCGGGTCGATCGCTTGGCTGACCCCGACGACGCGATCGAGGTCGTCTCGATCGACGGGCTGCAGGTCTGCACGGACGAGGAGACCCGCGAACCCCATCGCCACGACTACCACGAGCTCATCTGGGCTCGCACCGGCGAGGGGCATCATCTGCTCGACGGGCACGAGGTCCCCGTCGAGCCCCTGACGTTCACGCTGATCGGCCGCGGCCAGGTTCACGTGTTCGAGCGCGCCCGCGGCATCACCGGCGCCGCGATCCGCTTCAGCGACGAGGTCGTCCACGGCGGCCCGATGGCGCGCACGGACCCGAGCTGGCTGCTCGTCGGCGGCGGTGGCCGCGTCGTCCACGTCCCCGAGGACGCCATCGACGCCGTCGACGCGATCGTGGCGAGCCTCGCCGCCGAGGGGACGCGCGAGCCCGACGAGTGCAGCGCTGACCTGCAGCGCAATCTCCTCAGCGTCCTGCTGCTTTGGATCGAGCGCTGGTACGACGCCGAGCGCGCCGAGCAGTGTCCCGCCGACGACGAGGCGCTCCAGCTCTACCGCCGCTTCACGCGCGTGCTCGAGCACGACTTCGCCGCCCACCACGACGCCGCCCACTACGCCGACGCGCTCGCTGTCCCGCCGGCCACCCTGTCGCACACGCTTGCGCAGGTCAGCGGACGCTCGACCAAGGAGCACGTGACCGATCGCGTGATGACCGAGGCCTCTCGACTGCTGCGTTACACCGATCGGACGATGGGCGAGATCGCCTATCTCACCGGTTTCAGCGACCCCCTGTACTTCTCGCGCGCGTTCAAGCGCCAGGAGGGGATCGCGCCGTCGGCCTACCGCGAGCGCGTCAAGGGCCGCGCATGACTCCCCCGACCGAGACCGTGGCACTTCCCGACACGCTGCGACTCGGCCCGACCCACCTCACGGTGTCCGATCTCGACGGCTCGATCGCGTTCTACGAGAACGCGCTCGGCCTGCAGGTCCACGACCGCGAGAACGGCACCGCCGCGCTCGGTGCCGGCGGCGAGGACCTGCTCGTCCTCACCGGCGAGCCCGGTGCGGAGCTCGGCGGTCGCTCGGCGGGCCTGTATCACTACGCGCTGCTCTATCCCTCCCGCGAGGAGCTCGCGCGGGCATTGCAGCGACTCGCCAACACGCGCACGCGGATCGAGGGCGCCGCTGACCACGGGGTGTCCGAGGCCATCTATCTGAGGGATCCCGACGACAACGGCATCGAGCTGTACGCCGACCGTCCGCGCGACGCCTGGCCGGAGCCGTCCCAGCCCGGCGAGCGCGTCGGGATCTACACGATCGGCCTCGACCTCAAGGACCTCCTGTCGACCATCGCCGGCGAGGATCCCGCCGAGCAGGCCGGCGAGGGCGTGCAGACCGGCCACCTCCATCTGCACGTCGGAGACATCGACGAAGGCCTCGCGTTCTACCGCGACATCCTCGGCTTCGAGGTCATGGTGAACCTCGGCAGCGCGGCGTTCGTCTCCGCCGGCGGGTACCACCACCATCTCGGCTTCAACGTCTGGCTTGGCCGCGACGTGAAGCCCAACGCGCCCGGCATGGCGGGGCTGCGGCACTGGACCGTCTTCCTCGAGCGCCCGGAGGAGATCGCCGCGGTGCGCGCCCGCGCGGATGAGGCGGGGATCGACGTCGAGGAGACCGCGTCCGGTGGGTTCCTCGTGCGCGATCCGTGGCAGATCGGGGTGGCGTTCGAGCGGGCACCCGCCGCCGCTTCCGCGTGACGGCAGCGGCGCTGGGGAGGGAGTGAGTGAGTGCGGGCGGAGGGACTCGAACCCCCAAGGCTTGCGCCACCGGCACCTAAAGCCGGCGTGTCTACCAATTTCACCACGCCCGCACGAGACGGCGCACGAGTCGCCGTGCGACGCTCGCGGTGATTGTATGTAGGGCGCATGGCACCGGGCGACGTGGTCATCGAGCACCCGAACCGCGACAAGGCCGAGTCGAGGTCGACGAAGGCGATCGTCGTGGCGCTGTTGCTCGTGAGCGCCGTGATCGTCCTCATCGTGACCATCGGCGGCTGGGACACGCTCTCGGGCGCCCGCCTGCTGCAGATCAGCTACATCCTCATCTACGTCGTGCTCGCGTACTTCATCGCGCGCTGGCGCAGCGGGATGCTGCCGGTCGCCGCGGCCCTGGCAATCGTGCTGCTCATCTTCGCCATCATCGGCGGCCCGCAGTGGTTCGCCCGCGACAAGACCGGCTTCACCGATCCCACGATCGACGAGGGCATCCTCGGCTTCCTGACGCTCCTGCTCGTCCCGCTGCAGGTACTGCTCATCGTCTTCGCCGCCCGCGGCTTCTCGCAGAAGTGGAGCGTGGAGGTCGAGCGCGGCACGGGCGGGGGGTCGCTGCCGGTCGCGGCCTGATCAGCGCATTCGTCGATGATCCCGGGGTACTTCGCGTCGAGCGCGACCCGCCGTCATGCCCGGGGTGGGACTCGAACCCACAAGCCCTTGCGAGCAGCGGCTTTTGAGACCGCCTCCTTTGCCAATTTGGACACCCGGGCTGGGGCGAGCAGTCTAGGCGCCGCGCGCGGTCATGTGGCTCATCCGACGAGCCCCCGCAACTCGTCGATCAGCCCCGCCGGCGCCACCACCACGCCCGACGGCAGCTCCGCCGTCGCCGGCAGCTCACGCACGACGAGCCCGGCCGCCTCGCACACGACGGTGCCCGCGGCCGTGTCCCAGATCTGCACCCCGCGCTCGTAGAACGCATCAAAGCGCCCCGCGCCCGTCCAGGCGAGGTCGAGCGCGGCGCTTCCCATCCGGCGCACGTCACGAACGCGCGGCAGCACCCGGGCGAGCACGGCGGCCTGGCCGGCGCGGACGTCCGAGTCGTAGGCGAAGCCGGTCCCGACGAGCGACGTGGCGAGATCCTCGCTTGTGGACGCCGTGATCGGCGAGCCGTTGAGCATCGCCTCGCCACCGCGCTCGGCGGTGAAGATCTCGTCGCGCAGCGGGTCGAAGACCACGCCCGCGAGCCCGCCCTCGTCGTCGTGCACCGCGACGCTCACGCACCACTGCGGCACGCCGAAGAGGAAGTTCACCGTGCCGTCGAGCGGGTCGACGATCCAGCGCAGCCCCTCCCCCTCCTGCGTCTCACCGCCCTCCTCCCCGAGGATCGCGTCGCCGGGCCGGCGCGCCGCGAGCAGCTCGCGGATCGCCGTCTCGGCCGCGACGTCGGCCTCCGACACGAGATCGGTCGGCGTCGACTTCGAACCGGTCGCGCGCTCGCCGCCCGCGAGGAAGCGCGCGCGCAGCAGGTCCCCCGCAGCGCGCGCGGCTTCGGCCGCGACGACACGCAGCGCGGTCGCGCTGGTGTCGGTCAAGAGACCGGGGGACGCTGGTCGGCCCAGGGGCGCGCGGTCTCGAGCTGACGCGACAGCGACAGGAGCATCTCCTCGCTGTCGGGCGCGCCCGCGAGCTGCACGGACAACGGCATGCCCTCGGCGTCGAACCCGGCGGGCACGGCCGCAGCCGGGTTGCCGATGTGGTTCCAGATCCCGTTGAAGGGCACGAAGCGCAGGCTGGCTTGGAACGTGCGTAGCGCGCCGCGTCCCTCGTAGGCGCCGATCGGCAGCGCCGCCTTCGCCAGCGTGGGGCCGAGCACGACATCGACATCGTCGAAGATCCGGTTGACGCGGGCGGCGTCCGCCGCCACGGTGGCGCGGACGCGAGCGAGCTGGCGGTTGGCGGGCGCGCCGAGCCGGCCCATCGCCCGCGTGCGGCGCTCGAGACGGTCGGGGTGATCGACGCTCGCCACCTCGTTATGGGCCCCGGCGAGGACCCGAGTGACAACACGCGTTCCGATCGCCGTCGTCAGGTCGAGTTCGCGCTCGACGACCTCGTGACCGAGCGAGCGCAGGAGCTCCGCCGTGTCCTGAGCCGCGCGGCGCCACACGGGGCTGACCTTGCCGACCACACCGGGCGGAAGCTTCACCCCGAGCGCGATCCGCAGCGCGCCGGGGTCGCGCGCGGCCGCGGCGACGTACGGATTCCCGGTCGTCGCCTCGAGGAGAAGCGCGTTGTCGGCCACCGAACGCGTCAGGTAGCCATATGCGGTGAGCCCGTTCCAGACCTCATCGAGAGGCGCGACGGGGATGCGGTCCTTCTGCGGCTTGAGGCCGTAGAGGCCGCAGCAGGCCGCCGGGATGCGAATGGATCCGGCGCCGTCCGACGCGGCCGAGCCCGACACGAGTGCGGCGGCGACCGCCGCGCCGGGGCCGCCGCTTGATCCACCCGGCGTGCGCTGCAGGTTCCAGGGGTTGCGGGTGATCCCGCCGGCGGCGGTCTCGGTGAACGGCCAGATCCCGAGCTCCGGCGTGCGGGCGATCCCGACGACGATCGCTCCGGCGCTACGCAGCCGGCGCACGATCTCCGAGTCCTGCGGCTCGGGGCCGCCGTACGCGTTCGTGCCACGCGTGCGCGGGGTCCCGGCCACGGCCATGTCGTCCTTGACCGCGATCGGGACGCCCAGCAGCGGGCGCTCGTCGCCGGCCCCCGCGCGGCCCGCGGCCTGGTCGGCCTCGGTCAGCGCGCGCTCGCCGAAGACGATGCGAAACGCGTTGAGCTCGGGATCCAGGCGCTCGATGCGCTCGAGCGCGATCTCGACGAGCTCGCGCGGGGAGACCTCGCCGGCCCGCACGAGCTCCGCCTGCCGCGCCACGCCCGCGAAGGCCAGCTCCCGGCGCTCGCTGGCGGTCGTCGTGGGCATGCGAGCGTAGGTTAGTCCGGCACGCTCATTGCGCGGTTACGCACCTTTTATGCCGCGCGCACACTCCGTATGGGAGGGTCCGGCAATGAGCGCATATCCCCTTTCATACGGTCAGTCACCACCCGAGCAGCGCAACCGGCTGACGGTCTTCTTCCGCCTGCTGACGATCATCCCGCACGCCATCGTGGCGATGTTCTACCTCATCGCCGCCTATGTCGTGGTCATCATTGCTTGGTTCGCGATCCTCGTCACCGGCAAGTACCCGCGGGGCATGTACGACTTCGTTGCGGGCTTCCTGCGCTTCTATACGCGGTTCCAGGGCTACTGCTACCTCGTCGTCGACGAGTTCCCGCCGTTCGACGGCGCCGAGCACCCCGAGTATCCGGTGCGTCTGGCGATCGGCCCGCCTCAGGACAAATACAACCGCCTGACGGTGTTCCTCCGCGGCCTGCTGGCGATCCCGGTCTTCGTCCTCATCTACGTGTTCGGGATCTGGCTCGAGGTCGTGGCGATCGTGATCTGGCTCGTGGCCGTGGTCGTGGGTCGCACGAGCCCCGGGCTGACCGAGGCGCTGCATTTCCCGATGGCCTACAACGCGCGTGCCGGGGGCTACCTGCTCCTGCTGACCGACAAGTACCCGCCTGTGAGCGACACGGAGACGTTGCCGCACCTCAGCCAGCCGGTCGCGTAGCCCCCTTGGCCCTCGTCGAGATCGAGGACCGCGACGCGGTCCGTCACCTGGTCCTCAACCGGCCCGAGAAGCGCAACGCGCTCAATCGTGAGCTGATCGAGGCGCTCGGACTCACGCTGCGCACCGCCGCGGATGACGCGGCGGTGCGCGTCGTCGTCATCCGCGGCGAGGGGGCGATGTTCTCCAGCGGCATGGACACCGCCGACCTCGAGGCACTCACAGAACAGCCGTGGCGCCTGCGTGAGTTTCGCGACGCGATCCTGTCGGTCTGGAACCTCTGCGAGACGATGGCCAAGCCGACGGTCGCGCAGATCCACGGCGGCTGCATCGGCGGCGCCGTCGAGCTCGTCCTCGCGTGCGACCTGCGCGTCATGGCCGCGGAGGCGGTCATCGGGCTCGTCGAGACGCGCGTCGGCCTCATCCCCGATGTCGGCGGCTGCTCGCGCCTGCCCGCGATCGTCGGTGCCGGGCGGGCGAAGGAGCTCATCATGACCTCGAAGCTCATCGACGGGGCCGAGGCGGAGCGGATCGGGCTCGTCAACCGCGTTGCCCCGGCGGCCGAGCTCGACGGCGCCACCCAGCTGCTCGTCTCGGAGCTTGAGGCGTGTGCGCCGCTTGCGGTCGGGAGAGCCAAGCGGATCATCGATGCCGCCGCGCGCCCGGCGCTCCAAGCGACCCTCGAGCAGGAGGTCGCGACACAGGAGATGCTCGCCGCAACCGAGGACTTCGCCGAGGGCATGCGGGCTGTGAGCGAGCGCCGGCCGCCGGACTTCAGCGGTCGCTGACGCGGGGACGCGGGATATGCTCGCGGCGCGTTGCCCGAGCCGGTCTCCATCATCGGCGCCTCCGGTGCCCTCGGCTTCGGTCTGGCGTTACGGCTCGCGCGCGCGGGCTGCGAGGTCACGATCGGCTCCCGCGATCACGCGCGCGCGGACGAGGCCGTGGAGCGCGCTCGCGCGGCGCTCCCGGACGCGACGTTGCACGGCGCGGCCAATGCGCAGGCCGCGGCCGCGGCGGAGCTCGTGATCCTCACCGTGCCGTTTCGCAACCAGTCCGAGACGCTCCACAACCTGCGCGACGTGCTGCGCGACGGGCAGCTCGTCATCGATGCGACGGTGCCCCTCGCGGCGGCAGTCGGCGGCAAGGCGACGCGCACGCTCGGCGTCTGGCAGGGCTCGGCGGCGCAGCAGGCGCAGGAGATGGTGCCCGACGGCGTGCGCGTGGTCAGCGCGCTGCACACGGTCAGCGCCGCGACCCTGCGCGACCTCGATCACGAACTCGACGAGGACGTGCTGCTGACCGGCGACCGGCGCGCCGACAAGGAGCGCGCGGCGCGGCTCATCGACGGCATCGACGGGCTGCGCTGCGTGGACTGCGGCCGCCTCGATATGGCGCGCCTGACCGAGGGGCTGACCGCGCTCGTGATCGCGGTCAACGCGCGGTACAAGACGCGCGCCGGCGTGAAGCTCACCGGGCTGCCCGAGGACCTGTGGCCCGTGGCCGGCGGCTGATGGGCGCCGGGGTCGTCGTGCTCGCGGGCGGAACCGGCGGCGCCAAGCTCGCCCGCGGGATGCTCGACGCCGGGGGCGGGGAGCTGACGGTCATCGCCAACACGGCGGACGATGTCGCGATCTACGGCGCCCACGTGTCGCCCGATCCGGACCTGTGCACGTTCTGGCTCGTCGACCGCATCGACGAGCGCGGCTGGGGCCTGCGCGGAGACACGTTCGCCGTCATGGACGGCCTGCGGGAGCTCGGCGTCGAGGTGTGGTTCGACCTCGGCGATCGCGACCTCGCGATCGGCATCGAGCGCGCGCGCCGCCTGGACGAGGGCGGCCGGCTGACCGAGGCGCTGGCCGAGCTCGGCGCCGCGCTCGGCGCGCGGGCGCGGGTGCTGCCGATGAGCGACGAGCCCGTGCGCACCTGGGTCAAGACGCGCGGCGAGTGGACGCCGTTTCAGGAGTTCATGATCCGCGCGGGCGCCGCGAGCCCCGTCGAGGACATCGAGCTGCGCGGCATCGGCGAGGCCAGCGTGCCCCCCGAGGCGCTCGCGGCGATCGCCGCCGCCAGGGCCATCGTCATCGGACCGTCCAACCCGGTCATCTCGATCGGCCCGATCCTCGCAGTACCCGGCATGCGTGACGCGCTCGTCGACGCCCCGGCCCCGATCGTCGCGGTCTCCCCGATCGTCGGCGGCGCCGTGCTCAAGGGACCGACCGAGCCCTTCATGCGGTGGGCCGGACTGTCGCTCGACGCCGACGGGATCGCGGAGTGCTATGCGGGGCTGCTCGACGGGCTCGTCGCCGATGAGCCGTGCGACGGGCTGCCGGTGCTACAGACCGACACGCTCATGACGGACGCGGCCGCCCGCCGGCGGCTGGCCGAGGAGACGCTGCGCTTCGCCGAGGGGCTGGCGTGACGCCGCCGCGCGGCCCGAACACCGTGACGTTCGCCATCCTCCCCGTGAAGCGGTTCTCGCTGGCGAAGGAGCGGCTCGGCGACCAGCTCGCCGCCGGCACCCGGCGAGCGCTCGCCGAGGCGATGCTCACCGACGTGCTGCTGGCGCTGCGCCGCACCGAGGCGATCCAGGAGGTGCTCGTCGTGACCTCCGAGCCCGTGGCGGACGCGCTCGGCCGCGGGTACGGCGCGCACGTCATCGAGGACACCGAGGAGGCCGGCCAGAGCGCGGCCACGGTGATCGGGATCGCCGCCGCGCTCGACGCGGGCGCGACGCGCGTTCTGCTCATACCGGGCGATGTCCCGGCGCTCGCTCCGGCGGAGCTCGCCGAGCTGCTCGGGCGCCCGACCGCGGGCGGCTCGGTCATCGTCGTGCCCGACCGGCACGCCACCGGGACCAACGCGCTCGTGCTCACGCCGCCGGACGCGATCGAGCCGGCCTTCGGCCCGGACAGCCGCGCGCGCCACGAGCAGGCCGCCGCCGCCGCGCGGCTGCCCTGCAGCGTGGAGGAGCTGCCCACGCTGGCCCTCGACGTCGACACGGTGGAGGACCTCGACGAGCTGCGCCTGCTGCTGGCCGCCCGCCGCGGCGGCGCCGCGAACACGCGCGGCATGCTCAGCCGGCTCGCCGGACGGGAGCGCGGCCCCGCGTGATCGTCGCCGCCGCGCTCCCCGGGCTACCCGAGGTTCGGCGCGGTGACGACCTCGCCACGCTGCTCGTCGAGGCGGCCGGACGGCTCGCCGACGGCGACGTGCTCGTCATCGCCCACAAGGTCGTCTCGAAGGCCGAGGGTCGCGTCGTGTCGCTCGCGGACGTCGAGCCGGGCGAGCGCGCCGTGGCGCTCGGCTCCGAACACGGGCGCGACCCGCGGCTCATCGAGGTGATCCTCGGCGAGAGCGAGGACATCGTGCGCTCGCGGCCAGGCGTGCTCGTCTGCCGCACGCGCCACGGCTACGTGTGCGCGAACGCAGGCGTCGACGCGTCGAACGCCGGCGACGAGGACGAGGTCGTGCTGCTGCCGATCGACCCCGACGCCTCGGCACGCGCGCTGCGCGCGCGGCTGCACGCGCTCACGGGCGTCGCCCCGGCGATCGTGATCGCCGACTCGTTCGGTCGCGCGTGGCGGGTCGGCCAGTGCGACGTCGCGGTGGGAATCGCCGGGCTCGCGCCGGTGGAGGACTGGCGCGGGCGCGACGACGCCTCCGGCCGGCCCCTCACGTCCACGGTCATCGCGGTCGCCGACCAGGCCGCAGCAGCCGCCGACCTCGCCCGCGCGAAGGACAGCGGCGAGCCCGCGGTGCTCGTCCGCGGGCTCGAGCGCTACGTCACCGATGCCGACGGACCGGGCGCCGCGGCGCTGGTGCGCGCGCGGGCGGAGGACCTGTTCGGGTGACGGTCGGTTCCGCGCGGTGCTGCGATCAGCGTCGAGAAAGGATGAGCAGCGAAGCGGCGGTCGCGAGTCGGCGGGCGCCGAAGCAAGCGCGCGGGCTTGTGCACCTATACGCGGCTCAAGGACGCACGCTTGGCTGGGAACGCCCGCGGACCGCCGCGCGGGACGCGCCCTCATCCTGTATCGATGCAGTTCGGTGAACTGCGCGGCTACGCCGCTCAGCCGACCCGCTCGACGTGGTAGCTGCGCTCCCCGCCCGGGGTTTCCACCTTCACGGTGTCGCCCGCCTTGGCGCCGATCAGCGCGCGGGCGACCGGGGACTCCGCCGAGAGGCGGCCGGTCTTCAGATCGGCCTCGGTCGGCCCGACGAGCGTGAACTCGTTCGTCTTGCCCGACGACTCGTCGACAACCGCGACCTTGGAGCCGAAGCAGACGATGTCCGTATCGCCGACCGGTGCGGCGACACGCGCGGCGCGCAGCCGCTGGGTCAGGCGCAGGATCTTCGTCTCGAGGTGCGCCTGGTCATCCTTGGCGATGTGGTACTCGGCGTTCTCCTTGAGATCGCCGAGCTCGCGGGCAGCCTTGATGCGTTCTGCCATCTGCGCGCGGCCTTCGCCTTCGAGTTGCGCGATCTCGGCTCGCAGCGCGGCGAGCCCCTCGGCAGTGATCTCCTCAGACATCGTTTGCAGGGTAGCGGCGCCAAGCCGCCGCGAAGCGCGAACGCCGTCTAGCCGCCGGCGGCCTGGGCGAGCTCGACCGCCTTGCGCGCATCGATGCGACCGTAGCCGTAGTTCGTGCTGTGGCCGTCGGCGTCGTACTCGCCGGCGCTGTCGTCGATGCGCTCACAGCACTGCTTGAGGATGTCCTTGACCTCGTCCCAGCGCAGCTTCGGATTGGCGGCGACGACGAGCGCCGCGACTCCCGCGACGCCCGGTGACGCGCTCGACGTGCCACCGAACGAGTTCGTGTAGTTGCCGGCCGCGTCGCCGAGGCTCGCGTCGCCCGAGTTGTAGCCCTCGTTGCCGGTGCGGTCGGTCGTCCAGATGCCCTTCGTGACGACGGGCTCGCCGCTGTCGGACGGGAAGTTGTTGGACGGAAACGCGCACCACACGGCCTTGCCCATGTCGCTGTACGCCGCGCGCGTGCCGATGTCGTTGCACGCGGCGACCGCGATGACCTTCTCGTAGCTCGCGTAGCCGTCGTTGTCGACGCTCTCGTTGCCGTTGCCGGCCGCCCAGCAGATGACGCAGCCCAGGCCGTCGCGGCCGCTCGAGATCGCGTGGTCGATCGCCAGGCGCGACGAGTCCGGCAGCGGCGAAACGGCGTGATGCGTGGGATCGGCGGGATCCCACCAGTCGCCGTCGTTCGGCCCCCAGCTGCAGTTGATGACCGCGGCGCCGTTGTCGGCGGCCCAGGCGAACGAGTCGGCCTCGTCCTGGGAGCCCAGTCCCGACGCGTTGCGGATCGGCATGAGCTTCGCCTTCGGGGCCACGCCGCTCGCGCCGTGCAGGCCGTCGGCGACCGCGACGCCGGCGACCGCGGTGCCGTGGTTGTCGCCGTCGGAGGGACGCGGGTTGTCGCCGCGGGGAATGCTCGCCGAGCGCGGCGCGACGATCTTGCCGGGGGAGGCGAACTCCTCGTGGTCGATGTCGAAGCCGTCGTCGATGATCGCCACGACGACGCCCTCCCCCTGCGTGATCTCCCACGCCGCGACGACGTTCGCGTCCTGATCGACGGTGGCGCCGCCGATGCGCGCGGGCTCGAGATGCCACTGCTGCGGGAAGGCGCTGTTCAGGCTGCGTTCGCGCACGATCTCCGGGTGACACAGCTCCACCTCGTCGTGGCCGAAGAGCTTGGCGGCGATGTCGAACACGACGCGGCCCGTGCCCTCGGGCGCCTCCACGAAGTACGCGTTGGCCGCGTACTCGAGCGGCCGCTTCACCGCGAGGCCGTACTCGGCGAGGATCGCCTCGCACGTGCCCGGATCGGTGCCGTCGTCGAACTTCACGAAGAGGTTCTCGGTGTAGACGACCGGCGCGCCGTGCTCGTCGCGCAGGCCGCGGCCGGCGAACTCCACCTCGGGGTCCTCGTGGATGACCTTCGAGAGCTGGTCGGACTCGCCCTTGGGCGCCTCGTAGACGCCGACGCCCGCGGCCGGGAAGCCGAACAGCGGCTGCAGCTTGCGCTGCGCCGACAGGCTGCGACTCGACAGCGGCGACTGGTCGTGCAGCGCGCCGCGGCGCTTGGTGCGGATGACGACGAGATCGCCGCGATCCTCGAGTTTGAGCTCGTGTCCTTCGCGTCCCCCAAAACGTGCTGAAAGCATGGGCGCGAGCTTATCCCCGGCGACGCAGCGGGTGTGTGTCTACGGGCACAATGCAGCCGTGGACGTCAAACGGATGCTGGCGCTGGCCCCGGCCGAGTTACGCCACAGCACCGAGCACCCCGACGTGGCCTACACGCTCGCCGACGACGTCGTGGCGACGCACCCGTCCGAGACCGGGGACGGCGATCCGTCGGTTGCCCCCGTCGGCGACGCGCCGGATGACGCCTCGCTCGGACCCGTCTACCGCAAGCCGGGCGGTGAGATCGCGGTCCCCACGGGGCGCGCGCTCGTGCGCTTCGCCGACTCCGACCGCGCCGAGCGCCACCGCGACGAGATCGCCGCCGCCGGCTTCGACCTCGAGCCGCCGCTGTCCTACGCCCCACAGGCCGCGTGGGTGCGCGCGAGCAGCGGGACGATCACCGACACGCTGCGCGGCCTTCCGCAGCTCGAGGCGCTGCCCGGCGTGGAGAACGTCGAACCGCAGCTCATCACCGAGGCCGCGCGCAAGTCCTGACCCGCGACGTCGCCTACTGGCCGGTCTGCTCGCGCCGGCGCTCCTGAAGTCGCTGCGCGGTCGCGTAGACCCAGTCCTCCCCGAACCCGCCGCGGCCCACGGCCACGCCCCATGCGCGCTTGTGCTTGCCACCGCGCAGCGTCAGGCGCAGCACCGGCCCCGCGCCGAACCACGTCGTCGTGGTGACGTTCGTGATCTCCTCCCACCGGTAGCGATGCCGGAACACCATGCCGACGACGGTCAGGCCGTCGGGCGTGACGATCACGCGCGCCCGGATCGAGAGCACGCAGAAGGCCACGCCGACCAGGAAGATGATGCCGTTGTCCGACGTCGGCCCGTACGCGAACGCGGCGACGAGGAATCCCACGGTGATCACGCCCACGAGCGGCGGGGTCGTCGGGTTGCGCAGCACCTGCCGGTCGCTGGCCATCGCGGGCCTCAGGCGACGCGCGCAGCCGGCAGCGGATACCGGCGGCGCAGCTCGTAGAGCGTCGTGCGCTCGGCGGCCGGCCGGCCCGCGCGGTGCGCGGCGGCAACGAGATCGGCGGGCTCCAGGCGCACGCCGTGGTAGCTGCCGGCCAGGCGGCTGATGTTCTCCTCCATGAGGGTCCCGCCGAGGTCGTTGACCCCCCAGCGCAGCGCCTCGGTGGCAGCATCCAGGCCCATCTTCACCCAGCTGGCCTGCAGGTTGCGCACGCTGCGCCCGAGGGCGAGGCGGAACGCGGCGGTGTGCTTGAGGTTCTCCTCGCGCGAGATCTCCTGCACGCCGTGCGTGCGCCCGAGCAGCGTGTGAAACGGGATGAAGCTGAGCGGGACGAACTCGGTGAAGCCGCCGGTCCGGGCCTGCACGCCGCGGATGACGCGCATGTGCTCGGCGAGCTCCCACGGCTCCTCGATGTGGCCGAACATCACGGTCGCCGTCGAGCGCAGCCCCGCCCGGTGGGAGGCCTCGATGACCTCGACCCAGCGCGCGACCGGCAGCTTGTTCGGGCTGATGCGCTGACGCATGCCGTCGTGCAGAACCTCGGCCGCGGTGCCCGGCGTCGAGTCCAGCCCCGCGGCGCGCAGCCGCGCGAAGACTTCGCCCGGCGACAGCCCCTCGACGTCGCACATGTGGGCGACCTCCATGGGCGAGTACGCGTGCAGGTGCAGTTGCGGCGCGGTCTCGCGCGCGAGCGCCAGCCAGCCCTCGTAGTCGCCGATGCGCCAGTCGGGGTGGATCCCCGACTGCATGCAGATCTCGGTCGCGCCGAACGCGACGGCATCGTGGACGCGGCGCACGAACTCGTCGCGCTCGAGCTCGTAGGCGTCGGGTGATCGCTTGCCCTGGCCGAAGCCGCAGAACGCGCAGCCGACGATGCAGACGTTCGAGACGTTGAGGTTGCGGTTGACGACGAACGTCACGGTGTCCCCCGCGAGCTCGGCGCGCAGCGCGTCGGCGGCCTGACGCATGTCCTCGATCGCCTCGGGTCGCGTCTCGGCGAAGAGCGCCGTGAGCTCGTCCGGGCTGAGGGCGTCTCCGGCGTACGCGCGGGCGATCGCGTCCGGGACGGCGTCGCGCAGGATCGGCTGCGGTGGCTCGGTGCGGCCACTCCCCCGTCTCGGGATGAAGCTCCAGTAGCGCGCCTTGATGACATCCAGCACGCCCTGCGCGATCCAGCCCGCGTCGATGTAGCGCGGGTAGACGCACAGCCGCTCGGTCAGCGCGAAACCCTCGGCGGCGAGCGTCTTGCGGACCTGGTGCGGAGAGGGGAACGGATGCTCGGGCGAGATGTGGTCGCCGTTGGCGCTCAGGCCGCCGAGGTCGGTCGCGCCCGCGCGCACGAGCTCGGGCCACCAGTCGGCGAGGTTCGGCGGCACCTGCACGGAGACGTCGGGCATGAGCCGCCGGCACTCGCCGACGAGCCGGCGCATCTCCTCGATCGACACGGGCGTCGCCCAGGCCGGCAGGTCCCGGTGTGGAGCCTCGCCAATCCCGGTGCGCCACAGCTCACGCGCGGCGTCGTCGGCGATCTGCGCCGGCTCGCGGCCGTAGTAGCTGTCGTGCGGGACGAAGTTCTGCAGGATGACCTCCTGCAGGTGCCCGTGGCGCTCGTGCGCGCCGGCGAGCACCTCGAGCGCCGCGACGCGCTCGTCCTCGCTCTCGCCGATGCCCACGAGGATCCCGCTCGTGAACGGGATGCGCAGCTCGCCGGCGGCCTCGATCGTGGCCAATCGCCTCGCCGGGTGCTTCGTCGGCGAGCCCTGGTGAGCGACGAGGTCGGGGTTGACGGACTCGAGCATGAGCCCCTGCGACGCGGTCACCTCGCGCAGCCTTGCGAGATCATCGAGGTCGAGGACGCCGAGGTTCGTGTGCGGCAGCAGCCCACGCTCGAGCGCGCGCTCGCACGCCCATGCCGCGTAGCCGACGAAGTCCTCGTGGCCGTACGCCGCGAGGCGCTCGCGCACGCCCGCGTTGACCTCCGGGCGCTCGCCGGTGAGCACGAGCAGCTCCTTGACGTGGCGCCGCGCCGCGCCGTCCAGCAGCGCGATGACCTCGTCGGGCGCGTGCAGGTGCGCCTGATGGGTCGCGAAGGCGCAGTACTTGCAGTAGCAGCGGCACGTCCGCGACAGCGACAGGGTCAGGTTGCGGCTGAACGTGACCCGGCGGCGCACCCCGAGGATTCTATGGAGCGGCCTGCGCGGCGATCGCGGCGTCCTTGTCGTAGCGCGCGAGCGCCGGGAACGCGGCGACGACGATCCCCGCACCGACCACGCACGCGACCCCGCCCGACACGACGGAGAACCGCGGGCTCACCACCGAGGCGACGACGCCCGACTCGATGTCGCCCAGCCGCGGCCCGCTGGTCACGACGAGCGAGAACACCGAGGACATACGCCCGCGCATCTCGTCCGGCGTCACCGTCTGGTTGATGACCGAGCGACACACCGCACTCACGCTGTCGGCCGCGCCGGCGACCGCGAGCAGCGCCGCGGCGGGCCAGATCGAGTCGACGAGCCCGACGGAGGCGATCGCCAGTCCCCAGATGCAGACCGCGCCGATCGTGACCTGCCCGAGCTTGCGCGCGCCGTCCAGCCAGCGGGTCGTCAGCGCCGCGACCGCGGCGCCGGCCGAGACCGCCGCGAACAGAAGCCCCGTCCCGCTCGCGCCCGCCCCGTAGACCGTCACGGCCAGCACGGGAAAGAGCGCCCGCGGCATGCCGAACGTCATCGCCGACAGGTCGATCGCAAAGGACCCCAGGAGCGCGGGACTGCGGCGCACGAACGCGAGGCCCTCGCGGATCGACGCGCCGATCGACAGCCGCTGGGTGATGACCTCGGGCAACTGCGGCGACATGCCGCGCAGCGCGGCGACCATCGCCAGGCAGCTGATCGCGTCCACGGCGTACGCGCTCTCCACGCCGCCGGCGGCGATGAGCAGCCCGCCGAGCCCCGGTCCGAACACCATCGTCAGCTGGTAGAGGCCGAAGTTGACCGCAAGCGCCGCGGGCATCTCCTCGCGGGAGACGAGGTTCGGCACGATCGCCGAGCGCGTCACGTTCTGTAGCGCGCCGAACCCCGCCAGCAGGCCGCCGAGGACATAGAGGACCGGGATCGGCGGGTCGCCGGCGAGCGTGACCGCGCACAGCGCCAGCGCGGTCAGGACGAGCGCGATCTGGTCGAGCAGCAGCAGCCGGCGACGGTCCAGCCGGTCGGCCAGGGCCCCGCCGATCAGCGCCATCGTGACGAGCGGACCGAGTTCTGCCGCACCGAGCAGCCCGGTCAGGAGGGCCGAGTGCGTCTCGATGAAGATCTGGTAGGGCAGCGCCACGAGCGATGCCTGCGTCCCGAGGCCCGAGACGAAGTTGCCCAGCACGAGCAGCCGCAGCTCGCGCGAGGCGCGCAGCGCGCTGAGGTCGACCGTGAGACGCGGGATGCGCAGCCGGCGGCGACGTGGAGCAGGGGTCTCGGGCACGGCCGTGCATGATGGCGTCCGTATCCTCGGCGCCGTGCCCGCGCGCCACACCCTCACGGCATCCGCGCTCGTCCTCGCGTTCACGCTCGCGCTCTGCGGCTGCGGCTCGGACGGCGATCAGAGCACGTCACAGCGCCCCGTGAAGCTGCTGCTGGACTTCCAGCCCAACGCGGTTCACGCGGGCATCTACGAGGCGCTCGCCAAGAACTACGACGGCGCGGAGGGCGTCGCGCTCGGCGTGCGCGTGCCCGGCGACACGACCGACGCCGTCAAGCTCCTCGTCGCCGGCCGCACCGACCTGGCGATCATCGACATCCACGACCTCGCGCTGGCGCGCGAGCGCGGCCGCGACCTCGTCGGCGTCATGGCGCTCGTCCAGCGGCCGCTCGCCGCGGTGCTGGCCGTGCCCGGCATCCGCACCCCGCGCGACCTCGAGGGCAAGCGCGTCGGCGTGACCGGCCTGCCCAGCGACGACGCCGTCGCCCGCTCGATCGTGGCCGGCGCCGGCGGGAATCCCGATCGCCTGCGGCTGACGACGATCGGCTTCGAGGCCGTCCGCAGCCTCCTCACCGACCGCGTCGCGGGCGCGACCGCGTTCTGGAACGCCGAGGGCGTCGCGCTGCGCGCCAAGCGACCGAACATCCGCGAGTTCCGCGTCGACGACTACGGCGCTCCCTCCTACCCGGAGCTCGTCCTGACGGTGACGCGCACAACGCTGCGCGACAAGCGCGCGCTCGTCGGCGACGTCGTCAAGGCGCTCAGGCGCGGCTACCGGGCGGTCATCTCAGACCCCCAGGCGGGGCTGAACGCACTGCTCTCCCAGACCGACGGCCTGGACCGCGCGACGTCCCGGCGCGAGCTCGACGCCGTCCTGCCGGCGTTCAAGGGCGCCGCGAAGTCCTACGGCGAGCTCGACCCGGCGCGCCTGCGCGCGTGGGCGCGCTGGGACAAGCGCTTCGGGATCGTCAAGCGCCTGCCCGACGTGAGCAAGGCGTTCGACGGGAGCTTTACGAGAACAGGGTGATCCCGGCGGCCATGACGAACGTCGCGGCCCATAGCTGATCGGTGTTCAGCCACAGCCGGCGCAGCACCTGGAGGCCGAGCTTCTCGTAGACGACCACAGCGACCACCGCCATGACGAGCAGCATCGCCGCGGTGTGCAGCACGATGCCCAGCCCGCTCGCCGTAAGCGAGACGTCATTGACCATGCTGACCTCGAGGTGCTCGTGCGCGCCCGAGCCGCCGGCCGACGCTGCCGCCGTGCCCTGGAGGCCGATCAGGACGGGCGCGATCATGAGCCCCGCGCCGTGCGCCGTTGACATGAGAAACGACCACCACGTCAGCTCGCGGCGGTTCACGCGCATCGTCGTCCAGCGCGGGTGCAGTCGCGGCTTGACGAAGCGGAAGATGCCGAAGCACAGCAGCGTGATCGCCGCGCCGACGTGCAGCACCTGCGGATCGACGATCGCCGCCGCGCCGAGCACGACGGCGACGACGAGCACGAGCGACAGCTCGTGGCCGATCGCGATCGGCAGCAGGGAGCGCAGCACCGCCTGGCGGCTGCGGTGCTGCATGCCCTGCGAGACCGCGAACAGCCAGCCCATCGCCGGGTTGAGGCCGTGGTAGGCCCCGAGCCCGACGAGCGTGAGCCAGATGGCGCTGTTGCTCACG
>JAWVGM010000026.1:0-11657 GCA_033855075.1 Solirubrobacteraceae bacterium | reverse complement strand
GCCGTGTGCTCCCACACATCGTGGGAGAGGGCGACGAGGCGCCCGTCGGCGTCGGCGCCCAGTCGCATGCGCTGGATCGTCGGCGTCCGATGGCTGGCCAGCGTGACCATCTGCTGGCGGGTGAGGGCGAGCTTCACCGGACGGCCCGGGACGGTGAGTGCCGCCATCACGGCGAGCACGGTCGGCGCGTGGATCGTGCCCTTGGAGCCGAACCCGCCGCCCACGAACGGCGCGGTCACCTCGACCTGCTCGGGCTCGAGGCCGAACAGGCCGCTGATCGTCCTGCGCACCCCGTGCACGGTCTGCGTCGACTCGTAGAGGCGCAGCGTGTCGTCGCTCCACAGCGCGACCGTGGTGTGCGGCTCCATCGGGTTCTGGTGCTGGATGGGCGTGCTGTAGACCGCCTCGATGCTCGTCGCCGCGTCCCGCAAGGCACCTTCGACGTCGCCTTGCGCGGTGTCGGTGTCATAGGACGGGTTGACCGTGTCGGGCTTGTAGAGCTCGGGATGGTCGGCGCTGAGCAGCACGGTGTGCTCGGCTGCCTCCTGCTCGATACGCACGAGGGCCACCGCCTCGTGGCCGATCTCGAGGCTCTCGGCGACGATCGCGCCGACGATCTGCCCGCGATTGTGCACCTCGGGCGACTGCAGGATCGCGTACTCGCCGTCGCTCGTATCCGCCATCGCGGGCGCGTTCTCATGGGTCAGTACGGCGAGCACGCCGGGCAGCCGCTCGGCCTCGGTCGCGTCGATCGCGGCGACCTGCCCGCGGGCGACGGTCGACAGCAGCGGGAAGACGTACGCCGGCTTCGTCAGGGGATGCTCGTAGGCGTACGGCGCGGTGCCGGTGACCTTCCGCGGGCCGTCGATGCGGCCGATGTCGGCCCCGATCGGGCGCACAGCGATGGTGTCGGTCATCGTGCGATCTCGGTGGTCAGGGACCGCAGCGTCGCCACGAGTGCGCTGGCGGCCATCGGGACCTTGAACGCGTTGTCGGCCAGCGGCTGCGCCTGCGCCAGCTCGGCGTGCGCGGCGGCGTGGAACGACGCGTCGGTCGCGGGCCGGCCGCGCAGCGCCGCCTCGGCCTGCGTCGCGCGCCACGGGGCGTGAGCGAGGCCGCCGAACGCGATCCGCGCCTCGCTGATCGTGTCGCCATCGAGGGCCACGGCCGCGGCCACCGAGACGAGCGCGAACGCGAAGGACGCTCGGTCGCGGACCTTGCGGTAGGCGGAGCGGGCGGCGATCTCGAGGGCCGGCAGGTCGACGGCGGTGATGAGCTCGCCGTGCTCGAGCGCGACGTCGCGCTGCGGCTCGTCGCCGGGGAGGCGGTACAGCTCGGCGAGCGGCAGCTCGCGCGCTCCGCCCGGCCCTTCGAGGTGCACCACGGCGTCGAAGGCCAGCATCGCCACGGCCATGTCCGAGGGGTGCGTGGCGACGCACGACTCGGAGGCGCCGAGGATCGCGTGGTAGCGGTTGTAGCCCTCGCGCGCCGAGCAGCCCGACCCCGGCTCGCGCTTGTTGCAGGGGGTGGTGTGGTCGCGAAAGTACGAACAGCGGGTGCGCTGCATGAGGTTCCCGCCGGTGGTGGCGAGGTTGCGCAGCTGACCCGAGGCGCCCGAGAGGAGCGCCTGGGCGAGCGCCGGATAGCGGGCGATGACCCGCCGGTCCGCGGCGAGGTCGGCGTTGCGCACAGCGGCGCCGATGCGCAGGCCGCCGTCGGAGAGCTCCTCGATGCCGTCGGGCAGGGCGCGCGACACGTCGACGAGCAGGTCGGGGCTCGCGATGCCGAGCTTCATGTGGTCGACGAGGTTCGTGCCACCGGCGAGAAAGCAGGCGTCCGGCCGGCCGGCGACGGCCGCGACGGCGCTGCCGGCATCCGTCGCCCGCTCGTACTCGAAGGGCCTCATGGGGCCACCTCCCGGATCGCGGCGACGATGTTCACGTACGCACCGCAGCGGCACAGGTTGCCGCTCATCCGCTCGCGGATCTCGTCGTCGTCGAGGACGACCTCCGCGCTCAGGTCGGCGGTGGCATGGCTCGGGGATCCGGCCTGCGCCTCCTCGAGCATCCCGATCGCCGAGCAGATCTGCCCGGGCGTGCAGTAGCCGCACTGAAAGGCATCGTGGTCGATGAACGCCTGCTGGAGCGGATGGAGGTCTTCGCCGGGGGCGAGGCCGTCCGCGGTCGTGATCTGCGCACCGTCATAGGCGACCGCGAGGCTCAGGCACGTGGTGACGCGGCGCCCGTCCACGAGCACGGTGCACGCGCCGCACTGGCCCTGGTCGCAGCCCTTCTTCGGCGAGGTGTTGCCGAGGTGCTCGCGCAGTGCGTCGAGCACCGTGGTCCGCGGGTCGATCGACAGCGCTCGGGCCTCGCCATCGACGTGGAGCGTGATGTTCATCGGGGACTCTCCGTGCGGGCCCGCGCATGGTCCATCGACGACCAATGCCCCGCTTCGCACTCGGGCTAACCCCGTTGGAACTCGGCCCGCCAACGCGCCGGGACCCCGGGTTCTCGGATGTCCTCGATCTGCGCCGGCTCGAGGTCGCCAACGGCGAAGGCCTCGACCTCCGCGCGCGTGAGCGGCCAGGGCGGTCCGCTCGGGGCGTCGCCACCCTCGGCGCGGGCCGTCGCGATCACGAGCAGGGTGCCGCCCGGGGCCACCGTCCGCGACACGTTCGCCGTCGCCGCCGGGTGGTACCGAGGCGGCAGCGACTGGACGGTGAGGCTTTCGAGCACCAAGTCGAACGCTCCGCTGTACTCAGCGGGGAGATCGAGCAGGTCGGCGACCCGGTAGTGCACGGCGGAATCGGGATGGCGGCGCCGGCACGTCGCGATCGCGGTCGGGGACGCGTCGAAGCCGGTCACCTCGAAGCCGAGTTGCGAGATGAACTCCGCGTCCGCACCGAGGCCGCTGCCGACGACGAGCGCGCGCCTGCCCGCACCGCTGACGCTCGACGCCCACGCTTCGAGCAGGGGGTGGGGTCCGTCGCGCTCCCATGGCAGAGCATCCTGCGCGGCGGCGGCGGCCACGTACATCCGCTCGAACATCGCGGTCGGATCGGCGTCGTCCATCGTGGCTAGAGGTCGTAGGCGAACTGCGTGAGCGTCTCGCAGCCGTCGTCGGTGATGAGCAGCAGGTCCTCGAACATGACGCCGCCGATGTGTTCGAGGCCGTCGACGCCCGGCTCGATCGCGACGACGTCGCCGGCAACGAGGGTTTGGCCGCCCGCGAGCCCAAGCCCCGGTGGCTCGTGCACCTCGAGGCCGACGCCGTGACCGAGCGAGAAAGAGAAGCCGGTGGTGAGCGGAACGCCGGGCTGGCGCGTGCGCTGCGTGGGAAAGCCGGCGTCCTCGATGACCTGCGCGGCGAGGTCGTAGACGGCGCGCCCGGTGGTCCCGGCTCGAGCACCGGCGCGGGCGGCCTCGAGCGCCTCGCGGACGACGGCCGCGATCAACGCGACCTCGGCGCTGGTCTGGCCCGCGACGAACGTGCGGGCCATGTCCGCGCAGCAGCCGCTGGTCTCGTCGCGCGGCCACACGTCGATCGTGATCGGCAGGTCGGCCGGGAGCGGCCCCGAGCCGGGGTCGTGTCCTCCGCCCGAGAGCGCTGAGGCGACCACGATGTCCGGCGGGGCGGGTGCGCCGAGGGCCGCGCAGGCCGAGCGCACCGCGTGGCGGACCATCTCGGCGGTGAGCGGCTCGCCGTCGTGGCGCAGCCGTCCGTCCACGCGCTCGGCGCAGCGGATCAGGTGCTCGCCCGCGGCGATCCCCGCCTCGGCCGCGCGCAGCGCGCGCCGGATGCCGGCGAGTTCGGCCGGCGTCTTGACCCGCCTGCGACGCTCGATCTCGACCGGGTCGACGGTCAGCTGCACCCCCTCCGCCCGCAGCCGGTCGGCGACCTGCACCGGCAGGTCGGGCGCCACCGCGGCCGCGCGCACGTCCCATTGCGCGACCGCGCGGATGACGACCTCGAGCTCCGCCTCCGTGCGGGACATACCGTCGTCGATGAGGTCGAAGAGGCCGAGGTCGTCCATGAGCGCGAGCGTCGCGCCCGGGAGCACCGCGGCGATCCGATCGCACTCCAGCCGGTTGGTGAGGACGAACGTCTGCCCGTCGCGCTCGACAAACAGGAACGGGTCGATGATCTCGACCGGCACCTCATGGCGCATCGAGGGGTATCGGGCCGTGCTGCCGTACAGGAGAACCGTCGCCACCGGACGGGAATGTACGCGACGCCGGGACGTGGAGGCACGTCTGAGATGCCCTCGGCCATCGACACACAAGATGGGTCGGCAGCGGCTCGGCGCTAGGGTCCACACCGTGGCCTCCGAGCCGAAGCTCATCATCCAGTTACCTCGCGGTGGCGCGGTCGACCGCCAGCTCACGGCGCAGCCACCGGCGAGCGTGGCCAGCGGCGAGATCGTGATCGAGCGTGGGCAGACGGCCCCGGATGGCCACCTCGAGCCGCCGACCGCCGGGCAGGTCGTGCTGTCGGTTGCATCTTCCGAGGCGCTCGAGCGAGACGCGGCCGACGTGCGTCGCGTGATCACGCACGCGGGCACGGGTACCGAACCGCTCGTCGTCGTGGTGGAAGCCGCCGAGGAGCTGCGCGATGCCGAGCTTGCCGCGGTGCTGGATGCCGCCGGCCACACGTCGCGGGTGGTGCTGCTGCGCATCATCCGCGATCCCTGACTCGCGCCGCGCCATGGACGGCCCGGATCGCCGCAAACGTAATATCGTCGTGTGAGCGTCACTTCGACTGACAGCGCGCCGCGGGCGGTGCCCGCGCGGTCGGACAGCGAGCGACGGCCGTCGATCCTGGCGGTCGACGACGAGCCGGCGGTCCTGGCCGCGGTCGCGCGCGATCTGCGCCGAGGCTTCGGGGAGCGTTTCCGGATATTGCGCGCGGCGTCGGGTCCGGAGGCCCTGGACCTGCTTCGTCAGGTCGTCGCGCGCGGCGACCGGGTCGCGATGCTGATCGCCGACCAGCGGATGCCTGGGATGCCCGGGACGGAGTACCTCGTCGAGGCGCGCAAGCTCGTGCCCGACGCCAAGCGGGTCCTGCTGACGGCGTATGCCGACACGGAGGCGGCGATCGCGGCCATCAACGAGGTCGCGCTGGACTACTACCTGCTCAAGCCGTGGGATCCCCCGGAGGAGCAGCTCTTTCCCGTCGTCGAGGATCTGCTGACGACGTGGGAGTCGGGCGCGGCGCTGGAGTCCGGCGGGGTGCGAATCGTCGGCCATCGCTTTTCGAAGGACACGCACGAACTGCGCGACTTCCTCGCGCGCAACCGGGTGCCGGCGCGCTGGCTGGACATCGAGCGCGACGGCGAGGCGCGCGACCTGCTGAGGGTCGCCGGCGTGGACGCCGAGGGCCTGCCCGTCGCGCTGCTCGAAGACGGCACGATTCTCGAACGACCGACCGTGCTCGAGCTCGCCGCGCGGTTGGGAGTCGCGGGTCAGCCGGCCCAGGACCACTACGACCTCGTCGTCGTGGGCGGCGGCCCGGCGGGACTGGGCGCCGCCGTGTACGGAGCATCGGAGGGACTGCGTACGGTCATGGTCGAGCGCGAGGCGCCGGGCGGCCAGGCGGGTCAGTCCAGCCTGATCGAGAACTACCTCGGGTTTCCGGCCGGGCTCAGCGGCTCGGACCTCGCACGCCGGGCGACCGATCAGGCGCGCCGCCTCGGCGCCGAGCTCTTGACCGTGCAGGACGCCGTCGGTCTGCGGGTCGAAGGTGCCGGGCGTTTCGTCGACCTCAGCGGCGGCGAGGTGCTGAGCGCCAACTGCGTGCTCATCGCGTCGGGCGTCACCTACCGCCAGCTGACCGCGCCCGGGTTCGCCGAGCTGACCGGCGCCGGCATCTACTACGGCGCGGCGATGACCGAGGCCCGTTCCTGTGCTGACCAGCATGTCGTCGTCATCGGCGGCGCCAATTCCGCCGGCCAGGCCGCCGTGCACTTCAGCGGCTACGCCAGCCGAGTGACGATGCTCGTGCGGGGCGCGTCGCTCGCGACATCGATGTCGCACTACCTCATCGAGCAGCTCTCGACGCTGCCCAACGTCGAGGTGCGAACGCAGAGCTCGGCGGTCGCCGCCGGCGAAGGGGATGGGCGCCTGCGACGGCTGCGCGTCGCCGGCGCGGACGGGGAGGAGTACGACCTCGACGTGGACGCGTGCTTCGTGTTCATCGGAGCCACGCCGCACACCGGCTGGCTCGAGGGCGTCGTCGCGCGTGACGAGCGCGGCTTCATCCTCGCGGGCCCCGACGTGCCCGGCGACCTCTGGCCGCTGCAGCGCGACCCGTTCCTCCTGGAGACGAGCGTCCCGGGCGTGTTCGTTGCCGGCGACGTCCGCGCGCGCTCGATCAAGCGCGTCGCGAGCGCGGTCGGCGAGGGGTCGATGGCCGTGTCGCTCATCCACCAGTACCTGGTCGAGGCATGACGGGCCCGATCACCCTGGCCGAGTTGCGCAGCGTCGACCTGTTCGACGGCATCGACGACGAGCTGCTCGGCGAGTGGCTGGCCGTGGCGCAGCCGCGCGACGCGGAGCCGGGCGAGCTGATCGTCGAGGAGCAAGACCACGTGCCGGGCCTGATCCTCCTGCTCGAGGGGACCGCCCTGACGTACATGGCCAGCCGTGGCCGCCCCGAGCCGGTCGGCCGCCAGGAGTCTCCGACGTGGATCGGGGCGATCTCCGTGCTCACCGAGGACCCGCTGCCGGTGCGCATCGTCGCCGAGTCGGCCTGCCGCATGGCGATCATCGAGTCCGCGGAGTTCCTGCGACTCATCTTCGCGCAGCGCGCGGTGCACCAGACCGTGATCCGGCAGGTGTCACCCGTCCTGCAGCGCCTCGGCGGCATCGAGCAGAACCGCGAACGGCTGGCGTCGCTGGGCACGATGGCCGCCGGCCTCGCGCACGAGCTCAACAACCCGGCCGCCGCCGCGCGCCGCGCCGCCTCGCAGCTGGCCGAGGAGGCCGGCATCGTGCAATCGACGCTCGTGAAGTTCGTCAAGTCCGGGATCGAGCGCGCCGACGCCGAGAAGCTCGTCGAGCTCCAGGAGGAGGCGATCGCACGCGCCGACTCCGCAACGGCGCTGGAGACGCTCGACGCTGCCGACGCCGAGGACGATCTGCTCGAACGCTTGGAGGCCCTCGCCGTGCCGGAGCCCTGGCGGCTCGTCGAGCCGCTGGCCCAGGCCGGCCTGGACCAGGCCTGGCTTGACCGCGTCGTCGAGCATGCGGGCGCGAAGGGGACCGGGGCGGCGCTGCACTGGGTCGCGGCGACGCTGACGATCGGGCGCGTCTCACAGGAGCTGTGCGAGTCGACCGACCGGATCTCCGAGCTCGTCGGCGCGGTGAAGGACTACGCCTACATGGACCGCGGCGGGCTCGTCGAGGTCGACCTGCACAAGGGCCTCGAGACGACGCTCACCGTGCTCAAACACAAGCTCAAGCACACCGCGATCAAGGTCGTGCGCGACTACGACCGCGACCTGCCGCGGATGACGGTGCGCGGCTCCGAGCTCAATCAGGTCTGGACGAACCTGCTCGACAACGCGATCGGCGCGCTCGGCGAACGGGGCACGATCACGATTCGCACGAGCTGCGACGAAGGCTGTGCCGTCGTCGAGATCAGCGACGACGGCCCCGGCATCCCCGAGGACGTTCGCGAGCGCATCTTCGACCCGTTCTTCACGACAAAGGACGTCGGCCTCGGGACCGGCCTGGGCCTGGGGACCGCGCGCCAGATCGTCGTCAACCGCCACGACGGTTCGCTGGTCGTCGAATCGGAGCCCGGCAACACGACCTTTCGCGCACGCCTTCCACTGAGGCAGCGCTGAGCGGCATGGCCTAGCTCCGCCGCGTGGTCTTGACGGAGAACGTCGCGTGGCCGACGTCGACTTCGGTGGTCGCGAACTTGGGGCAGGGCGGGGGCGGCTGTCCGTCTGGCGGCGGTGGGCAGTAGGGGCCGCGCTGGAGAATCACGGTCACCGCGTAGCGTCCGTGACACCAGCCATGGCGCGGCGTACGGAGGGCCAACGACCTGCGGGAGCCTCGGGTACCGCTCGTGAGGGCCGGGACGTCAGGCGCAGCGCAAGCGGCGCGGGACCGACGCGGCTTGTCGACGCGAATGTCGTACTCGCTGGCGATCGCGCCCTCATGGCCCGGGGCGTCGCGAAGCGTGAAGCGGACCCGGAACTTCGAGCGGCGGGTGCCGCGGCGAGGATGCACCTTCGGGTGTGTCTGCTGATCGGAGGTGCCTTTGGGCGGGCGCGTCGTCTGGGTGATGGCTCCCGCGATCGAGATCGCCGTGAGCGCGACGAGGCACGTGGCCAGCAGGAAGGCGAGAGCGACTTTGACCCCTGTCACAGCCCTCATCGTAGGCGCGTGGGCGTGACGGGGAGAGCACGCCGGGAACGGGAGCGGTTGACGAGGCTATGGGTCGTCGGGCGCCAGGTGCTCCTGCGCCCAGAGCGAGATCTGCTCGAGCGCGGGGAGCAGCGCCGTGCCGCGGGCGGTCAAGGCGTAGGACACGGTCACCGGTGGTCCCTCGTCGACGGTCCGGGCGATGAGCCCCGCTCCGCCCAGGTCGGCGAGCCGCGCCGACAGGACCGAGTCGGAGATCCCGCCCGTCGCGCGCGAGAGCTCTCGAAAGCCGGCGGGGCCGTCGCGGAGGCTGCCCAGGACGACGCCGTTCCACCGCTTGCCGAGGAACACGAAGGCGCGTGCCAGCGCCGCGTCGCCGCGGTCGCAGGCGCCGGCTGTGTGCGCGGGAGCGGTCTGCGGACGCGTCTTAGCCATACCAGAAGACTAGCGTAATGCTTGCTGCTAGCATTTTCAAAGTGACTTGTATTCGCGCTGTCAATGCTTTGCTCCTCGCACCTGGAGGTCACCCATGACCGACGCACCTCCCGCACAACGCCCGTCCGTCGTCGTGCTTGGCGGCGGGTACGGCGGGATCAACGCTGCCAAGGCGCTCGACGACATCGCCGACGTGACGCTCGTGGATCCCACCGACGCGTTCGTTCACAACGTCGCCGCCTGGCGGGCCCTCGTCGAGCCGGAGTGGCTGGACCGGATCTTCCTGCCGTATGACCACCTGCTTGCCACCGGCCGCTTCGTTCGCGACCGCGCCGTCGCCATCGACGGGCGCCGCGTCACCTTGGCGTCGGGTGACGTGCTCGAGCACGACTTCCTCGTGCTCGCCACCGGCTCGTCGTATCCGTTCCCGGCCAAGACCGAGGAGCCCGACGTCGCCTCCGCTCGGTCCCGCGTGCTTGCCGCCCACGAGGCGCTGCTGTCCGCGGACCGCACGCTGATCGTCGGCGCCGGTCCCGCCGGCCTGGAGCTCGCCGGTGAGATCAAGGCGTTCTTTCCCGACAAGGACGTGACGATCGTCGACGTCGCCGATGACATCCTCACCGGCCCGTACGACCAGCCGTTGCGCGACGAGCTGCGCCGCCAGCTCGACGAGATGGGCGTCGAACTGCGCCTCGGCAGCGCCCTGCGCGAGCTGCCAAGCACACCACCGGCCACGCTGGGCACGATCCGGATCGTCACCGAGGACGGCGACGAGCTCGTCGCCGACATGTGGTTCCGCGCGTTCGGCGTGCGGCCACACAGCGAGTACCTCGAGAGCGGATCGCTCGGCGACCGCCGCGACGAGCGCGGCTACATCCGCGTCGACGACCACCTTCGCGTCGCCGGCCAGACGGATGTCTTTGCCCTCGGCGACGTCTCTGACGCCGACCGCGACATGGCCGGGATCGCCAGCCGGCAGGCCGCCGTTGTCGCAGCCAACCTCCGCGTGCTCATCACGGGCGAGGGCGATCTCGAGCGCTACGACACGTTCCCGCCGATGATCGCGATCCCGCTCGGCCCCGAGGGCGGAGCCGGATTCATCGGGGACGGGGTTGCGGGCGCGGCCACGATCGCCGAGCTCAAGGGCCGCCACATGCTCATCGACAGCTACGCGTCGCTGTTCGACGCCATCCCGGTCGCCGCCGCGTGACGCTCAGCCAGCGGGCCGGTCCGGCATCTGCGTGCATGGCCGCTACAGCCAGCGGCGGCGGCGAAACAGGATCAGGAAGCCGACCGTGGACAGCACGGTCAGGACGAGCCCGAAGGTGACGAACGACCACGTCGTGTTGATGACGTGGTTGGTGAGGTAGGCGAAGTTCTGGCCGAAGAAGCCCGTGAGGAACGTCAGCGGGAGGAAGATCGTCGCGATGATCGTCAGCTGCTTGTTGATCTCGCCCTGGCGATTGGCCACGGTCGAGAGGTACATGTCGGTCGCGCCGCTGAGCAGGTCGCGGTAGGAGTCGACGAGGTCCGAGACGCGGATCAGGCTGTCATAGACGTCGCGCAGGTACAGGCGGTCATCGGCCTCGAGGCCGGGGAGATCGGTGATCCGCTCGGCGTCGCGTGCGAAGACGTCGCGCAGCGGCGTGACGACGCGGCGCATCGCGACGAGGTCGCGCTTGAGGGCGAAGATCCGCTGGAGGCTCTCGTCGGTCGGCTGCTCGATGATCGCGTCCTGGATCTCGTCGATGTCCTCGTCGATACGCGCGAGCACCGGCAAGAACGTCGTGATCACGGCGTCGAGGATCTTGTAGACGATGAACTGCTCGCTGCGCGCGGTGTGGGTCTCGTAGCGCGCGCGCAGCTCCTGCAGCGCGGCGAAGGGTGGGCGGTGCAGCGTCACCACGAACGATCCCGAGATGATCACGTGGACCTCGCGCAGCAGCGGCTGTCCTGACACGGTCCCCGGATCGGCGCCGAACACGACGAGGAAGACGTAGGTGTCGTACTCCTCGATCTTCGGCCGCTGATCGAACGTGAGCGCGTCCTCGATCGTGAGCGGATGCAGCCCGAAGCTGTCTCCGAGCTGCCTGACCTGCGCCTCGGTGGGGGCCTCGAGGTCCAGCCAGAAGAACCAGTCCTCCCGCAGGTGCTGGGCGACCGCCTCGTCTCCGACATCGGTGAAACACGGAAAGGACTTGGCCTGCGGCGCATTTGGCATGGGTACATTGTGCGCCGCTGCGCCGCCCGTGTGGTTCGGTGGCGCTCAGGCGGCGCTGACGCGGTCGTAGTTCAGCCGCAACAGCGCGATCACGTCGAGCACGTCGTCAGCGTGCTCGATCTGTCGCGCGGCCGGGCCCGGCTTGCCCGCAAAGACCGGGTGATAGCCGATGCGCCCGTCCTCGAACAGCTGCGCCCAGACGTCCTTCGGAAACGAGAAGTGAGCCGCGCGGTCGCCGTGCAGGTGGCCGATCTCCCGCCGTCCGACCTTGAACGCCCACTCGCCCCGGCGGCCGTGGCCGGCGCTGACGCCCGGCCAGGACGTCACCTCGTCGGTGATCGTCTGGTTCGCGCCCTGCGCGGTGTTCGTGGTTGCGCTCATCGCTCATCCTCCAGCTCGGAATCGGTCCGCCCGCCCACGACGATTGTGCGCGCGCCCGGGTCTCGGTTTGAAGGGGCAATTGGTCCTAGGACCCCGGTCTCTGACGGATCGTCTGCGACTGACCCCGTCCGTACACTCAGATCATGACCTCGGTCGGTACCGGCGCACGCAGCGGCGCGTCGTTCGCGCTCTCCGGCGGTGACCGGGATCGGCTGCGCAAGCGCCTCGAGCGGGCGGTGCGGCGG
>JAWVGM010000025.1:0-4436 GCA_033855075.1 Solirubrobacteraceae bacterium | reverse complement strand
CAGGGTGGACGGGTCCTGATGACGGCCGACGTCCTCTTCGTCACGCTCGGCTCGACGGCCGGGTTGCGCGCGGCCGAATTCGAGTTCGCCGACGCGCTGCGGCGCGCGGGCGCGGACGTCGCCGTCGCGACGCCGCACCCTCCGCGCGAGATGCGCACGCTGGCGCTCACCGACCTCGTGTGGGCGCGCGCCGCGCGGGCCGCCGCGGTCGAGGGGATCGCGGCGCACGGTCCGCGTGCGGTCGTCTACTCCACGCTGACCGCCGCTCTGCTCTGGCCGCGCCCCGGCGCGATTCGCTACGACGCTCCGGCGGCGGCCAACCGGCCGGGACGACACGGGATCTGGCAGCGCCCGCTCGAACGCCGCCGGCTGGCGGCCGCACCTCTGCTCGTCCCCCAGGACGAGGCGGCGCTCGCCGAGACGCCAGGGCCGCACGGCGAGGCGGTCGTCGTCCCGGTGCCCGTCGAGCCGTCACACGATGCCGGGGCGCCGCGCGACATCGCCGCGCTCACGTACGCGGCCAACCCGCACAAGAAGGGGCTCGATCGCGTCCTCGACGCGTGGGCGGCGGCCCGGCGCGAGGGCGAGGAGCTCGTGGTCGCGGGCGCGGACGTGCCGGTCCGCGCGCCCGGGGTTCGGGTCGCCGGCCGCCTGGAGCCGGATGCCTACCGCGCGCTGCTGCGCCGCGCGCGCGTGTTCGTCACCGCGCCGCGCCGCGAGGACTACGGGATCGCGCAGCTCGAGGCGCTCGCCGACGGCTGCGTGCTCGTTACGACGACCGCGCCGGGGCCATATGCGGCACTCCCGCTGGCGCGCGAGCTGGACGGACGGCTCGTGGTCGAGGACGCCGGCGGATTGGCCGCGGCGCTGCGGGCCGCGCTTGACGATCCACTCGCCGGCTACGCCGATCGCGCGGCGGACGCCCTCGCGCCATTCACAAGGGCGCGCGTCGACGGGGTGGTGCGGGACCTGTTGCTGCCGCGGTTGATCGGCGAACCGCAGCGATAAGGGAACCCGGGTGGGTTGCCGCGGCTCCCGCGAGCGTGAACCGGTGCTGTGCTCTCAACCGCGCGCGCGAAACGCCCACAGGGCGCGCAGCTCGTCGAGGCTGAGCATCCGCCAACGCTCGCGCTCGGGCTGCCAGACGGAGACGTGCACGTCGACGATGCTCCGAACGCCTGCGAGCACCTCCACGGTCACGCGGGTCTCGACGTCCTCCGCCAGCACGCGGCCGCTCACGACGTCGACGACCTTGTAGCGCCGCGCCGGCCTGGGCTCCGCCGGGCCCTCGGGTCGCGGGGCGGGCCTGCGCGGGACGAACAGCTCCCGCGACGGCTTCGCCGTCGCCGGGCGCTGCTTCAGCGGAACCACGTTCGCGCCGGTTCCCTTCGTCTCCGTGTCGAGAATCCACGTCTTCGCCATACCTTCATCCATGATAGAGCGACCGCTCACTCACGACGGGGTTCACCGCGCGCGCTTGCGCAGCCCCGCGAAGTCCTTCCACGGGCGTGTGTTCGCCACGTGCCGCGGCTCGAGCCAGGCGCGGCGAGCGGTCACCACGCCCCAGCGCATGTTCGGCAGCGTGCGCACGCGGTGGGCGTCCGAATCGACGAGGACGAGCGCGCCGGCCTGGGCGGCCGCGCGCGCGTGGACGTCGTCGAGATCACGGCGGTCGGGCGCCGCGTTGATCTCGAGCATCGTGCCGGTCCGCGCCGCCGCTTCGATGACCGCCTCCATGTCGACGGCGTAGGGCTGGCGGCGCTGGATCTTGCGTCCGGTGGGATGCCCGATCGCGTCGACCCACGGGTGCTCGATCGCCGCCACCATGCGCCGGGTCATGTCGGCGGAGCTCATCGAGAACTGCGTGTGGACCGAGCCGATGACCCAGTCCAGGCGCGCGAGCAGCTCGTCGTCGTAGTCGGGAGAACCGTCGGGCAGGATGTTCGTCTCGGTCCCGGCGAGCACCTCGATGCCCTCGATCCGCTCGTTGATCTCGGCGATCCGCTCGATCTGGCGCTCGAGCTGATCGGGCGTGACGTGGTTGCCGAACCCGTGCGTGGCCGAGTGGTCGGTGATCGCGATGTACTCGTAGCCGCGCTCGAGCGCCGCGCGCGCCATCTCCTCGATGGACGCGTGGCCATCGGACGCGGTCGTGTGCATGTGCAGGTCACCGCGGATGTCGGCGAGCGTCACCAGGGTCGGCGGCGTGAAGCCAGGATCGAGCTCGCCGCGGCTCTCGCGCAGCTCGGGCTCGGGGTACTTCAGGCCGAGGCGCTCGTAGACCTCCTCCTCGGTCGCGCAGCAGAGCGTCTCCCCGCTCGCGTCGTCGAGGATCCCGTACTCGGAGACGTGCAGCCCCTTGCGGACGGCGGCCTCGCGCAGCGCGACGTTGTGGGCCTGGGAGCCCGTGAAGTGCTGTAGGAGGTTGCCGAAGTTCTCCGGAGCGACGACGCGCAGGTCGACCGGCAGGCCGGTGTGGGTGCGCCCGCGGGCGGCGTTGGGACCCGGTGTCGAGGCGTACTCGATCTGTTCGAGGTCGGCGAGCGCGGACGTCAGCGCCGCGGGATCGCTCGCGGTCGCGATGATGTCGAGGTCCTTGACCGAGTCGGCCCCGCGCCGCGCCGAGCCGGCGAGCTCGACGCGCTCGGCAGACGGGTGGGCGCGCAGGCCCGCGACGATCTCCTCCCCGAGGTCGAGCGCGCGGTTGAGCAGGACCCGCTGCTCGGACGCCGGGCGCGCGCCCGCGCCGGCCGCGATCGCCGACAGCACGGACTCCTCGAACTTCGCCCCGAAGCCCCGGACCTCGCGCAGCTTGTGCTCCTCGGCGGCGGCGCGCAGCATGTCCAGCGACTCGATGCCGAGCTCGTCGAACAGCCGCCGGGCGCGCTTGGGCCCGAGCCCAGGCAGGCGGGTCATCTCGAGGAGGCCGGCCGGGTATCTCGCACGCAGCTTCTCGGCCGCGGGGATGGTCCCGGTCTCGAGTAGATCCTTGAGCTTGACCTCGAGCGTCTTGCCGATTCCCGGCAGCTCGGTGACCCGCCCGGCTCGCGTGAGGCCCGCGATCGAGGCGCTGGCGTCGCGCGCCGTCTTCGCCGCCCCGCGGTAGGCCATGACGCGGTGCACGACCGCGCCGTCGAGCTCGTAGAGGTCGGCCAGCTCGTCGAAAGCGGCGGCGATTTCGAGGTTGGTGGGGTCCTTGGCCACGCCGCGCCGTAGGGTAGTCGCGTCGATGCCCGCCGACGCCTGGCTCATCCTCCCGACCTACAACGAGGCCGAGAACATCGAGCCGATCGTCCACGCGTCCCTCGCGGTCTTGCGCCGCGCGGCGCCGGACGCCCACCGGATCCTCATCGTCGACGACACCTCCCCCGACGGCACCGGCGACATCGCCGACCGCCTCGCCGCCGACAACGAGGCCGTCGAGGTGCTGCATCGCACCGAGCGCGAAGGGCTCGGCCCCGCCTACCTTGCCGGCTTCGCCCACGCACTCGATCACGGCGCAGGCTTCGTCATGGAGATGGACTCGGACTTCTCCCACGACCCCGCTGATCTGTCTCGATTGCTCGTGGCCGCGCGCAGCGCGGACCTCGTGCTGGGGTCGCGCTACGTGCGCGGCGGCGGGGTGTCGGACTGGGGCCGCGGGCGGAGGATCGTCAGCCGCGCGGGCTCGCTGTACGCCCGCCTCGTCCTCGGCCTGAACGTGCGCGACCTGACCGGCGGCTTCAAGTGCTTCCGGCGCGAGGTGCTCGAGGCGATCGACCTGCCCACCGTGCGCTCGCGCGGCTACGCCTTCCAGGTCGAGCTCACGCATCGCGCGGTCAAGGCGGGCTTTCGCGTCGTCGAGGTCCCGATCGTCTTTCGCGAGCGTGTACGCGGCCAGTCGAAGATGACGTGGCGAATCGCGAGCGAGGCGGCGCTGCTCGTGCCCAAGCTGCGCTTCGACCGCACGGCTCGCATATCCGGCCAGCGCGAGCGCGGCTGAGCACTCGCCCGGGCCGCGGGGGCCGATGCGGTGCTGGTGTCCGCCTCAGATCTCGCGCTCGTCCGAGGGCTCGCGGACACGCGAGCCACGCTGGACGCATGGAATGACCGGCCGTGGCCGGTGCTGCGCGTCTGGCTGGCCGGGGCGCTGGGGATCTCCGTCGTGCTGCTGGCCGCCGTGTGGGTCGTGGCGGTCAATTCGACACCGGACCCCAGCGGCCTGAGCTTCCCGGGCCTGCGCGACGACCCGCAACTGTCCGACGTCGGCCACGTGCTCTTTCGCAACAGCCTCGTCCTGGCGCTGCACGCGATGGCGTGCGTCGCGGGATTCATCGCGGGCAGCTCGCTGCCGCTGCAGGCCCAGCAGCACACGGGCCTCTGGCGCTGGGTGCACGACAAGGCCGGCCCGCTCGCGATCGCCTTCGTCATCGGGGCGACGTGCTTCTCGCTCTTCA
>JAWVGM010000024.1:0-63176 GCA_033855075.1 Solirubrobacteraceae bacterium | reverse complement strand
CCACCGCGACGCACAGCATCGTGAGGTTGATGACGCCGGCCATGCCGAGCCCGAGCCCGCAGTCGACCTTGACGTAGCGCAGCAGCTCGCGGCGCTCGCCGTCGTCGCGCGGCTCGATGCGCCGCTGGGTCAGCGCCGAGTGCAGGTAGACGACGTGCGGCATGACCGTCGCGCCGATGATCCCGATCGCCAGCAGCAGCGACTCCGAGCCCGCGAAGCGCGGGATCAGCCCGGCCGCGATGCCGGACGCGGAGTGATGGCCGACGGCGACGAAGTCGTAGATGAAGCCCAGCGCGACGAGACCGAGCAGGCCGGCGATCGCGAGCTCGAAGCGGCGATAGCCGCGCTGCTGGAGGGCGAGGATCGCGAAGGCGACCACGGCCGTGATGAGCCCGGCCGGGAACAGCCCGATCCCGAAGAGCAGGTTCAACCCGATCGCGGCGCCGACGAACTCCGCGAGGTCGGTCGACATGGCGACGATCTCGGCCTGGACCCAGAGGCCGAAGTTCGCCGCGCGCGGGAAGCTCTCGCGGCACAGCTCCGGCAGGTTACGCCCCGAGGCGAGCCCTGCCTTCGCCGAGAGGTACTGCACGAGCATCGCCATGAGGTTCGCCATGACGATGACCCAGACGAGCAGGTAGCCGAACTTCGCCCCGGCCGCGATGTTCGTCGCGAAGTTGCCCGGGTCGATGTACGCGACGGCAGCGACGAACGCCGGGCCGAGCAGCGCGAGGCGGCCGCGGATCGGCCCTCGCGAGCGCAGGACCCGCAGAGGGCTCGGCGGGATCTCGGGCACGCGCGGCGCGGGGTCGACAGCGATGCCAGGACGCAGCGCGACGTCGAGCGCGGGCGGCAGCGGCGGGGTCACGCAGGCTCCTGCGCGCGCACGCGCATCGCTCGGGCCAGCGGCAGCCCGAGCACGTGGGTGCGCTCGCCGAAGCGCACGATGCACGGGCCGTCGAACGGCTGGCGCTCGACCATTTCCAGCGGATCGCCCACGGTGATGCCCAGGCCGGTCAGGTAGCTGAGCATCTCGGGGTCCGAGTCCGAGACGCGCACGAGCGTGGCGCACCTGCCCGGCTGCATGTCGGCCAGGCTGTCCGTCGGGCGCTCGTCGACGACGAGGTCGCGCGACGGGATCGGATCGCCGTGGGGATCCACCGTCGGATCACCGAGCTTCAGCGCGATGAGATCGGTGAGGTCTTCCGACAGCGCGTGCTCGAGGATCTCCGCCTCCGCGTGCACCCGCTCCCACGGCACCTCGAGCATCTCGGCGAGGAACAGCTCGAGCAGCCGGTGCCGGCGCAGGACCTTGAGCGCGACCTGCTCGCCCTTCGGGGTCAGCGCGACCCCGCGATAGGGGATGTGCTCGACGAGCCCGGCGTCGGCGAGCTTGCGCGCCATCGCCGACACGGAGCCGGGGGTGACGCCGAGCCGCTCGGCGAGGTCGTTCGTGGATGCCGTCTGGGCGCGGGCGCCGGTCAGCGAGTAGATCGCCTTGGCGTAGTCCTCGACGGTCGCGGACGGCGGCGGGGGGCCGGAGGAAGGTGATGCATGCACGAAATCAAGATTATGGCATGTCCAAACTTCTTTCTGGACGGACGGCGTACTTAGCGGTCCCGCCAGCCGCCGGTCGCGCCCTTGTAGATCCCCTCGCCCCCGAGCACCTGGCGGGCGCTGCGCACGAGGATCTGCGCGTCCAGGCGCCACGAGCGGTGCTCGATGTACCAGAGGTCGAGCTCGATGCGCTCGGGCCACGGCAGCGACGTGCGGCCGTTGACCTGTGCCCAGCCGGTGATCCCCGGGCGGACCGCGAGCCGGCCGCGCTCGCGCTCGGTGTACTGAGCGACCTGCACGGGGATCGTCGGACGCGGTCCGATGATCGCCATCTCGCCCTTCAGGACGTTGACGAGGTTCGGCACCTCGTCAAGGGACGTGCGGCGCAGCAGCGCGCCGACGCGGGTGATGCGCGCGTCACCGGCGTCGACGGCGAGCCCCGCGCCGATCGTCTCGGCGCCGGCCACCATCGTGCGCAGCTTGATGACGTCGAACTCGCGCCCGTCGCGCCCGACGCGGCGCTGACGATAGATCGGGCTGCCCGCCGACTCCAGCCGGATCGCCACGATCGCGACGAGCAGCAGGGGCGACGTGACGACGAGCATGGTCGTGGCGACGACGACGTCGAACGCGCGACGAACCACTAGTGTTTCCTCCTGTACGTCGTCGTGCGCTGGAGGGATCCACGCGTGCGAGGACTTGCCGGAGGGAGCACTAGCGCGTGCCCTCCGCGGGCTCCCAGCCCGCCGCGGTGCCGTGGCGCAGCCAGTCCCACAGCCCGGCGGCCACCGACGCCGTCGTCAGGACGTAATAGCGCGCGACGAGCAGCGGGCGCACGGGAACCGCGCCCGCCAGGAGCGCCGCGACGAGCAGCGCCACCTGTGCGGCGAACGCCGCGACGTACACCGCGCCTTCCCCGAGCAGCGCGGCGCTGGCGACGAACGCGGCGACGTGCAGGAACGGCGCCGCGTAGCGCAGCACCCGGTGCGAGGCGATCATGAGCGCGTAGAGCGGCGGATAGCCGCGCGGCGAGAGCAGGCCGCCCCGCAGGACGATCGGCCAGGCGTGGCTCATCATCCGCCGCTTGCGGGCGAACTCGCCCTCGAGCGACGGGACCATCTTCTCGGTCGCCCGCGCGGTCGGGACGTACACCGCCCGCCAGCCGCGCTTGACCATGTTGAACGGGAACGAGAGGTCGTGGCCCATGATCGGGTCCACCTCGATGTACGCGTCGCGGCGGGTCGCGTAGATCGCGCCGTTGCCGGCGGTGATCGAGCCCAACCGGGACTCAAGGCCGCGCACCGCCATCTCGTAGCGCCAGTACAGACCCTCCTGGTTGGTCCCTGAATCGTTCGTGAACGCGACCTGCCCGCACGCGTAGCCCACCCGCGAGTCGGTGAAGGCGGACACGAGCGCGGCGAGCGCGCCGGGCTCCCAGCGGGCGTTGGCGTCAGAGAACGCCACGAGGTCGCCGCTGGCACGCGCGACGGCGGCATCCTGCGCGCGGATCTTGCCTCCGCGCGGGAGGTCGAGCACGATGTCGGCCCCGGCCCGCCGCGCCTCGGCGACCGTCGCGTCGGTCGAGCCGTCGCTCGCCACGATCACCTCGAGACGCTCGCGCGGGTAGTCGAGCGCGAGCGCGTTGGCGACCTTGCCGGCGATGACCTCGCTCTCGTCGTACGCGGCGATGACGAGGCTGACCGCGGGCGGCGGTTCGGCGCCGCCCGCGCGCTCCCCCCGCCGCCCGGTGAGCCGCGCCAGCGCCGCCAGCAGCAGCGGGTAGCCGAGCTGCGCGTAGACGAGCAGCCCGGCGCTGAGCCAGAAGGCGATCTTCCAGGCGATCACGGGGCCATTGTCGCCCAGCGGCCGGGCGTTGGGCGCGGCCCCCCGCGCCGGGGCTCAGCCGCCGCGCACGGTCAGCTGCGTCACGGTGATCTCGCCCGCGCTCAGCTTGCTGGCCTTGACGGAGACCTTCAGCTTCTTCGTGCCCGTCGGCTTCGTGATCGTGAGGGCCGAGAACGTCTTGCCGCTGATCTTCTTGACCTTGAGCTTGCCCGGCTTGCCCTTGCCGCTCAGGGTTGAGATGACCCGGCCGTGGGTGCCGAGCGCCTTGATGGCCGAGAACGTGAACCTGTTCGCCGGCTGCGCCCAGTTGAGCACGAGCCCAAGCTTCTTGGCGCTCGCCGACACCGGCAGGCTCTTCGTCTGCGTGGCGCCCTTCTTGACGAAGACCTTCGACGTGAACGTCTTGGGCAGCGGGCGGCAGTCGAGCAGCTGCGTGATCGAGTTGAACACGGACTGCGCCGTGGCGAGCTGCACGTTCGGGAAGTAGCGACCGCCCGTCTGGGTCGCGATCGCCTGCAGCCGGGCGGCGTCGGCGCTCGTCCCGGCGGCGCCGATGCCGAGGCCGACGACGTAGATCGGCGGGGGCGCCTTGCCGGGCGGCGCGAGGAGGTGCCGGTTGTTGAAGTCGCCGTTGTTCGCGCCGTCGGTGAGGAAGATCCGCGCCGTGGCGTATGGGTTGTCGACGTAGGACTGGATGAAGCCCGAGTCATAGTCGGTACCGCCGTTGTCGGCCTGGATCCTCGCGTCCAGCGCCGCCTTCATGGCGCTCGATACGCCGGGCGCCCCGGTCGCCATGGGCTTGAAGATCGTCGCGGCCGGCGGAGAGCCGAACTCGACGGCCCCGAGGGCCTTCGCCTGGTTGAGGTCGATGAACAGCTTCAGGCCGCTGCTGCGCAGAGCGTTGGGGTCGGTGAACGACATCGAGCCCGAGTCATCGATGATCGCCTCGATGTTGTTGGCCTGCACGCACGCCGCGCGCGCTGTGGCGCCGCTGCGGGCGGCCGCCCCGCTGGGGGCCAGCACGACCGCGACGACGAGCGCGGCCAGCAGCGCTGTGACTCCAGATTTCATCGCGGCGAACGTACCTCCCTCGCACGCACGGACGCAAGCTGCTGTGCGACGTCTCACACAGTCAGCGACGCGTAGAGCTCGAGATGGCGCGCGGCCACTTCGTCCCACGAGTATTGGCCCGCGGCGGCGCGGCGCGCGCCCGCCGCGAGCTGGGCGCGTTCTCCGGCGTCGTCGAGCAGGCGGCGCAGCGCGGACGCGAGCGCGACCGGGTTGCCCGGCTCGGCGAGCGCCGCGGCGCCCGCCGCCGCGATCTCGGGAAAGCCGCCGACCGCGCTGAGCAGCAGCGGCGCCCCGAACGCCAGCGCGGTGAACAGCACGCCGGACTGGTCGATCTCGCGGTAGGGCAGCACGACGAGATCGGCTCGGCGGAAGTAGGCGGGAAGCTCGGCGTCCTCGACGAAGCGCTCGACCCAGCGCACCGACGGCGGCGACGTGGCGCGCAGGCGCGACGTGTCCATGCGGGGGCGGCCCACGATCCACAGCTCCGCGCCGGGCTGGGGCCCGAGGCGCCGCCAGGCGTCGACGAGCACGTCGAGGCCCTTGTAGGGGCGCATGAGCCCGAAGCACAGGACCACCGGGCCAGTGACCGCGGCGAGGTCCGCCGGCAGCGGCCGCTCGCCGGCGACGTGGGTGAGGTGGTCGAAGGCCCCGTGCGCGATGACGTGCACCTTCTCGGGCGCGACGCCGAGCCCTGAGACGAGCCGGTCGCGGCCATGCGCGGAGTGCACGACGACGGCGTCCACGCGTTCGTACAGCGCGCGCTGCGCGGCCAGTTGCCCGCGCCGCGGCTCGCGCGGCAGGACGTCGTGGGCGGTCAGGACCACCGGGCGCGAACGGGGCAGCAGGCGCACGTCGAGCGGCTGGATCGTGAGCCACTGGAAGTGCACGACGTCCGCGGCGGCGGCGGCGCGCGCGTAGCGCAGCATGTCCGGGACGTGTTGGGCGACCTTCGCCGCGAATCGCCGCCGCGAGCCTGCGCCGCCGCCGCCGTAGCGGTAGAAGCGCTCATGGCGCTCGTAGCCGTCCGCGGCCGGGACGGGGCCGTAGGGAAAGCGGCTCGTCTGCAGGCGGACGTGCGCCCCGGTGCGCGCCAGGGCGGCACTCAGCGCGTGGTCGTAGGGCGGCGTGTAGGCCGACGGATCCACGATGTCGATGCGCACCGCGGCGAAGTATCGTCGGCGCTCGATGGGCGTGGAGCTCTCCTACTGCGTCGTGAACACCGCTGGGCGGATCCTGCTGCTGCGCTGCCTCGACGCGATCGCCGCCGAGCGCGCGACGCTCGACTTCGAGACCGAGGTGCTCGTGCTCGACAACGCCTCGGGCGACGGATCGGCGGCGGCGGCACGCGGCCACCCGGCGACGACCGACGTCATCGCGCACGCTCAGCGCCGCGGCAAGGGCCAGAACGACTCGGAGCTCCTCCAGCGCTCGCGCGGGCGCTACTGCCTGCTGCTCAACGAGGACTCAGAGCTGCGACCGGGCGCCACGGCGGCGCTTCGCGCCGCGCTCGAGGCCGACCCCGGCGCCGCGGCAGCCGGCGCGCGTCTCCTGCGGCCGGACGGCACCGGGCAGCCCTCGGCGTGGCGCTTTCCCACCCCGCGCACGGCCGCGGTCGGGGCGCTGTTCCTCCATCGGCGCTACACGGTGCAAAGCCGCGGTGACCGCGTTCGCGAGGTCGATTGGGCGCAGTCGGCGGCGCTGCTCGTGCGCCGCTCCGCGGCCGAGGAGATCGGCTGGTTTGATCCGGCGTTCTTCGTCTACTCCGACGAGGTCGACTTCTGCAAGCGCCTGAGCGACGCCGGCTGGCGCACGCTCTATGTCCCCGCGGCGGTGGCGGTTCACCACGAGCAGCTGTCCACCGGGCGCGTCCCCGAGCGGCGCATCGTCGAGCTGTCGCGCAACCGCGATCGCTACATGCAAAAGCACCACAGCCCCGGAGCGGCCCGGGCGGTGCGGCTGCTCACGGCATGGACGTATGCCGCGCGCTCGGCCGCGGCCGTCGCGCTGCCCGGGCACGATCCGCGCCGCTACTGGCGCCACGTCACGGCGACGCTGCGCCCCGACCGTGGCGAGGGTCTGCGCGAGGCGGCGGCTGATTACAACCGCGGCCGGCGTCTGTAGCAGCTAATTCATCCGGCCGGCGACGGCCGGGCGCTCCTGAGCCGCGCGCTTGCGCCAGCCGCGCTCGAGGTCGGCGACGAAGCGCTTCGGCGAGCGCTCGTAGAGGCGCCGGCCCCGCTCGAGCGCGCGGCGCTGCAGCGCGGCGCGGCGGCGGTCGAGCACGGCGAGCAGCGCCTGGCGGCGATCGTCGTCGTCGAAGTGCTGAGGATGGCGCTCGACGTACTCGCGCAGGACCGCGAGATCGTGGTCGTCGCCCAGCAGGTCGGCGAGCGCGTGCGCGTCTGCGGCCAGCTGCTTCATCCGCTTGGGCGCGGCCGGGCGCATGATCTGCGCGGCGTGCCAGAGGTCCTTCGCGCGCTTGCGTGCCTCGTGGAGGTTCTCGGTCGTCGGCTCCGTGCGCGCCGCCCGCATCCGCTTGCGCCCGCGGCGGTAGATGCGGCCCATCCCGGGCGCCAGCGCCTCGACGCCGTCGGTGGCGAACGTCCAGCCCGGCGTGCGGGCGCGCGCGTCGCTGACCGCGGCCAGCGCGGCCTCGACGTCGTCCCCACCCTCGCGCAGGCCGGCGAGCGCGCGGTCGTGGTCGGCGACCAGCGCATCGCGCAGCCGGTCGGTCGCCGCCGGCGCGAGCTCCTCGGCGAAGCGAGAGCGCAGTGCGTCGAGCGTCTCGACGAGCACCGCGGCGTCGCGGCCCGCCGACAGGCGCCGGCCGGCCATGCGAAAGGCGGTGTTCTCGCGGTCGTAGGTCGCGTCGCCGATCGCGGCGCGCGTCAGGCGCAGCGCGGCGCGCAGGCGCTTGAGGTGCTTGCGCGTCGCGTGGACGCCCTCGCCGAGCCCGCGTGTGCCGGCGCCGTGGAGCTGCTCGTGGGCGCTGTCGAGTTGGCCGCGGGCGATCCGGCGGATGCCGTCGGGCACGAACTCGTCGCTGCGCAGACGGTAGGCGCGATCGGGCTCGGCGTCGTGGCCGGCCGCGCGGCGGTCGTGGACGAGCTTTCCGCCCGCGGCAGCGGCGCCGGCGGCGGCGATCGCAGCAGCGGCGGCACCGGCTCCCGGCGGAATACGTTTCGTGGCCATTCCTGTTGCTTTCCCCGAGAGCGCCCGGCGTAACGCGTTACTGTCAGACCCAGGCGATCCGAGGAGGGGCAGATGGCGGCTTCGAGTAGCGCGACGACGGTCTGGGAAGGCGATCTGGCACACGGCTCCGGGGTGACGACAGCGGCGAGCGGCGCCTTCGACCCGGTCGACGTGAGCTGGGCCTCGCGCACGAAGCGCGCGGCCGGCAAGACGAGCCCGGAGGAGCTGCTCGCCGCCGCGCACGCGGCCTGTTATGCCATGGGGCTGTCACACGAGCTCGCCGAGGCCGGCACGCCGCCCGATCGCCTCGAGACGACGGCAGAGGTCGAGTTCGTGCCCGGCGAGGGCGTGACGTCGTCGCATCTGACCGTCAGCGGACGCGTGCCGGGCATCGATCAGGACGCGTTCACCGCAGCCGCCCAGGCGGCCGGCGAGGGATGCCCGATCTCGGGTGCCCTGAAGGGCAACGTCGTGATCACGGTGGACGCGACGCTCGAGGCTTGAGCCCCGGCCGCGTCCGGCGCCACAGCTCGACGCCGACGAGCACGATCGCGGGCGGGACGGTCGCCGGCAGCACGTCGTAGATAAGAAAGAGCTGGTCCCAGAGCAGCGAGACGGCAAGCGTGGCGACCGCGGCGATGAGCTGCGGGCCGCGTTCGGCGGCGAGGATCCCACCCACGACCGCTGCGGCGAAGAAGTCTCCGTAGCCGAGTCCCGACAGGCCGTAGGACGCCGACTGCAGCTGGGGCAGGCCAGGCCCGGGCGACGCGGCCACGAGGACCGCGTTCGGGGCCTGCAGCTCGTTGCCGAAGACGAGGACGGAGTCCACGATCGCCAGCGCGACGACGCCGAGCTTCAGCAGCGAGAGCGGCGTGACGCCGGCGAGCAGGCGCCCGAGCGTGACGGCGGAGCCTGCGATGAGCACGACCGTCGCGAGCTGACCGGAGCGATCGTCGGGATACGCCCAGGCGAGCGCGAGCAGTCCTGGCGCGAGGGCCGCAAGCCACGGCCGCGCCCCGCGCGCCGCCCAGCCCAGCGCGAGCGCGCAGCCCGGCGGGACGAGCAGGAACGCGACCCAGGTCAGCACGTCCGCCGTCGAGGGCATCAGCTCGATCGCCGCGACGACGACCGCGATCGACAGCGGCAGCACGAGCGCCCAGGCGCCCCCCCGGAACCGCTGCGCCCACGCCGGCAGCCCCGCTGCGGGCAGCGCGACGCACGCCGCCTGCGCGACCGTGAGCACGAGGTTGTCGGAGTCAAACCACATCCGCTGGCAGTCAGCCGGCGCGGCGCAGCAGGCGGCGCGCGCCGGCGAGCTCCCCCGGATGCGCGAAGCGCGTGAGGACGAACAACAGCGGAATCGCGGCCAACGCGAGCGCCCGGAAGGCGAACCCGTCGACGCCGGACTCCGGCAGCAGCAGCTCGCCCGCGACCGAGACGCCGGCCAGCAGCACGACTGCGTGCCCCAGGCGCGGCCAGTCGAACGGCACCGCGAACAGCCGCCGCGTGAGGAGGTGCAGGACGACGAGCATGACCGCGTAGGCGAGCGCGAGCGCGATGCCGGCGCCCGCGATCCCGAGCGGGTCGACGAGCGTGACGAGCGCGACCACGTTCACCGCGACACCGAGCACTGCGGCCGGAAACGTCCGCGTCGTGATGCCCACGCGACCGCCGATCGTGATCAGGACGAGGAACAGGCCGTACATCGCCCAGCCCAGCGCGACCCACGGCAGCGCCTCGTTCGCGGGGAAGTACGACGGCGCCGCGAGCAGGCGCACGACCCAGCGGCCGAGCAGCGCGAATCCCGCCACGACGAGTCCGGTCGCGACGACGTACCACGTCGTGACCGCGGCGTAGAAGCGGCGAGCCTCGTCGTCATCCTCGATCGAGTACGCCAGCGGCGGCCAGGCGAGCTGAAAGCCGCGCACGGCGAGGATCACTCCGGTGGCGAGCTTCACCGACAGCGCGAACAGCCCGGCGGCGGCGGCGCTCTGCGTGCGCAGCAGGTAGGCGCGGTCGATGACGTTGAGTGCGAACACGGTCGCGTCGGCGGGCACGGTGGGCAGGCCGAAGCGCAGCAGCGGACCGAGCGGGACGCGATCCCCGCTCACCGCGTTCACCCGCACGCCGATCTGATCGCGCAGGATCCACCACAGCGCGAACAGCACCGCGGCCGATGCCGCGTAGTTGCCCAGCAGGTACCCGCGGGCGCCCTGGTCCAGGCCGACGACGAGCGTCACCGTGAGCGCGACCGTGAGCGCGACGTTCGCCATCGACACGAGCACGTACGTCCGGCGGCGCTCCTCGACGCGCAGCAGCGCGTAGGCGATCTCGAGGTTCGTGAACGCCCAGAGGCCGAGCACGGCGATGCGCATGAGCCCCGCGTCCTCGAAGCCGAGCACGAGGTCCGACAGCGGCCCCGCGAGCGCGACGGCGAGCAGGGCGGCGGCGCTCGTCACGGCGAGCACGGTCGCGGTGACCGTGCGCGCGAGCCGGTCGCGGCCGGCACCGGGCTCCTGGGTGAAGTAGTAGCGGACGAACGCCTCGCCGAGCCCGAGCCGCAGCAGGATCGAGGCGAGGATGATGAACGTCAGCAGCGTCTCCGCGATGCCGAAGTCCGACCGGGTCAGCGCGCGCGTGTAGAGGGGCAGCGTGACGAGCGCCAGCACCGCCGACAGCACGCTCGACGCCTGGTAGGCCGCGCCGCCCGTCAGCAGGCGGGTGAGGAGGCTGCGCACAGCCTCACGCTACTGTCCGCACGTGCCGGAGCCGCGCGCCCTGCTGTTGCTGCCACGCCCTCTGGAGGGGTTCATCCTCGCCGACCAGGCGCGCGACCTCCTGCGCGCCGACGGGGTCGTCGCCGCCGACCCGCCGAGCGTGCCGTACGGCGCGGTGGCCCGCCTGCCCTGGCTCCTGCGCGACCTGCTCGCCCGCGGCAGCGCGCGGCGCCTGCTGCGCACGCTCGGTGGCGACCTGCGCGCGGTGGCGATCTTCCACCCCGTCCAGTGGCCGCTCGCCAGCGAGCTGCTCGCCATGCGGCCGGAGGCGGAGCTCTGGTACGGGCGCTGGGACCGCTACGAGGTCGCCTACGACGCGTCGCCGCGGATGCGCCGTCGCGTCGCCGAGCTGCACGAGGCGGCGGCCGCGCGCTCGGCGCTGACCTTCGTCGTCTCCGACAAGCTCGCCGAGCTCGAGCGCGACGCCGGGCGCGAGGCGCAGATCGTCGGCCTCGCCGCAGACTCCTTCCCCGCGCCCGACCCGGGCGCCGCGGTCGTGGCGGTCTCGCTCGGCCACCTCGGCTGGCGGACCGACTGGGCGCTGCTGCGCGCGGTCGCCGAGCGCATGCCCGAGCTCGTGCTGCTGCTCGTCGGCGAGGCGCATCCCGACGAGTGCAAGGGCGACGCGGACTTCGAGTGGTGCCGCTCGGCTCCGCAGCTCGTGTGGCTCGGGCGCCGCTCGGACAACGAGGCGGCGCGCCTCATCCTCTGCGCCGACGTCGGGATCCTGCCGTTCCGCGTGGAGCCGTTCAACGACGCCGCGCTGCCCTACCGGATCCTCAAGTACGCCCGGCTGGGCCGCCGCACCGTGACGCCCGACCTCGCCGGTGTGAAGACGTGGTCGCGCGCGGTGACGACGGCCGCCGACGCCGACGCCTTCGTGACCGCTCTGCGCGAGCAGGCGGGCGCGCGGGCGCGACCGGACGAGGCGTTGCGGGCGTGGGCGCTGGAGCAGACGGCCGAGCGGGTCAACGCGCCGCTGTGGGAACGGCTGCGGGCGCTCGGCGTCGTGTAGGGCCGCAGCGGCGCGGTTGACGAAACAGTTGTCATGGCCGCTTGGCCGGCCGCGGGCAGGCGGAAGGCACGCCGCGACATATTCGTTCGGTGCATCTTGGTCCCTAGGCTGTCGCCTCGCGCGCCCCGGTTCGCGAAACTGCAGCGATGAAAGGGATAGGGGTTCGGTCGCCCTTGCGGGTCGGCGGGCGCCCGAGGAAGTGACCCCGCGCAGCCCTTCCGCGCGAGGGAGCGAGCGCGCCGAGGGCTCGCGGAACGTGCATTCGTGACCGATCGCGCGCGGCGCCGTGACGAGTGGTCAAACGTGCACGTCATACGTGCCTGAGTGACCACGCTCGAGCCCCGCGAGCACGAGTGGTCACATATGCACGCTCGCATGGACCTGCCACGCCAACCCGCTCCCGCATCCTTCATCGCTGCTGTTTCGACCTGCCGCGCCGCTCAAGGATTCGCCGACCCCGGTGCGCGCCCCTCCGGCTTGCCGGTCGCGCGCAGGCGGCCGAGCTTGCTCAGGGCGTCGAACCAGAACGGGGCGCCGAAGGACACCGCCAGCGCGGTGAGCAGCAGGCCGATCACCTTCAGGAGGTTGATGCTGCCCGGGAACGCGCGCGGGTCGTCCGAGCTGCCCCCCGTCCAGCCGATCGGCAGCTGCAGCGCCTGGACGGAGTCGTATCCGTCGATCAGCCTGTTCAGGTCGCCGGGCGTCTGCGTCTGCTGGGCCTTGTCCGCCTGGGCGGCGACCGCTGCGCGGGCGGTCTTGTCGTTCCACAGGCGGTCGACGACCTGGATCGTGTCGGCGTTCCAGGCGAGGACGGCGATGAGCCCGAACAGGAGCAGCCAGCGGTGCGAGTGGCGCTTGTACCAGCCCGACACGCGGTTCATCGCGTCGTCGTACCAGTGCTCGATCTCGGTCCGGACCTTCGTGATGTCGTCGCCGGACACGTCGAGGATGCCGCCGAGCTTGCGCTTGACGTCTGACTCGGGCAGCCCGGCGACGGCGGCCCGCACCCGCGCGACGAGGTCCTTGCTGTCCTCACCGGCGGTCGGCGGCGCGATCGTGTCGAGCAGCGTCAGCGAGAACGTGCGCGCGCTGATGTACGACGGCAGCGGGCGCGTCTTGCGCACGCGCGAGTCGGAGATGAGCTCCTTGATCCGCGGATGGTCGAGCAGCTCGTCGAGCATCGGCTTGCCGGCCGCGGTCTTCCCCTGAAGGAGCTGGCGCAGACCCTGCTCGAGAAACTGGGCCCGCCATCCGACGATCGTCGACACGAGCTCCTGCATCGCCGACGCGATGAGGCTGAAGAGGAGATAGACGAAGATGAGGCCGGCCGCGACCTCGAGCACCTGCGATCCCAGATCCGGCATCGCGCGCGACCCTAGCCCCGCGACCGGATGGCGCTGCGCAGGCGCTCAGGCGGCGCTCGGGTCCGGCGGCGGCGGGGCGGGCGGGGCGGTGTTCACGAAGTCGCTCCCGCGCACGAGCAGGAGGGACAGCACCGCGCCCGCGAACGCCACGGCGGCCCCGACGAGCAGGATGTGGTTGAGCGCTCCCGCGAACGCGGCGTGGATCGCGTGCTCGACGCGCGGGCGCTGCGCGGGCGGGATCGACCGGACGACGCGCTGGGCGCCACCGCCGCTCGCGGCCGCGGCGAGCTGGTCGGCGCGCCCGGCGTGCGGCGTGCCCGCGAGCGCGGACGCGAGGCGGGTCGCGAGCTGGTGCTGGAAGATCGCGCCGAGCGCGGCGATCCCCGTGGCGATGCCGACCTGCCGGAACGTCGAGCTGATGCCCGACGCCATCCCGCTGCGCGCCGGCGTCACGACGCCGATCGCGGTGTTCGCGATCGACGGGTTGATCGTCCCGATCCCGATGCCGGCGAGGATGAAGCCAGGGAGCAGCGCGGTCCAGTCCGAGCCCGCGTCGAGGCCGTGCATGAGGGCCAGGCCGATGCCCACGAGGAGGAGGCCGCCGCCGAGCAGGCCCCGGGCCGGGAGTCGCGCGGTGAGCTTGCCCGAGAGCGCGGCGGCGAAGAACGACAGGGCCGTGACCGGGAGGAACCGCAGGCCGGTGGCGAGCGGCCCGTAGCCAAGGATCGTCTGCAGGTAGAGCGTGAGGTACAGAAACATCGCGAACATCGACGCCGACAGCGCGAACGCCGCGATCGAGGAGCCCACGAACGTGGGCTTGCGAAAGAGGGTGAGGTCGAACATCGGCCGCGCCTGCGCGCGCTCGACGGCGAGGAACACGGCGAGCAGCACCGCGGAGCCGACGAGCAGGCTCACGATGAGCGGGCTGCTCCAGCCCTTGTCGTTGCCGCGAATGAGCGCGAAGACGAGCATGAACAGCGCGGCGCTGAACGTGACGAGGCCCGCCCAGTCGATGCCGCCCGCGTCCTCGTCGCGCGACTCGGGCACCATGCGCAGCGTCATCACGACCGTCGCCAGGCCGATCGGGATGTTCAGGTAGAAGATCGACGGCCAGCCGAACGCGTCGGTCAGCGCGCCGCCGACGAGCGGACCGATCGCGACCGCGGCGCCGGTCGTCGCGCCCCAGATGCCGAACGCGGTCCCGCGCTCCCGGCCCTGGAACTCCTGCGCGATCAGCGCGAGCGACGTCGCGAACATCGCCGCGCCGCCGATGCCCTGCGCGCCGCGAGCGAGGATGAGAAACAGCGCGCTGGGGGCGACCGCGCACAGCAGCGAGGCGATCGTGAACGCGGCGACGCCAAGCACGAACATGCGCCGGCGGCCAAGCAGATCGGCGAGCGAGCCCGCGGTGAGCAGCAGCGCCGCGAGCGTGAGCGCATACGCATCGATGACCCACTGCAGGTCGCTGAAGTTCGCGTGCAGGCCGTCCGCGATCTCCGGCAGCGCGACGTTCACGATCGTGATGTCGAGCAGCAGCATGAACGTCGCCAGACACGCGGCGAGCAGCGTCCACCATTTGCGTTGCATCCGCCGAGCTTAGGGAGCGGCCCGGCAGTGCACGTACACCGCGAACGGCCCGGACCGTGTGGTCGGCGTCCCGCGCGGGCGCACGTTCGTGCTGCGCGACACGCCGTCGGCGCGGCCGAAGCGGCGCGCGAACTTCGCCTCCCCGGTGATGTACACGGCGATGGCCCCGGGGTCGGGATCCTCCGCGCGCGAGCGCACGTTCCGACGGCCGCCGCCGAGCGCCCAGCGCGCATCCGGAACGAGCCGGTACGTGGGAAACGTCATCGGCCCGTCGCAGCGAGCCAGCGCGCCCGCGACGTAGGGCTGGCGCAGCAGATCATGAACCGCGGCGTGCGTGTGGCGGATGAAGCGCAGCTCGTCGCGCAGCCGCTCAAAGCTCGAGGCCTTCACCGCCAGGAACGCGACCCCGACGACGGCCGCAGCGATTGCGGCATACCGCCAGCGCTCGCGCAGCGGCCCGGCCGGAAGCGTCGTGAAGTACATGACCGCATACCCCGCCAGCACGCACAGCGCGACCGCGGGCACCGTGAGATAGCGCGGCAGGAGCGGCAGGCCCGCCACCCCCGTCGCGACGAACGTCAGCGCGCCCGCGCCCAGGAGCGCCAGCGGCACCGCCATCCGCTCCCACCCGTGGCGGCGCACGGCGAGCACGATCCCGATCGCCCCGGCGAGCGCGACCGGCGGTCGCGCGACGGTGGCGAGGTACGACACGAACGAGGACGGCACATGGCGGATCCCGCGCTCGCGCCCGAGCGCCTCCGACAGCTTGCTCGTCGAGTGCAGGCTGAACAGCGGGTCGCCCGTGACGATCGCGTCCACGACCGCCCAGAGGACCGGCGACACGACGACGAGCGCGAGCAGGCCCAGCCGGGCGCGCGTCGAGCGGTCCGGCCAGCACCAGAGCCAGTACAGCCCGGCGAGCACCCACGCCTCGGGGCGCAACAGACCGGCGACGGCCAGCAGCACCATGGGCAGGACACCCCGGCGAGGGCGCGCCGCCTCGAGCGCCGCCGCCCAGATGACGAGCGCCAGGAACGGGACGTCGACGAACGCCCGGACGGCATAGAGCAGGAACGCGAAGCTCGATCCCACGAAGAGCGCGCCGGCCGCACCGGCGGGCCGGCCGAACAGCGCGCGGCCCAGCGCGTACGCACCCGCGATGAGCGCGACGAGGCTCAGCACCGTGAACAGGACGAGCAGGCGGTCGGCGTCCGCGCGGTCGATCCCGACGAGGGCCGTCGCGATCGCCAGGTACAGCGGGTGCTCGGTCGGCGCCGCGTAGGCCTCGAAGCCCGGCTTGGTGGCGTCGAGTACCTGCACGCCCCAGTTGAGGTGCTCGTAGGCGTCGTAGTCCGGATACGTCGGGATGAGCGCCCACGCGGCGATCGCCGCGACGACGAGCAGCGCGAGCGCGGCACGCTCGGCGACCCGGGGCTCGATCCGCCTCACGACGCCCCGGCGCCGGCCGCCCGGGCGCGCTCGGCCGCCCGCTGCGCCGCGGTGGTCGCCGCCGCCTGCTGCGCGGCGAGCGCGGTGCCGACCGCGAGCAGAGCCCACGCCAGCGGGTCCTCGAGAAAGGCCGCGTACATGAGCGTGTGCACGACGAGCGCGACGAACGCCGCCGCGATCGCGGCCCGCACCGGCGAGCGCCGCGCGCCGCGCAGCAGCTGGGCCAGCGCCACGGCAAGCAGCGCGAGGTAGAGGCCGAGCCCGACGATCCCCTGCTCGGCGGCGACGGTGATCGCAATCGTGTGCGACGCGGCGGTCGCCCGCTCGCTCGAGGCCTTCTTGTTCGTGCGGTACTCGTGGCGAAACGCGCCCGACCCCCAGCCCTGCAACGGCCGGCTGGCGAAGAGCTCGACGCCGCCGCGGATGAGATCCGAGCGGCCGCTCGAAGCGTTGTCGAGGGACTGGTTCAGTCCGACCGCGCCGGGCGCGACGAGCACGATGCCGACCGCGAGGATCGCGAAGGCGCCGACGACGATCCCCGTGCGGCGCGAGCCCCAGCGCAGCGCGCCGAGCACGGCGAGGCCCGCGAGCAGCGCGGTGAACGACGACTGCGAGAGCGTCAGCACGAGCCCGGACATGAGCAGCGCGAGCGCAGCCGCGCAACCGGCCGCGACGATCGTGCGCCGGCTCCACAACAGGACCGCCGCGATCCCGATCATGACCGTCGCCAGGAAGCGCCCGTAGATGTTCGGATCGAAGAACAGCGAGTTGACGCGGAAGTAGGTCTCGAACTGGTTGGAGCTGATGACCTTCGGGTTGAGCAGCAGCTCGCGCCGCGCGTACTCGACGAAGCCGATCCCGACGAAGACGACGGCGAGCGCCAGCAGGATCCCGAGGCACTGCAGCGCCAGCCGCTGCGTCCAGTCGATGCGCACGAGCAGCGCGAACAGGAGCGCGAACGGCACGTAGAAGAAGATCGTCTGCGCGAGCGCGCGATCGAAGTCAGACGAGTACGCCGACTGCAGCGCGTAGAGGACGACCGCCGCCGCCAGCAGCCACTCCAGGCGGCCGGGCCGGCGCTCGGGTTCGGGGTCCTCACGCCAGCCGTGGGAGCGCAGGCGCGGGACGGCGTAGGCGACACCGCCGGCGGCGATCACGAGGTAGAGCGGCAGAAGCAGGTTCGACGTGTCTCCGCCCGACGCGATCGGGACGCGGAAGGGCAGCGCGGCCGCCGCCGCGAGGACGAGCAGCTCCGGCCGGCGGTGGAAGGCGACCGCCGCGAACGCGAGCGCGACGAGGCCGCCGGCGGCGGCCGCCGCCAGCAGCACCGGGCGGTCGCGCACGCTCACGAATTGATCGGTCGACCAGATGTTCGCCACGAGCAGCACCGGTGTCAGCACCAGCGCGCCGAGCATCGCGAAGGCTCGCTGGCGGGCCGCGCGCGCGACCAGGACGATCCCGGCGAGCAGCGCGGCGACGACGACGCCCGCCGCCTGGGCGGTATCGCCGAGCGTCGAGAGCGCCACGATCAGCGCAGAGCCAGCAGCGTCCACACGCTCTCCATGAACTGGCTGATCTCACCCGGGTTGCGCACCCGCAACGCGAAGTCCGGCAGGCCGGGATGGACGACGAGGCCCTTGCCCAGCCGCGTCGCGACGATCACGCGGCGGCGCCCGTCGTCGGCAGCGGCCGCGGCGACGATCCGCCCGCCGGTCACGTTCTGGGTCTCCTCGAAGCGGTCGATGCCGGTGAACTGGCCCTCGGTTCCCGCGAAGAGGCCGATGTCGTCGACGGTGTTGACGAGCGTCAGGGGCTCGCGCGCCAGCGGCGCCAGGCGCGCGCCGAACAGGTCGCGCGTCGTGGGCGGCGTCGGAGCCCTCGCGATCCCGTCGCGGCCGATCGTCACGCTGCGCCGCAGCGAGTTCGTCCCAACCGTCAGCACCCGGCCGCCGTCGCGCACGTAGCGCCGCAGTGCCCGGCCGACGCCGGCATCGAGCCAGCGCGTGTCACCGGCGAGGATGACGCCGCGGTGACCGGCGATCCGCGGCCCCTCCCCGCGGGCGAGCGCGACGTCCGTGGTGAGGTCGTAGCGGTGCCCCTGGCGGTCGAGGTAGTTGAGCAGCAGCGCCTCGCCGCGGCGCAGCTGGTCGGGCAGACCGCCGACGTACGGCCGCGACGTCTGGACCGGGCCGCCGGCGGGGAGCGTGTTCGGGAGCCCGTCGCCGTCGTCGTCCACCGGGTTGACGCCCTGCCACGTCGTCGCCGGCAGCACGACGAGCACACGCTGCGCGCGCCCGGACTGGACGATGAGCGGCGCCGCGGTGCGACGCCCCGCGGTTCGCACCTCGAACAGGTACAGGCCCGACTTGCCCCCTGGCGTGGGAAAGCCGACGACTCGCGACTTCGTCCCCCGGCCGTCCTTGCGCGGCGTGGCGGACCCGACGCGCCGAAGCTGCCAGCGGTAGTCCTTGTCGACCGAGTCCACGGCGACGCCCGTGCGGCCGCCCGCCGCGACGGGACCCGCGGGCGCCTGCGCCCGCAGATAGCGCACGGTGATTCCCGCCCGGCCCGGGAGCCGCTGGCGCGAACCCAGCCGTGGCGGGACCGGGGCCGACGAGCCGACGTTGCCCGCGAGGTCGCGGGAGCGCACGATGACGGCGTACGTCCCGGCCGGGACGCGGCGATGGCCGTCGAACGTCCCGTTCCACTCCCAGCGGATTGCGTTGTCGGCCAGCCGGACGGGCTGCTTGAAGACGGGCCTCGCCGGCCGCACGTCGGTGCGGAATACGAGCACCTCGGTGTGCGTCCCGGGGGCGCTGAAGCGCACGCGAGCGGGCTGGCCGTCGATGCGCGGCAGGAGCTCCGGCCCCGGCCCCGCGACGGGCCCGATGTCGCGCACACGCGGGCGCGGCGGGCGCGTGTCCTTGACGATGTTGCGTTGCAGCGTGACGGCGCGGCCCTGGCGGCGGAGGTTCACGCGGATCCGGTACACCCCGTCGGGGACCTCGCGGCCGCGGTCATCGCGCCCGTCCCACTTCACGCGCTGGCGGACGTGCGCGCTGACCGCGCGGTCGGCGACGAGCGTGCGCACCTCGTCGCCGTCGCGCTGGATCACCTTCACCGTGATGTCGTCGGCGTGCTTGAGATCGAACGCGGCGAAGACGCGATCGTGGCGGCCGTCGCCGTTGGGCGACAGCTCGGGTGATGGCACGCTCACGTGCTGCACGATCGGCGGCCTGCTCTTCAGCTTCTGCGCGACGAAGAACGCCGCGAACGTCGCGCAGACGAGCACGGCGAAGACCGCGCGGGCAAAGCTCGTCACGGTGCGAGCTCGACCGGTTCGGAGAGGCGGTACAGCGCGCAGTTGCCCACGAAGTCGCCGCGCGCGACGACGTCCGTGACCGCGCGGATCGCGCCGCCATGGGTGACCACGAGCGCCGGCAGCCCCGCGGCGCGGACGTCGGCCAGCGCAGCGGCGACGCGGACGCCCTGCTCGGCGACGGATTCGCCGCCGGGAAAGCGAAACGAGCGCTCGGCCCTGCGCCATGCGCGAAAGCCGTCGGGCGCGGTGGCGATCACCTCGGCGTACAGCGCGCCGGTCCAGTCGCCGGTGTCGGCCTCCATGAGCCGCGCGTCGAGGACCGCCTCCAGCCCGAGATGGGCCCCGACGATCTCGGCGGTCTCCCGTGCGCGCAGGAGCGGGCTCGAGTACAGCGCGACCAGGCCCTCGCCCTCGAGCGACGCCGCGAGCTGCCGCGATTGCTCGCGGCCGCGGTCGTTGAGACGCGGGTCGAGCTGACCCTGGAAGCGGTCGGCGAGGTTCTCATCGGTCTCCCCGTGGCGCACGAGCAGGATCTCGTTCGATTCAGCCATGGCAAACCCCTGCCTCGCGCCGCGCGAGGCTGGGTCCCTAGTGCAGCACTAGTCCCCGCGTCCGCACGTTCTAGCCGACGAGGTCGGCGCCGACCGTGACGACGACGCGCGCGTCAGGGCTCGATACGTCGATGTTGCGGTCGACGGGCTGGACTGAACTCTGCGGCACGCCGATGATCTTCGCGACGGCGACGGCGGCCCGCTTGTTGCCGTCGGTGTAGTAGACGATCGTCGCGGGCAGCGTCTGGTCGGGGTTGTCCTTGACCTCGGCGATCTTGTAGCCCTTGGCTTCGAGCTTGCTGGCGACGCCGCGCGCGAGGCCCGCCGTCGTCGTGCCGTTGAGGACGCTCGTCGGGGTATCGCCCGGGACCACGGTGGCCGGCGCTGGCGTCGCGGGCAAGCTGTTCTTGGGCGGTGTGTCCTGGCGCGGTGCGTTGCCCACCGTGTTGGCGGCCGTCTTGGCGGAGTCGTTGCCGTTCATCAGCAGCACGATGATCCCGACGACGAGCACGGCCAGCAGGCCGCCACCGACGATCGCGGCGATGCGAAACGGCGAGGTCCGCTCGTCGTCATCGGGCCGTTGCGCTGCGCCGGAGGACGGTGTCGGGCGCACGGGCGGCGGCGCAACCGGGGGCTCGGGCCGCGCGGCCGCCGACTCGCGCGTCTCCTGTCCCAGGTTGCCGTTGCCGACCGGCGATTGCTGAGCGACGACGCGGGGCTTGGATCCGGGGGCCGAGGCGGGCGGCGTCGCCACCGTCGCGGTCGGGGGCTTGGCAGCCATCGCGGCCACAGAGGACGGGGGGGTCGCGGGCTTCGCCGGCGGAGCCGGCGTTGCAGGCTGCTGGGTCGTCGCGCCGCCTGGCATGACGGTCCGGCCGGGGAACGCGGGATTCGGGGGCACGGAGCCGGGCGCGGGCGGGGTGACCGGCAGGCGCGGCACGGCACCGGGAGCCGGGCTCGCGGACGGGGCCGGGGCCGGGCTGCCCGGCGTGCCCGCGGGCGGGATCGCGGGGCGGGCGAGCTGTCCGGGGGGACCGACGGCGGGCGGATGCGTGGCGCGAGCGGCGACTATCGCCGCGGCGGCGGCGCGCGTGGCCGCCTCGCCGGTGAGCCCGGCGGTCGGTGACGGGACGTTCGGCGGCAGTTCGTTTCCGACCCGGGCTACGCCGGCCGGCGTCTGCGGCTGAGCGATGACGCGGCGCTGCGCATCGGTCTGCACCCGCTGCTCGATCTCGGCCGCGCGCTCTGGCGCGCGGCCGGCCCACTCGCGCAGTCGCTTGACCTCGCGCGCCTGGGCGAAATACAGCAGGGCGAGAACGCCCAGCCCGATCATCGAAGCCAGGCCTCCATATGCGCCAATCCGCTCGACGGCATTGCCAAGCGTGGTGGCGACGATCAACGCAGCGCTCACGACCGCAGGATCCTAGCCGGGTGAGCGGCCACGTCAGCTCCCGACCAGCCAGGCGCCGCCGCGCGCTGCCGACAGCTCGGACACCTTCGCCGCCAGGCCGGCGGCGTCGCCTTCGAGGACGAGCAGCCCGATCTGGTCGAACATGTCGTCCACGGCCTCGGGTTGGCGGCGGTCGCGCTCGGCCCGCAGAATCTTCTCGGCCGGCGTGGGCTGCGGGCGCTCGTAGGTGTTGAAGAGCTCCTCGTGCAGCTTCTCGCCGGGCCGGCGGCCGACGACCTCGATCGCGATGTCGCGCGCGGGATCCAGGCCTGACAGCTCGATCATCGTCCGGGCGAGGTCGAGGATGCGCACGGGCTCGCCCATCTCCAGGACGTAGACGTCGCAGTTCGCGAGCTGCTCGGCCGCGTCGGCGTCCGGCTTGGCCGCGGTGCGCGACAGCCCCCCCGCGCGGATGATGAGCTGGACGGCCTCCGGGATCGTCATGAAATAGCGGGTCATCCGCTCGTCGGTGACCGTGACCGGGCCGCCCAGCGCGATCTGGCGGCGGAAGATCGGGACGACCGAGCCCGACGAGCCCAGGACGTTGCCGAAGCGCACCGCGCAGTAGCGCGTGCGCGGGAAGCGCGCCTGCTCGGCCTCGATCGCGAACTCGGCGAGCGCCTTGGACGCGCCCATCACCGTCGCCGGCGCAACGGCCTTGTCGGTCGACACGAGCAGGAACGACTTGACCTTCTCCTGGCCGGCGATCCGCGCCATGACGCGCGTCGCGATCGCGTTGTTGCGCACCGCCTCGACGGGGTTCTGCTCCATGAGCCCGACGTGCTTGTAGGCCGCCGCGTGGAAGACGACCGTCGGGCGGTAGGCCGCGAACACCTCGCGCATCCGCTCCTCCTCCTTGCAGTCCGCGAGGACGGCATCCAGCGTGGAGGGATGGACGTGTCGGTCGTGCTCGAGCTCGCGCTGGATCGTGAAGAGGTTGTCCTCGGCGTGGTCGAGGAGCACGAGCCGCCGCGGGGCGACGCGCGCGATCTGCCGGGAGAGCTCCTTGCCGATCGAGCCGCCCGCGCCCGTGACGAGCACCACCTCGCCGTTGAGGTATGCGCCGACGCGGTCGAGCTCCATCCGCACGGGCTCCCGGCCGAGGATGTCCTCGACCTGCACGTCGCGCACCTGGCGCACGAAGTTGCCGCCGCCCTGGAGCAGCTCGAAGACGGTCGGCAGGGTCCGCACCGGGATGCCGCGCTCGCGGCACGCGCGCACGACCGTCGCGCGCACCGTGCCCGGGGCCGACGGGATCGCGATCGTCACCTCGTCGGGCTCGGCCTCCTCGAGGATGCGCGCGAGGTCGCTCGTCGCGCCGAGCACCTTGACGCCGTCGATGCGCAGCCGGCGCTTCGTGGGGTCGTCGTCGACGAAGCCGACCGGCTTGAGGCCGAGCTCCGGGTTGCGCAGGATCTCGCGCAGGACGAGGCGACCGCCGTCACCCGCGCCGACGATGAGCAGCCCGCGCGCGCCCTTACGCGCCCGGAAGCCGGTGAGCGGGCGCTCGTAGATCGAGCGGGCGATGAACCTCGCCCCCGCGATGAACGCGAGCATGAGCAGGAAGTAGAAGGCGATGACGCCGGTCGGGGCGGTGACGGTCGTGTCGCCGGCGGTCGACGTGAGCGTGACCGGCTTGGCGAGCGCGACGTACGCCGGCAGCAGCGCCGCGGCGGCGACGACGGCCTGGAGGATCTTCACGTAGTCGCGCTGCGTGACGTAGCGCCACCACTTCGCGTACAGGCCGAACGCGATGAACACGAGCAGCGAGCCGATGATGACCGGCGCGATCGTCGCGTTGAAGAGGTCGTCGTAGCGCGTCGGAACGCCGGTCTCCCCGTCGAAGCGGAGCCGGTAGGCCAGCCAGTACGCGAGCGCGACCAGCGCCCCGTCAATCACCACCTGCGGCAGGGAGTGGCGGCGGAGCGGGAAGGCCGCGGATCGGATCCGTCGGCGCATCGATCAGGATTGTATGGGCGCGCGGAGCACGAGGAGTCGGCACCATTGGGGGCGTGCCCTCGGTCTTTCGTGCCGGGTCGGTCGCTCTCCTGCTCGGAGTGCTCATCGGGCTCGTCGCACAGCTCTCCGACAACCTCGTCTCCGAGCTGCATCGGGTGACGTCACTCGGCGTGCCGTGGCTCGTGGCGGCGTTCGGCGTGGGCGCACTGTGGCGCGACCGAGGTCTCGGAGCGCTGGCCGGCGCGACAGCCCTCGTGACCGGCACCGTCGTCTATTACGTGCTCCGCGTGCTGGGCTGGGGCACGCTCGACCCGACGATCCCCATCGCGATCGGCTGGTGCCTCGCGGCCGCCGGCGGCGGCGCGCTGTTCGGCGCCGCGGGTGCGGCCTGGCGGGGCGGCGACGCGCGAATGCGGGCCGGGGGCGCCGCGCTCGTCGGCGGGGCGCTGATCGGCGAGGCGCTGCTCCTGTCGACCCTGTGGTCCGGCGCGGGCGCCCGTCTCGCGCTGGGGTTTGAGCTCATGCTCGGAGCACTGCTGCCGTTCGCACTCGCCCGGCGGCGGATGGTGGTCGCGGCGCTCGGGCTCGCGCTGGTCGTAGCCGTGGTCGTCTTCGTCGGGGAGCAGGGCGTGCGCGACGCACTGCGCGAGACCGGGTGGAACGGGGCCTAGCGGCCGCGGTTCACGAAACAGTTGTCGATGCGGGAAGTGGGGTCGGCTCGTGCGGCGGGTGCCCCCGGGCCAATCGCCTGACGTTGATCCGGCTATACGTGCACTTGTGCAGGACCTTGGCCGCGGGCGGCTCCCCGCGGGACCCGCGCGGCCGTCGCCTCGTCAACCGCGCGAGACCGGCCGCATCAGCAGCTCGGCGAGGATGGCGGGGTCCCGCCGCACGCGCTCGTCCGCCGCGGCAGCGCCGGAGCCGCCAGACCGTTTCACGAGCTCCACCTCCTCCGCCCGCTGGAGCAACCGCAGGCGCCCCTCCCCGATCAGCCGCTCATCCACCGCCCCGAGCTTCCCCTGGAACGTCGTCCACACGGGCGTGCCGAGCGCCACGGCCTCGCGGTTCATCGTTCCGCCGGCTGAGACGACGAGGTCGGCGTAGGCGATGAGCGACTGGGCGTCGATCGCCCGCTCGGGGACGATGAACCCGTCGCCCAGCTCGGCGCGCTGCTCGGGCGTGCGTGGCAGGACGACCGTCTGCTCCCCACGCAGGCGGGTGAGCACCCCGCCGAAGACGTCGTTCTCGAAGCGGTGATAGAGCGAGACCTCGGGCGGCGTGCGGACGACCGCGATCGGCCGCGCGGGATCGAGCCCGAGCTCGTCGAGCACGGCCGGGTCGGGCTCGAAGTCCGCGAGGTAGTACTCCTCCTTCAGACCCGCGTACGCCGCGACCTTGCCGCGGGCGCCGTAGCGGTCAAGACGCTCGGGCGGGATCGCGTCGGGCACCACGACGGTCTGCGCGAGGCGGCAGTTGACACTGTGCTGAACCGTGGCCCACTCGTAGTCGAACATCGTCGCGCAGGGGATCCGCAGCAGCCGCGCGGCCACGCTCACGTCGTTGGAACCGTGTCCGAGCGCCAGGTCGAAGCCGCGCCCGCGCGCCCAGCGCGTGAGCGCGCCGGACCGCTGGGCGAGCCCGGCCGCCTTGGCCGTCATCCGCTCGCCGCGGTGGTGGCCCAGGACCGTGTGATCGATCGCGAAGCGCTCGAGCAGCCCGAGCGTCTGCGCGAAGTCGCGAGCGGTGATCTGCACCTCGTGGCCCTGGGCGCGCAGCGCGGCCACGACGGGCCGCAGCACGAGCACGTGCGGGCTGTTCGTGAGGTCGACCCAGACACGCATCCGGGCCGAGGCTAGCCGCTACCCTTCCCGGCGCGTGTTCGTCCTCGCCTCCCTGACGGACCCCGTCGTGAACTTCGCGACGAACGTCGTCTCGGACCTGGGCCTCCCCGGGATCTTCGTGCTCATGTTCTTCGAGAGCGCGTGCATCCCGATCCCCAGCGAGGCCACGATGCTGTTCGCGGGCTTCAACGTCGGACAAGGCGACTACAGCCTGGTCGCGGTGACGCTCGTCGGGACCTTCGCCAACCTCACCGGCTCGTGGCTGGCCTACGCGGTGGGTTACTACGGCCGCGTCGACATCCTCGAGAAGCACGGCCGCAAGCTGCACATCAAGCCCGAGCACCTACACGCCGCCGATCGCTGGTTCGAGCGCCACGGCGACGCGACCGTCTTCTTCACGCGGATGATGCCGATCATCCGAACCTTCATCTCGCTGCCGGCCGGGGTCGCGCGCATGCCGTTCTGGCGCTTCACCATCCTGACGTTCCTGGGCTGCCTTCCGTGGGTCTTCGCGCTCGCCTTCATCGGCAAGCAGGTGGGCGACAACTGGACGCAGTGGAAGGACTCGCTGCACTACGTCGACTACGCGGTCGTGGCGCTCATCGTCATCGGGATCGCCTACCTCGTCGTCAGGCGCCGCCGGGGCGGCGGTGACGGCGGCGCCACGGTGGGACCGGCTGAGCCGGCCGCCGATGCCTCGCGCACCTGACGGGGAGCTGCGCACCCGCGACGCGGTCGCGCTCGGGCTGCTCCACGGGCCCGCGGAGCTCCTGCCGGTGTCCTCCTCGGGCCACGTCGCGGTCGTGCCCTGGCTGCTGGACTGGCCCTACCAGCGCCTGGACGGCGAACTCCGCAAGGCGTTCGAGGTCGCGCTGCACGCGGGCACGGCCGCGGCGCTCATCATCGGCCTGCGCGACGAGGTCGCCGACGCGGCCCGCGGGCTGGACCGGCGCCGCGTGCAGCTCATCGCGCTGAGCTTCGTGCCGCCCGCGGTCGTCGGCTACGTCCTCGAACGGCCGATCGAGTCGCGGCTCGGCACGCCGGCCACGATCGCCGCGGGGCTCGTCGTCGGCTCGCTCGCCATGGCCGCCGCGGACCTCACGGGCGGCGGGACCCGGCGGCGCGAGGAGGCGGGCGCCGTCGACGCGCTCGCGCTCGGGCTCGCCCAGGCGTGCGCGCTCATGCCGGGCATCTCGCGCAACGGCGCGACGCTCGCGGCCGCGCGCGCGCGCGGCTTCGCGCGCGAGGACTCAAACGTGCTCTCACGTCACGTCGCGCTGCCGATCATCGTCGGCGCGGTCGCGCTGAAGGGCACCCGGCTCGCGCGGCGCGGCCTGCCCGCCGGCACGGCGCGGGCGTTCGCCGCTGGGACGGTCGCCTCGTTCGGGGCGACGCTCGTCTCGATCCGGATCATCCGGGTGGTCGAGCGCGACCGCTCGCTGCTGCCCTACGCCGCGTACCGACTCGCGCTCGCGGGGCTGGTCATGCGGCGCCTGAGGCACGGGCGGCGATGATGATCTCGCCTTCCGGCGACGGTACGCCTAGCCGCGCCAGACCTCGCGGTCGGCGGGCGGCGGGATGTCCCAGCCATCGATCACGCGGAAGATGCCCGCGTCCTCCGAGGCGAACGCAGTGTGCGCGCGTCCATTGAAGGTGAACGTGATCGCCTCCATGTTGGAGCCGAGCTCCTCGACGCCGTACACGTCGTCGACCTCGATCTCGGAGGTGACGAGCATCTGGTGGGCGCGCTCCTTGTCCGAGCCCTCCTCATACCGTCCCGACAGCTTGATCGGCATTGACTCCTCCTTGGCGTTCCACCGCGAACGCTACCTGTCCTGAGGGCCCGCGGGGGAGCCTGCGCGCCGCCGCCCGGGCGCGGCCGACGATCACCGTCGCGGCGAGGATGCCCACCCGCCCGCGGCCTGCCCGAGCGCGATCGCGAGCGCCTCGCGCACTGCCTCCGGCGGCCCGTAGAAGTTCACGCACGGGCTGAGATCGATGTGGACACCGTCGACCACGCGCCGGGATCCCCGCCCTGCGCGCCGAAGAGGTGGTGCGCTGATACCTGCCCGGGCGCGCCGAGCGCTGCGCTACTTTCGGTAGCGCATGAGCGACGCGTACGCAGAGGCCGGCGTCTCGATCGCGTCCAGCGACGCCGGGGTGCGCGCGCTCGTCGACGTCCTGCGCACGATCGACCCGGGACGGCCCGGTGCCTCGCTGCTGGGCTCGGGCCACTACGCGAGCGTGCTGCGCGTGGCGCCGGACCTCGCGATCGCACTGTCGACCGACGGCGTCGGCTCCAAGCTCGTCGTCGCCGAGCAGACCGGCCGTCTGGACACCGTCGGGATCGACTGCATCGCGATGAACGTCAACGACCTCGTGTGTGTCGGCGCGACGCCGCTGGCGATGCTCGACTACCTCGCCGTCGAGCAGCCCGACCCGGCGGCGCTCGAGCAGATCGCGCTCGGGCTCAAGGCCGGCGCCGAGGATGCGGGCATCGAGATCCCGGGCGGCGAGCTCGCCGTGCTGCCCGAGCTCATCCGCGGGCACCCCAGCCCGCACGGCTTCGACCTGTGCGGCGCGGCCTTCGGCACGGTCGGACCCGACGCGATCATCACCGGCGCGGACGTCGCGTCCGGGCAGGCGCTCGTCGGCCTGCCATCCAGCGGCCTGCACTCAAACGGCTACACGCTCGCGCGCCGCGCGCTGCTCGACGACGGGGGGCTCGCGCTCGACGACACGCCGCCGGAGCTCGGCGGCGCCTCGGTCGCCGACGCGCTGCTCGAGCCGACGGTCATCTACGTGCGCGCGGTGCTCGACCTGCTCGCGTCGGCGATCGCCGTCCACGGCCTCGCCCACATCACCGGCGGCGGCCTGCAGAATCTCCTGCGCCTCAACGACGCGGTCGGCTTCACGATCGACGCGCCGCTGCCGGTCCCGCCGGTGTTCGGCCTGATCGCGCGCTGCGGCGCTGTTCCCGACGCCGAGATGTGGGACGTCTTCAACATGGGCTGCGGCTTCGTCGCGGTCGTCGACGACGATCGGGCGGAGGATGCGGTCGCGCTCCTCACTCAGCGCCACCCCGGCACCGCGCGGATCGGCTCGGTCACCGCGCGGGCAGGACAGATCGAGCGACCCGCCGCGGCCTGAGCGGAGATTCAGCCCAACGCGCCCGAGGACGGCGTACCGTCCTTCGTCCAGTAGAGCGTGCCGCCCGCGAGCGCGAGGGAGTCGGGCGCGACGGTCGGTCCGGAATCGAGGATCACGGGCGGCTGGCCTCGCTGCACCTTCACCACCGCAAATCCGGGCAGGAAACTGCCGAGCTCGTTGAACGAGGACTGGATCCAGGCGACCGATCCGTTCGCCCGCAGCACGAGCGAGTGGACGGTCGCGACGCGCAGCGACGCATCCGCGAACGTGACGTGGCCGGTGCGCAGATCCTGGACGATGACCCCGTTCGGATCGCAGAAGCCCGCGGCGCAGTCGGAGTACGCGCCGTAGGCGACGAACCGCCCGGCCACCGCGATCGGGTCATAACCGGTGGGGAAGTCCGGGACGTAGAACCGGTGCGGCCGCTTGCGGCTCAGCAGGCAGCCGTACGTGGCGTGCGTTGTGTTCGATTCGAACACCCGCACCCGCGCACTGGCCATGAGCGTCTTCGTGTGGGCCGGATGGCACGTGCGCTTGCTCGCGCGGGCGGCGGCCGGCGCGGCCGTGGCGCTGGCCGTCGCGAGAACGGCCAGCGCGAGTGCGGCGGCGGCGCGGCCGCGCGCCAACTCAGGCCCCCTGAAAGCCCGTCAGCCGCTGGCGCCCGAGCGTGCGCGTGAGCCGGCCGGTCGCCGGGTTCCACAGGCGCACCGTCGTGTCCTCGCCGGCACTGGCCAGCCGTTGGCCGTCGGGGGAGAAGGCGAGTGCCCAGACCGAGTCGGTGTGCGCCACGAGGATCGCGATCTGCATGCCGGTCTCGACGTCCCACAGGCGCACGGTCTTGTCCTCGCCGGCGCTCGCAAGCGTCCTGCGGTCGGGCGAGAACGCCACCGACGACACCCAGTCGGCGTGCGCCTCGAGGATCGAGCGCTGTGTGCCGGGGACCGGATCCCACAGCCGCACCGTGCCGTCGTCGCCGGCGCTGGCCAGCGTGGCGCCGTCGGGCGAGAAGGCGATCGCCCGCGCCCAGCTCGTGTGGCCCTCGAGCACGGCCGTGCAGCTGCCGTCCGCCGGATCCCACAGCCGGATCGTCCCATCTCCGCCCGCGCTCGCGAGGATCGTGCCGTCGGGCGAGAAGACGACCGCGCGAACGCGGCCCTGCTGGCCCTCGATCGCCGCCGTGCACTCGCCGGTCGGGACGTCCCACAGGCGCACCTTCCCGTCGCCGCCGGCGCTCGCCAGCGTGCCCGTCGGCGAGAACGCCACCGAGCGCACGCGGCCGGCGTGGCCCTCGAGCACCGCGGTGGGCCGCCCGGACGCCGCGTCCCACAGGCGCACCATGCCGTCGTCGCCCCCCGTCGCCAGCGTGGCGCCGTCGCCGGCGAACGCCGCCGCGCGCACGCGGCCCGCGTGCCCTTCGAGGATCGCGGTCTGCGCACCGGTGGCCGGGTCCCAGAGGCGCACGGTGCCGTCGTTGGCGGCGCTCGCCAGCGTGAGGCCGTCGGGCGAGAAGACGACCGCGCGGACCACCGCCGTATGGCCGTCGGACGTCAGCTCGACGTTGATCGGGGGCGCGGGGGCCTCCTGGCGCACCGCCGCGGCCAGGCGCTCGACCAGGAGCCCGCGCTCGGCCTCGAGCTCTGTCACGCGCCGCTCGAGGGCCTCGAGGCGCTCGTCGACGCTGCGCTCATCACCGGTCATGACGGGCCGCAGCTTGTCACAGAGCCGACCTCGCCGGGCCCGGGTAGAGGGTCTCTGACAAAGGTGTTCGTCACCCCGTCAGCGAACGACTGCACAATAGGAGCGATGACCTCACCGGTCGGCACCCTGCTGTCCCAGCGTTACCGCCTCGACGCGCAGGTCGGGACGGGTGGCATGTCGACGGTCTACCGCGCGTTTGACACCGTGCTCGAGCGCCAGGTGGCGATCAAGCTCATGCACCGCGAGATCGCGCGCGACTCCGATCAGCTCGAGCGCTTCCGCCGCGAGGCCCGCGCGGTCGCGCAGCTCAACCACCCGAACCTCGTCGGCGTCATCGACGCGGGCGAGGAGGGCGATCCCGACTATCCGACGCCGTACATCGTCTTCGAGTACGTCGAGGGCGAGACGCTCAAGGAGCGCATCCGGCGCAACGGCCGCCTGTCGGTCTCCGAGTCCATCGCCTACGCGATCGAGGTCGCGCGCGCGCTCGGCGTGGCACACGACCGCGGGATCGTCCACCGCGACGTCAAGCCACAGAACGTCCTCATCGACGAGGAGGGCGCGGCCAAGGTCACGGACTTCGGCATCGCCCGCTCGCTACACCAGGAGGGGCTCACCGCCGACGGGCGCGTCCTCGGCACGACCGACTACGTCTCGCCCGAGCAGGCGCTCGGCCATGCGGTCTCCGGCCAGTCCGACCTCTACTCGCTGGGGATCGTCCTGTTCGAGATGCTCACCGGCGACGTGCCCTTCAAGGGCGAGACGCAGGTGACCGTCGCGATGAAGCACGTGCGCGACGAGCTGCCCGACGTGCAGATCCGCCGGCCGGAGGTCTCAGCCGCGCTCGCCGCCGTCATCGATCGCGCGACGGCGAAGGAGCTCGACCGCCGCTACCCCGACGCCGCGTCGCTCATTGCCGACCTCGAGGACGTGCTCGCGATCGAGACCGCGCGCAGCGGTCAGGTGACCGGCGAGGCGACGACCGTCCTGCGCTCGCTGCCCAAGGGGATCCGGCGGCGTATCCCGTTGCGCGCGCGCAGCTCGGCCAAGCTGATCGTGGCGCTCGTCGTTCTCGCTGTACTCGTGACCGCGGCGATCTTCACGCTCGCCGCTGACCGGACCGAGCGCGGGACCGGCAAGCGCGCGAAGGCGGCCACGCCGCCGGGGCTCGTGGAGGTCCCGCTGCGCTCCGACGCCGCGAAGGATTACGACCCGATTGGCGGGGACGGCGAGCACCCCGACGCGACGAGCGCCCTCGTCGACGGCGTGCCGAGCTCGACGTGGACGACGGAGGGCTACCGGAGCGGACTGCAGAAGGCGGGCGTGGGCTTCGTGATCGACACGTCGCCTGGGACCGCCGCCAAGGAGATCGAGCTGCACACGCCGACGAAGGGCTTCACGGTGAACATCTATGTGGCGAAGTCCACGACGCCGGCGACCCCGCCGCCCGACGGCTGGACGCAGGTCGCCGGTCCGGCCGTGGTCGATCACGAGCGCACGAAGATCAAGCTCGATACGGCCGGTCAGCGCTTCAGCCGCTACCTCATCTGGATCACGAAGCTGCCGCCCAACCAGCCGCGGGCGGCGGTCTCAGAGGTCCTGCTGTACCGCTGAGCACGGCTACGCCCGCAGGTCGCGCCGCCCGATCTGCACCGCCGCGATCGCAGTGAGCGCGGCCGCCGCCGCGGCGAGCACGGCGAGGTCGCCGACGTCGACCCCGTGGCCGATCGGATCGTGACCGGCGTAGTAATAGAACGGCGAGACGTACTTCAGCCACGCGATGGCGCCGACGAGCGGCGCGAACCCGTTGATGAGGAAGGTGATGACCGCAAACGCCGCAGCCGCACCCGAGGCGACCGCCTTGCGTCCAGTCGCGGCGGCGACCGCGAGCGCGAGCGCGCCGATCGCCCACCCGTAGGCCGCGAGATGCAGCGCGAGCGCTCCGAGGTTGCCCGCGGCGACGCCTCCGCCACCGATTGCGACGCCCGCCACGAGCCCGACGAATGTGGCGAGGGCGACGAACGCGACATTGACCGCAACGGCGGCGGCCTTGGCTCCGATCAGGCGCGATCGCCTGATCGGATGGGCGAGCGTCAGCCCGAGGATGCCGTCCTCCTCCTCGCCCGCGGTCAGTCCGACGGCGCCCATGATCGCGGTCGCCGCGATCACCAGCGGCCCGTAGACGGCTCCGATCTCACTGCGCATCCAGCCGGCGAGGCTGCCGTAGTCGGCTCCGCCCAGCAGCTGGGTGACCCCCGCCGGGAGATCGAGCTTGCCGATCGAGTCCCCGACCGCGGGAAAGAGCGCACCGACCATGAGGGTCACGGCGACCATCCCGAGCGCGGTCAGCGACGTCGCGACCAACCGCAGGCGCACGGCGAGCACGAACGCGGCCTGGCTCACGCGCCCTCGCCCCCGTCGTCGCGGTAATAGTGCAGGAAGATCTCCTCGAGGTTGTCGTCGTGACTTCTGATCCACCGCACCTCATGCGCCGCGATGGCCTTGACGAGCGGATCTGCCGAGCCCTGCAGCGCGACGATCAGATGCGCGTTCTGGACGCTCGCCTCACGCACCCCCGGTAGGGCGCGGATCGCCTCGGCGGACGGGACGCTGCCCGCGAACTCGATCTCCAGCCGCTGCACCGCGACCGCCCGCAGGTTCTCCAGCGAGTCGACGACGACGAGTCGCCCGCGCCGCAGGATCGCCACCCGGTCGGCGACCCGTTCCACCTCCGACAGCGTGTGGGAGGAGAGAAACACGGTCCGTCCCTCGGCGGCGACCTCCGCGAGCAGCGCGTGAAAGCTCTGCTGGACCAGCGGATCCAGGCCGGCGATCGGCTCGTCGAGGATGAGCAGCTCGGGCTCGTGCATGAAGGCCTGGATCAGCCCCAGCTTCTGCCGGTTGCCGGTCGACAGCTCCCGCACCGGGCGGTCGAGCTGCGCACCGAAGCGCTCGGCCAGCCGGTCGCGGACCCGCCGGTCGACGCCGCCGCGCAGCGCGGCCAGGTAGTCGAGCATCGCGGCGCCGGTCAGCTTCGGATAGAGCTCGAAGTCACCCGGAAGAAAGCCGACCCGGCGCCGGGCCTCGAGGCTCTGGCCGGCGCTGTCGAGTCCGAGCACCGTCGCCGAGCCGGACGTCGGCTTGATCAGGTCAAGCAGCAGGCGCATCGTCGTGGACTTGCCCGCGCCGTTGGGACCGAGGAAGCCGAAGACCTCGCCGGTGCGAACTTCGAGGTCGAGGTCGAACAGGCCGTTGCCCCTGCCGTAGTCCTTGGAGAGGCCCGACGTGCGTATCGCGGGCCCGGCGGTCATCTAGAAGCGGTACGAACGCTCTTCGGCGTACCGCTCCAGCGCGAGCTCGCACAACCGCGAGACGAGCTGCTCGTACGGTAAGCCCGACGCCTCCCAGAGCTTCGCGTAGACGCTCGTCGTCGTGAAGCCGGGCATCGTGTTGAGCTCGTTGAGCAGGACGTCGTCGCCCTCGACGAAGAAGTCCGCGCGGGCGAGGCCGCTGCAGCGCAAGCGCGCGAAGGCGTCGAGCGCGGCGGCGCGCAGCCGATCGGCGGCGGTCTCGCTGATCCGCGCCGGCACGACGAGCTCCATCCCGCCGGGCTCGTACTTGGCGGCGAAGTCGTACCAGTCCCCGCCGATGACGATCTCGCCCGGCACGGAGACCTCCGCCGCCCGCGTCGAGCCGAGGACAGAGCACTCCACCTCGACGCCCGCGCTCATCGCCTCGACGATGACGTTCGGGTCGTGCGCGAATGCGGTCTCGAGCGCGGCCGGCAGCTCAGCGGCCGCCGTGACCTTCGAGATGCCGACCGAGGAGCCCAGCCGCGCCGGCTTGACGAACACGGGAAGGCCCAACGACTCCAGGTCGGCGAGCACCGCGTCGCGCTCGGCGGTCCAGCGCGCCGCGCGGACACCGGCGGAGTCGACCTGCGCGATGCCGGCGCTCGCCAGCAGTTCCTTGGCGACGACCTTGTCCAGGCAGACCGCCGAGGCGAGGACCCCGGACCCGACGTAGGCGACGTCGAGCAGCTCGAGCAGGCCCTGCACCGTGCCGTCCTCACCGAACGGGCCGTGCAGCACCGGGAAGACGACGTCCGCGCCGAGCAGCCCGCCTGCGGGCGCCACGCTGATGGGCGCCCCGTCGTGGACCCACGTGCCGTCGCGCTCCAGCGTCACCTCGGCAACGTCGTGCCCGGCCGCACGCAGCCCGTCGGCGACCGACGCTCCGCCAACGCGCGAGATGTCGTGCTCGGAGGAACGGCCGCCCGAGAGGACCGCGACCCTCACGGCGTCGTCGTGGCCGGCGGCGAGGGTGGTGGCGGCGGTGGTGGTGGCGGCGGCGGCGAGTCCGGGTTGAGATTGGGATCGAAGCTGCCCACGGTGATCGTCACCGTCGACCCGCTGTCGGCGTTGCCTCCCGCCCCCGGGGACTGGTCCTGCACGACGCCGTCGTCGTCGGGGCTGGTCACGGAGGTCTGCTCGACGGTGACCTTGAAGTGCCGGCGTTCGAGGATCTTGCGAGCGGCGGCTTCGCTGCTCCCGACGACGTTCGGCACGGTGACGGGCGCGGGCGCCTGGGCGACCGTGATCGTGATGCGCGAGCCGCTGGGTGCCTGCGTGCGCCCGGCCGGGTCCTGCGCGAGCACCGTTCCGGGGTCCGCGCTGGAGGACTCGCGCCGGCGCACGCTGACCGTGAAGTTCGCGCCTTCGATGGCGTTCACCGCCTCGTCCTCGGTCTTGCCGACCACGTCGGGCACGGTCGCCTGCTCGGGCCCCCGGGAGATCGTCAGCGTCACGAGCGAGCCCTGCTCGGCCTGTGAGCCGCCCGACGGGCTCTCGGAGATGACGTGATTGATCCGCACGTCGGACGAGAAGACCTCCTCCTGCTTGACGCGGAATCCCGCGTCGACGAGCTTCTTCGCCGCGGCCTTGCGGCCCAGGCCCACGACGCTCGGCACGGGCCCGATGAGCGGGCCGTCGGAGATGTTCAGCGTGACGCGCGAGCCCTTGTCGACCGTCGTGTTCGCGCCCGGGCTCTGCCCGATGACCTCGTTGCGCGGTTTGCTCGAGTTCGCCCGCACCGGCACGACGTCGAAGCCGGCCCGCTCCAGACGCTGCTGCGCCACCGCGATCTGGCTGCCGACGACATCGGGAACCCGCACGCGGTCGGGTGCCTGGAGCAACAGGATCGCGATGAGCACGAGCGCGGCGAGGGAGAGGCCGAGCAGCCACCATCCCCAGCGCGAGCGACGGGGCGGCGGGACGACCACGACGCCGTCGGGCGGCGGCTCGTAGGGCGGCTCGAGCCCGGGGTAGACGCCGGTGAGCGGCCCGACCGGCGGGGCGCCCGCGAGCACGACGGCGGGCAGGGCCGCGGCCGCGGCGTCCGCAGCAGCCATCGCCGCCGCCGAGGGCATGCGGGAACCGGCGGCCTCGAGCGCGGCGATGAACTCGTCGGCGTCGGCGAAGCGCGCCGCCGGGTCCTTCTGCAGCGCACACAGCACGACGGACTCGAGCTCGGCCGAGACCTCCGGGTTGATGTGGCTCGGCGCCACCGGCGCCTCGTTGACCTGCTTGACGGCGATCGTCACCGCCGAGTCGCCCTCGAAGGGGACGGCGGCGGTAAGCATCTCGTAGAGCACGATCCCGACCGCGTAGAGGTCCGAGCGCGTCGTCACGGCGTGACCCTGCGCCTGCTCGGGCGACAGGTACTGCGCGGTGCCCATGATCGATCCCGTCTGCGTCATGTCCGACGCGCCCTGGCGCGCGATGCCGAAGTCCGTGACCTTCGCGCGGCCCTCCTCGTCGACGATGACGTTGTGCGGCTTGAGGTCGCGGTGGATCACGCCGCGCCGGTGCGCAAAGCGCGTCGCGCGCAGGATCTGTACGGCGAGATCGACGGCGCGCGCCGGCGCGAGCGGGCCCTCGTCGCGGATGACCTGCTTGAGCGTGCGGCCGGCGACGTACTCCATGGCGATGTACGACGTGCCCTCCCACTCGCCGCGGTCGTAGACCGAGACCACGTGCTGGTGCTGGAGGCCCGCCGCGGCCGAGGCCTCACGCTTGAAGCGCTCGACGAACTCCGCGTCGCGCTCGAAGCGGTCGTGCAGGATCTTCAGCGCGACCTTGCGCCCGAGCTGCAGGTCGGTCGCGCAGTACACCTCGGCCATGCCGCCGGAGCCCAGGTGGTTGATCACCTGGTAGCGCGCGTCGATGACGGTGTCGGTGGCGATCCTCATCGGCCCAGGAGCGACTGCATCACGGCTTTGGCGATCGGCGCGGCATCGACGCCGCCCTGCCCACCCTGGACGTTCTGGATCGTCACCGCGACGGCGACCTTCGGCGCGCGCTGCGGGGCGAAGCCGATGAACCACGGCTGGTTGAGGCCCTGCAGGTTCAGCTCGGCGGTACCGGTCTTGCCCGCGACGTCGATGCCCTGGAGCGCGGCCGCCGTGCCGCTGCCCTCGCGCACGACGTTGCCCATCATCTCGTTGAGCGCGCGCGCCGTGCTCGACTTCATAACGCGCTCGCCCCGGGAGACGCCGATGTCCTTTACGACGCGCCCGTCGGGGTCGACGACGCGATCGGCGAGCCGCGGCTTGACGAGCACGCCGTCGTTGGCGACCGTCGCCGCGACGATCGCCATCTGCATCGGCGTCACGCGCAGGCGCTCCTGGCCGATGCCGACGCGGCCGATGTCGACGGACTTCGACGACGCCTCGATGAGCCCCTTCTTCGCGTACACCCCGCTGGGGATGAGCTGGCCGTCGGGGTAGTCGAGCGGCGGATCGGAGTAGAAGCCGAAGCGGCGCATGTAGTCGTTGAGCGTGTTGCGCCCGAGCTTCTCGGCGACCTGGGCCCAGACGGTGTTGACGGAGTTCGTCAGCGCGGTCGTCAGCGTGATCGGCCCGAAGTCCTTGCCGCCGAAGTTGTCCAGCGGAACGCCGGAGATCGTCTTCGGCGAGTCGCCGCTGATCACCGAGTCCGGCGTGAAGCGGCCGGTGTCGAGCGCCGCCGTCGCGGTGACGACCTTCATGGTCGACCCGGGCGGGAAGCCCGACTGCGTCGCGCGGTTGACGAGGGGGGCGTTGGCGTCGTCGCCTTGGAGCTGGCTGAGGCGGCGAGAGTCAGCGAGTTCGCGGGGGTCGTAGCCCGGCGTCGAGACCATGACGCGCACCTTGCCGGTCGCCGGCTCGATCGCGACGACGGCGCCCTTGCGTCCGGCGAGTCCGGCGATCGCCGCGCGCTGGGCGGCCGGATCGAGGTTCGTCGTGACGTTGTCGCCCTGCTGGCGCTTGCCGCGCAGCTCGTCGATGATCGAGGTCAGCTCGTTGCGCTTGCCGATCAGCGCGTCGTCGTAGGACCGCTCGAGGCCCGCGAGCCCGATCGTGTTCGGATAGTCGTAGCCGACCGCGTGCGCGAACTGGCGCGCCGCGTCGGTGTAGCGCCGCACGTAGAAGCCGGACTTGCCGCCCTTGCGCACCGACCGCGCGAGCAGCTCGCCGTCGCGCGCGCGGATCGTTCCCCGGCGGATGCGCTGCGCGGCGAGCAGCGGGCGCTTGTTGAGCGCGTTGTCGCGGTACGCCTTCGCGTTGAGCACCGTGTTCCAGCTCGTCAGTGCGGCGAGCGCGCCGAACAACAGCATGAAGACGACGAAGAGCTTGAGGATCGGTGCGTTCATCGCGACTGGGCCTCGCGCCGCGCGCGGTCGGAGATGAGCAGCAGGAGCGCGAGCAGGATGAAGTTGGCGACGATCGACGAGCCGCCGTAGGAGACGAACGGCAGGGTCACGCCGGTCAGCGGGATGAGCTTCGTGACGCCGCCGACGATGACGAAGACCTGCAGCGCCAGCACGGCCGTCAGGCCGGTGGCGAGCAGCTTGGAGAACGAGTCCGTCGCGAGCATGGCGGTCTTGAAGCCGCGCTCGATGATGAGCAGGTAGACGAGCAGCACCGCGCAGGCGCCGAGGAGCCCGAGCTCGTTGGCGATGACGGCGTAGATGAAGTCCGTGTGCGCCGCAGGCAGCAGCGTGCCTCCGTCCTGGGCGTTGATGATCGCCTGGCCGAAGCCGCGGCCGAAGAGCCCGCCGTCAGCCTGGGAGAAGACCGACTGCGCGAGCTGATAGCTGCCGCCCGGCGACTTGCCGTAGAGCGCGGGGTCGAACGGATGCAGCCAGGCGTCGACGCGGCCCTGGATCGTCGGCCGCACCGCGTAGAGCATGCGGGCCCCGATCGCGAACAACGACAGCCCGATGACCACGAACGAGACCCGGTTCGTCGCGACGTACACGAGCGCGAGGAAGCCGCCGAAGAACATGATCGACGAGCCGAGGTCCTGGATGACGAAGAGCAGCAGCATCGCCGTCCCCCACACCGCGAGCAGCGGGCCGAGGTGCTTGAGCGGCGGAAACGTGATTCCGGCGAAGCGGCGCGCGCCGACGACGAGCACCTGGCGCGTGTCGCGCAGGTACGACGCGAGGAAGATGACGATCGCGATCTTCGAGAGCTCCGCGGGCTGAAACTCGATCGGGCCGAGATCGACCGTGAGGTACGCGCCGTTGATCGGGCTGCTCAGGCGCGGGAGGATGAGCAGCCCGAGGCCGACCAGCGCGATGACGTAGCGGTACTGCTCGAGCACCCGGTGGTCGCGACGCAGCGCGACGATCGTCAGCGTGAAACAGATGAGCCCGACGACGAACCACTGCGCCTGCTCGCGCGCGAACTTCTCGTCGAGGCGGTAGAGCATCACGAGGCCGAAGCACGCGAGCACCGCCACGAGCGCGAACAGGTAGGGGTCGGCGTGCGGCAGGAAGACGCGCAGCACGAGGTGCCCGGCCAGGCACAGCGCCAGGAAGATCGCGCCGTAGGTCAGCGACACGTTGGACAGCAGGTCCTCGCGCTGGATGAAGATCGCCGCGAAGCCCGCCGTGAGGAGCAGCGAAGCCGGGATGAGCGCGAACAGCTCGCGGTTGCGCTCGGTCATGACTGGATCCGCCCGAGCTCCAGCTCGCGCACGAGATCGTTCGCATCGTCGTGCGAGCGCAGCGTGTGGTCGATGAGCTTCTTGCGGCGGGCGGCGGGCACGGAGCTCAGCGGCACGCCGGAGACGTAGTTGGTCTTGTACATCGAGATCCCGCCGGGCAGCTCGTAGGGCAGGCCGCGGTAGACGGTGACCAGGCCGTTGGCGTCGGTCCCGACGAAGTACACCGACTGGTCGGCGATGTACGCCCCGATGGTGAGCGGCACCACGAAGATCGCGACGACGACGAACACAATCGCCCAGCGGCGGCCGCGGCGCGAGCGCTGGGGACCCGCGGGCGCGGCGGGCGGGCGCGGTTGCAGGCGGCGTGCGGGCGCTGGCGGCGGCGGCGCGGTCGCGACCGCGCTCTCGCGGGCGGTCGCGGCGCGCACCTCCGCCGTCGTGAGCGACGACTGCCCGGCCGACGTGGGCTGATCGCCCGCCGGATCGGCCGCGTCGACCTCCTCGAGGCGGAAGAGCAGGACCGTGATGTTGTCGCGCCCGCCCGCGTCGTTGGCGGCGGCGATGAGCTTGCGCCCGGCGTCCTGCAAGTTCGCCGCGGTGCGCACGATGTCCGCGACGCGCGACTCGGAGACCATCGACGTCAGCCCGTCGCTGCACAGCAGGTAGACGTCGCCCGCCTCCCCGCGCCACGAGTGCGTGTCGACGCGGACGTCGGGCTCGGGGCCGAGCGCGCGCGTGATGACCGAGCGCTGCGGGTGCTCGTCGGCCTCCTGCGCGGTGAGCTGCCCGCGGCGGCGCATCTCCTCGACGAGCGAGTGGTCCTCGGTCAGGCGCTCGAACTGGCCGTCGCGCAGCCGGTATGCGCGCGAGTCGCCGACGTGCGCGATCGCGACGTCGTGCTCGCCGACGTGGGCCGCCGTGAGCGTCGTGCCCATCCCCGCGTGGCCCTGCTCGGCCTGCGACATCTCGTAGATCCGCGCGTTCGCCGCCTGCACGCGCTCGGCGAGGAGCTGCTCCGCGCTGCCCGCCGACGCCTCGCCCAGGCCGCGCTCGAACGTCTCGACGGCCACGCGCGAGGCGACCTCGCCGGCCTGCGCGCCGCCCATCCCGTCTGCGACGACGAACACCGGGGCGCGCGCGAGGAAGGCGTCCTCGTTGGTCCGGCGCTGACGGCCGGTGTCCGAATGTGAGAAGTGGTCGGTCGCAACGCGCAGCATGCCGTCGGTCTTTCCGTCAGCGGTCGTCGTAGATGAACGTGCTGTCGCCGATCCGCACGCGGTCGCCGGCGTGCAGCGGCTGGGGTCCGCGCAGCAGCTCGTCGTTGAGGTAGGTGCCGTTGGTGGAGCCGAGATCCTCGATCACCACGATCACCCCCTGTCGCGTCATCTGGGCGTGACGCGAGGAGGCGAAGGGATCCTCGAGCTGGATCTCGACGTCGCCGCGTCCCAGCGTAGCCCCGTCGGAGATGTCGTACTCCATGCCGCGCTTGAGCCCGGGCACGACCTCGACGACGAGCCGCGGCGCGAGCTCGACGTCGCCGCCGAGCCCCATCTGCGAGGCGGGATGCATGCCGGTCGCGTCGGGCGCCTCGCGGGATCCGATCCCCACCCGCCCGCCGCCGAACGCCCCGCGGCGCAGGTCCTTGAGCACGCTGCGCGAGACCCAGAGCAAGAACAGGTACAGGACGGCGAGGAAGGCGAACTTCAGCCCGACGGAAACTGGTTCGAGCATGCTCAGCCAGCCGGAATGATCATTCGACGTCGAATGTCATGTCGGCTGTCCCGAGGGCTATGCGGTCGCCGGCGGTCAGCTGCTCGGAGCCGGCCACCTGTCGCCCGTTGACGCGCACGCCGTTCGTCGAACCGAGGTCGGCGATCATCCACGTGCCGGCCGCGGCAGGACGCACCTCGGCGTGGCGGCGCGAGACGTTCGCATCGGCGAGCACGACGTCGCACTCGCGGCTGCGGCCGATGAGCGCGCCGCCCGGCGGGATGACGTGGCGACGGCCCTCGGCGACGAGCAGCGCCCGCGTCGGGCGGGTTCCCTGCACGGCCTCGACCGGCCCGCGCAGCCGGCTTGCCGTCGAGTAGACCATCGTGTGGCCGTGATCGGCCTGAATCGGAACCCCGCCCGCCGCGCCTTCCTGCGGATCGGGCTCGTCGGGCGGGCGGACAAGCCGGGCCTGGATGCCGAACTCCCCCAGCGAGAGCCGGTCGTCGCTGCGAAACTCGATCTGCGGGCGCGAGATGAGCGCGAGCTTCTCGCGCCGGGCGTGCTCGAGCAGATAGGCACTCAGCTCGTCGATCAGCGAGTCCTGCACCCCCTCGAAGCGGTCGGCGTCCTCGAGCGAGAGCCACACGACGTATTCGTTGGGGACGTACACCCGCGAGACGGACACCGTCTTGTGCTCGTCCATCTCCCGGGCGAGCTTGCGGGCGATCTCCACCGGCCGGACCTCGGATGCAAAGACGCGCCCGAAGGTGCCTTCGACCAGGTCGGTGAGCTTGGCCTCGAGGTTGCGCAACACGCTCATCGATGCCAGTCATGCTACGGACAAGCTGCCGACGCCGGGGCTGGCGACCGGGTCAAGCTCGGCCCCGAACGGCGCGCGCCGCGACGGCAAAGAGCCCGGCCACGATCGCTCCCGCGACGAGCCCGCGCGGCGGCGAGAGCGCCAGCGCACGGGCGATTGCGTCGGTCGCACCCGCGAGCAGCGCGGCCCAGCCGGCGGCGGCGATGACATCGACGGCCGCCGAACGCCCGCGGACGAGCACCGGCAGCAGCGCGGCGCCGACGGCCCAGAGCGCGGCGAGGGCGACGGCGCCCCCGGACAGCAGCGGGACGATCGCGTCGCGCGTCGTGTCGATCACCGAGTCCTCCCAGCCCGCCCGGCTCTGCACGTCCCCGCTCGTGCCCATGAAGAGGCGATCGGAGGACATCGCTTCGACGAGCGCGAGCCACCAGCCGCCCAGCGCCCCCAGCGCGGCGCGCGTCTGCCAGCGTGCGGCCTGGCCGGCAAACGCGGGCCAGGCGCCCGCAAGGCTCGCGACGCCGAGCAGCGGGGCTCCCGCGGGCCACGACCACGCGCCGGGCTGCCGGGCGAGCACGAGCGGCACAGGACCGGCCGCGACGATGAGCACGAGCGCGATTCCCGGCGCCTCGACCGACAGCCACATCACGAGCGCGAAGACGCTGAGCAGCCAGCCGGCGCGCGGCAGCAGCGCGACGGCGATTCCGGCGGCGAACGCCCCGGCGCTGATCGCCACCGGCGGCTCGGGTCCGAGGCTCGCCAGGGCGGTGCCGACAACCGCGGCCGCGACCATCCCCGCGACCATCCGGTCCGACGGGCCCAGCCGCTCCGGCACGATGACCGTGCCCGTCCTGGTCGCCTCCGCGCGGCGGCGGCGCATCGCGCGATCCTGCGCGCGGCGCTGGGCCGGCGTCTCGCCGCTGAACGGATCGTCGACCCCGAGCCGGCGGCGGCCGGTGCGGGTCGCGTCGACGAACGCGCGCCGGGTTGCGGTCAGGCTGCGTTCCCGCGGCGCGGCGATCGGGCCCGGGTCGTCGTCGACGAGGTCGACCGCACCGGCGAGCGCCCGCCGCAGGGTGCCGACGCTCACGCGGGCGTCCGGATCGGGAGCCACCGCCGCGTCGATGACGCGGCACAGCTGCGTCGGCAGGTCGCGGCGCACGCGTTGCAGCGCGGGCAGGCGCATCCCGACGCGCCGCGCCGTCGCCGCCGGGTTGCCGGCGCGGATCGGGTTGACCCCCGTCAGCGCCTCGTAGAGCACGATGCCCAGCGCGTACACGTCCGCCGCGCCCGTGACCCGCTTGCCGCGCGCCTGCTCGGGCGCCATGTAGGCGAGCGTCCCGATGATGTCGCCGGTCCGGGTGAGCACGTCACCGTCGGCCATGCGGGCGATGCCGAAGTCCGTGAGCTTCGCGGCGCCGCCGCCCTCCTCGATGCGGTCGGGGCACATGACGTTCGACGGTTTGACGTCGCGGTGGATGACGCCGCGCGCGTGCGCGTGTTCGAGCGCGTCGCACAGCGTGACGCCGATGCGCAGGGCGTCGCGGTCTGACAGCGCGCCCTCGCGCAGCAGCTCGGCCAGCGTGCGCCCGACGACGAGCTCGGAGACCAGGTACACGGCCTCGTCGTCGCGGCCGGACTCGTAGAGAGCGACGATTCCGGGGTGCGACAGCCGCGCCGCCGCGAGCGCCTCTCGCTCGCCGCGCCCGTCCGGGTCAAGCTCGATCGCGATGCGCTTGACCGCCACGTCGCGCTCGAGGTGCTCGTCGCGTGCGAGGTGCACGACGCCCATGCCGCCGGCCCCGAGCCGCCGCTGCAGGCGGTAGCGGTCGAGGACGAGCTCGCCCGCGAGGGCGGCAGGGGCAGGCGTGCGGACGTGGTTCACCGACTCAGCTTTCGTCGTGCTCAGCACGCGATCCTTGCGCGCCAGAGCAGGAAACTGGCCGCTGGCAGGAAAGTTGCACGTTGACGGCCCCAGCGCGCGCGGGGTCATACTGCCCTCTTCGCGATCTCGCCAAGGAGCGGATCCCCCTGTCATTTTTCGACGACGACGAGCCTCCGACCCGTACGCGCCCGCGTAGGCCCGCGAGCGCGCAGCTCGCGCCGAGCGACCCCCAGCAGCTGCTGGTGCGTCGCGCGGTGGCCGCCGGCGTCGGCCTGCTCGTGCTCGTCCTGCTGGTCGTCGGGGTCCGCGGATGCCTGAACAGCCGCAAGGTTCAGGCGCTCAAGGACTACAACCGCAACGTCTCGAGCCTCGTCCAGGAGGTCAACAGCAACACGTCGGACTTCTTCAACACGCTGTCCAGCGGCGGCTCTTCGTCGAACGACCTGCAGACGCAGATCAACCAGCTGCGCGTCCAGGCCGAGGACCAGACCAAGAAGGCCGTGCAGCTCGACGTGCCGGGGGAGATGAAGCCCCCCCACCGCAACCTCGTGCTCACGCTGTCGCTGATCCAAGAGGCGATCGGCAAGGTCGCCGAGAAGATCCCCAGCGCCCTGGCGAGCGACTCGACCGTCGCTTCGAACGCCGTGACGGCCATCGCCGGCGAGATGCAGTCCTTCACGGCCTCAGACGTCGTCTACACGCGCCGCGTCGCCGCGCTCATCCAGCAGATCCTCAACAAGGAGAACATCGGCGGGCAGACGATCCAGCGCTCGAACTTCCAGCAGAACCTCGGCTGGCTGGATCCCGACATCGTCGCGCGCCGGATCGGCTCGGAGGCGGGCCGCGGTGCCGGCGGCGGAACCGCGAGCGGCGTCGCCGCGCCGGGCACGCACGGTCATGCCCTCGTCAGCGTCGCGGCCGGCGACAAGACGCTCCAGCCGGGCGGCGTGGCGAACCGGATCGTCGCGAGCTCCGGTCTCGCGTTCCGCGTCACGATCGCCAACCAGGGCGAGAACATCGAGTCCGACGTGCGGGTGCGGGTGCGCATCAACGTCGCCGGAGGCAAGACGCTCACCGCCCAGAAGACGGTCGCCGAGACGCGGCCCGGCACGAACGCCGACGTCACGGTGCCGCTCGGCCAGGCGCCGCCGATCGGCGAGCCGGTGACGATCACGGTCGATGTGCGGCCCGTCCTCGGCGAGAAGATGACCGACAACAACACCCAGACGTACACCGCGCTCTTCACCCGAAACTGATTCGTCAGAGCGGCTACCGTTTCGTTCGATGGGCGCCGACCTGACCGACACCGTGGGCATCGTCGCGCTCGCGGCCGGCGCGGCGGCGCTGATCGCGATCGGCCTCGTCGCCTTCCTCTTCGCCCAGCTGCGCAAGGTGCGCGCCGACCAGCGCGTGGTGCTCGGCGAGCAGGGCCCGCAGGACCTCGTCTCGCACGCCGCCGCGCTGGAGACGTCCTTCCGGACCCTGCACGACTACATCACCGACGTCGCCGAGCGACTCGACGGGCGGTTGGGAACCGTCGAGCAGCGCCTCGACGGCGCGATCGCCCATTGCGGCCTCATCCGCTACGACGCCTACAACGAGATGTCCGGCCGCCAGTCGACGTCGATCGCGCTGCTCGACAGCTCGCGCTCCGGGGTGGTCCTGTCGTCGATCCACCACCGCGACCAGGCCCGGCTGTACGCCAAGCAGATCTCCGGCGGCAAGGGCGAACTCAAGCTCTCGCCGGAGGAGGAGGAAGCGCTACGCCTCGCGCTGGCCTCCTGATGCGGCTGGGCTACCTCGGGCCCGAGGGGACGTTCTCCGAGGAGGCCGTCCGCTCCGCGCCCGACGCCGCGGGCGCGCAGCTCGTCGCGCTGCCGACGGTGCGCGACACGATCCTCGCCGTGCACGAGGGCACGGTCGACCGCGCGGTCGTCCCGATCGAGAACTCGCTCGAGGGACCGATCGGCGTGACCCTCGACACATTGGCCTCCGACGACACCGACGTCGTCATCACAGGCGAGGTCGTGGTCCCGGTCTCACCGTGCCTCATCGCCCGCGACGGCGTCGCGGTCGCCGACATCGAGCGCGTCCTCTCGCACCCGCAGGCGACATCGCAGTGCGCGCGCTTCCTGCACGAGCGGCTCCCGCAGGCCGACGTCATGGCCGTCGCGTCGACCGCCGAGGCCGTGCGGCTCGTCGTTGCCGAGGCAGCGCCGTGGGGCGCGCTGGGCACGCGGCGCGCCGCCGCGCTCTACGGCGCGACCGTCCTTGCCGAGGAGGTCGAGGACGAGCCGGGCAACGCGACCCGGTTCGTGTGGATCGAGCGCGAGGAGGCTCCCCTCGACCCGTCGGCCGCGGCGAAGACCTCGCTCGTCTTCCAGGGCTCCGGCGACACCAGCCCCGGCTGGCTCGTGCGCTGCCTGTCGGAGTTCGCCTTCCGGGGCGTGAACCTCACGAAGATCGAATCGCGCCCGCAGCGAGCGCGGCTCGGCCATTACCGCTTCTTCGTCGACTGCGAGGGCGCGGCCGGCGAGGACGCCGTCGCCGGGGCGATCGACGGGCTACGCAAGCACTGTGAGGGCGTGAAGATTCTCGGCTCCTACGCCACCGCCGACGGTGGCGCTGGTTAGAATTCCGCGCGATCGTCATGGCGACCCAGTCTCCGCCACCAGGACCATCTGGGTTCGCGCCGCATCCGGAGCACCGGCGGCGCGGACGTGAGTCTGGCCGTGTGCTTGTCCTGAACGCGACGTACGAGCCGATCAACGTCTGCACCGTGCGCCGCGCCGCGGTCCTCCTCCTCAAGGAGAAGGCCGAGATCGTGGAGCACTCCTCGCTGGAGCTGCGCTCCGAGCACGCGACGCTGCCGCGCCCGATCGTCATCCGCCTCGTCACGTTCGTGAAGGTCCCGCGCGACACCCACCGGCGCAAGATCACGCGCCGGGCCGTGTTCGCCCGCGACGGCTGGACGTGTCAGTACTGCGGCGCCCGCGCGAACCTCACCGTCGACCACGTCATCCCGCGCTCGAAGGGCGGCCCGTCCACCTGGGAGAACATCGTCGCCTCGTGCGCCCCGTGCAACCGGCGCAAGGGCGACCACCTGCCCCAGAAGGTCGGCATGCACCCACGCCACCCGCCGCGCGTCCCGCATCCGCAGGTCTTCATCCACGTCGCCAGCCCGACGATTCCGGCGGCGTGGAAGCAGTGGCTGCCCGAAGCGGCCTGAGCGCATCCCGACCGCGGGACAGCGCGCCAGCCGACGCGGGATGCCGATGATCGGCACGCACAGCACGACGCCCGCGACCAGGCGTCCCAGCGCGAGCCACCAGCCGCCGAAGATGAACCAGACGACGTTGCCGATGCCCGCTGCAATGCCGGCGTCGGGTCGCTTGACGACGGCGGGCGCGAATACGTGCGCCGTGTCGACAGGCGTTATAGGGGTGTCGGCTGGTTGGCGCGGTGGCGTGTCAGTTGGTCGGTGAGGAAGCCGAGGACGGCTTGCTCGGGGATCGTGTGCAGCCCGTTGCTGAGGTTGTCTGGTCCGAGCCAACGGCCCACCGGGTTGGGGTCCATTGGGTAGTTGCCCGGGTTCGCCGGCCGTGTAGCACGAAGCGTGCTACGTTTGGAGCGTGGCTCGTTCGCTCCACGTGCGGCTTGATGATGCGAGCGCCGCGGCACTCGATGTCGTGCGCGCCGAAGGCCTGAACGACTCGCAAGCCGTTCGCACCGCCCTGCGCGAGGCAGCGGCACGACGCCGCGGACGCGCGGCGGTGCGTGAGGAGGTCCGACTACTCGCAGACGACGCAGCCGATCGAGAGGAGATGCGCGTCATCCGCCGGCAGATGGCTGAGCTGGCGCCCGCTGCGGAGGACTGACCGTGGTCCGCGGTGAGGTGTTTCGCCTGCCGGCCGCGACTCGCGCGCGTGGCCACGAACAACGCGGAGCGCGCTACGCCGTCATCGTACAAGCGGACGACTTCCTCGGCCTGAGCACCGTCCTCGTCGCGCCGACGTCCAGGCGCGCACGACCGGCGACGTTCCGGCCGACAATCGAAGTGCTCGGCGCCGAGACGCGCGTGCTCGTGGAACAGACGACCGTGGTAGACCGGCAGCGGCTGGGCAGGTCCGCCGGCAGACTCAACGCTGCCGAATTGCAGTCGCTCGACGAAGCACTGCGTCTCATCCTCGCGTTGTAATCGATCGACCGGCGCTGCCGGATCGCGCGACGACCGGCACCCCGCGGTCGGTCGGGGCGACCGCACGTATGTGTCGACGTTGGCCGCTTTCGTAGTGCGGAGTGCCCGGCTCTGCGCCGCTTGGCGTCCGACGTGCCGGCGCGCGACGTCCCGTGGGTCGCCCGGCGCATCCGGATCTGCAGGGAGCCGATCTCGCACCAGCTGCGTACGTTGGCGCTGTTCAGGCGTCCTGCGTCGAGCGGGCTCCCGCAAACGACGAGCGGCGCCCCTGAGGGCGCCGCTCGCATGACTATCTGACTGGAACTAGAGCCCGAGCTGGACGTACTTCGCCTTCAGCCGGTGGGACCAGTCCGGCAATCCCGGCTCGGGGGTGGCCCGGTGTGGATTCGCTGGGCGGAGCCAGCCTTCCGACCTAGCGGCCGGTCACCTCCAGGGTCCCGCAAGAACTTGAGCTGATTCGGACCACCTCCTTTCTCTGGTCCGTGCAGAGTACAGAACGGCGCCGACGGTCGGCGGGGCAGATCTCAGGCTGGCGCGGTCCCGTCAGGGTCGTCTGACGGTGGGTCGGGAACGTCGCCGGTCGCGTCCACCGGCGGGCCCGCCTCTCCGTCGGAGAGCACCTCGTCCTCCACGCCGTTGGCCGACTCGACGACGAGGGCGACCGCGGAGACGAGGTCGTCCTCCTTCATGTTCATGAGCCGCACGCCCTGCGCGAGCCGGCCGTAGCGGCTGATCCCGCGCACGGCGGTGCGCTGGACCATCCCGCTCTGCGAAATGAACACGAGCTCCTCGTGCTCGCGGACGACGAGCGCGCCGGCGAGCGCACCCTTCGCGTCGGTCAGCTTGATCGTGCCGACGCCCATGGCACCACGCTTGGTCTTGCGGTACTCGGAGATGGGCGTGCGCTTCCCGTAACCGTTCTCGGTGACGACCAGCAGCTCCTGGTCATCGCGCGCGACGTCCATCACGAGCACCTCGTTGTCGGGTTGATCGACGTTCATCCCGCGCACGCCCGACGTGTCCCGGCCCATCGCCCGCGCGTCGGACTCGTTGAAGCGCACGGCTTGGCCCTTGCGCGAGACCATGAGGATGTCGTCCGCGCCGCTCGTGCCGCGCACGCTGACGAGCTCGTCGTCGTCGCGGACGTTGATCGCGATGATCCCGTCGGCCTTGATCGGCGTGTTGTACGCCATCAGCTCGGTCTTCTTGACGATCCCCCGCTTGGTTGCGAAGACGACGTACTTGTCCTCGGTGAAGTCGCGCGTCGAGAGCACCGACTGGATCCGCTCGCCCTCGCGCAGCGGCAGCACGTTCACGAGCGCGCGGCCCTTCGCCGTCCGCGAGGCCTCCGGGAGCTCGTAGACCTTGGAGCGGTAGACCTTGCCGCGGTTGGAGAAGAACAGCAGGTAGTCGTGGCTCGAGCACACGAAGAGGTGCTCGATGAAGTCGCCGTCCTTCATGTCCATCCCGGTCACCCCGCGACCGCCGCGCTGCTGCGCTCGGTACGTCGTCAGCGGCAGGGACTTGATGTAGCCCGACTTCGTGATCGTGATCACCATCTGCTGCTCGGCGATCAGATCCTCGATGTCGATCTCGTCCTCGGAGTCCGTGATGAGCGTGCGCCGCTCGTCGCCGAAGCGGTCGGCGATCTCCTCGAGCTCCTCCTTGATGATCTCGAAGACCTTGGCCTCGTCGCCGAGGATCGCGCGCAGCTCGCCGATGCGCTCGACCTTGTCGGCGTGCTCGGTCTTGATCGCGTCGGCCTCGAGCGCCGTCAGCTGCGACAGGCGCAGGTCGAGGATCGCCGACGCCTGGATCTCGGTGAGCGCGAAGCGCTCGACGAGCTGCTGGCGGGCGGACTCGCGGTCGCGCGAGGCGCGGATGAGCTCGATGATCGCGTCGAGGTTGGCGAGCGCGATCAGCAGGCCCTCGAGCACGTGGACGCGGCGCTCGAGGACGCGCAGCTCGTGCTTTGTCCGGCGCACGATGATCTCGCGCTGGTGGGTGACGTAGTGCTTGATGACGTCCTTCAGCCCGAGCGTGCGCGGCACGTTCTCGACGAGCGCGACCATGTTCACGCCGAACGTCGTCTGCAGCGGCGTGTGCTTATAGAGCTGGTTGAGCACGACCTCGGGGATCTCGTCGCGCTTGAGCTCGATGACGATCCGCATCCCGCCGCGCTCTGAGGAGTGGTCCTCGAGGTTGGAGATCCCCGTGATCTTCTTCTCGATCACGAGGTCGCGGATCTTGATCATCAGGCCGCTCTCGCCGCCCTTCTTCACGGCGTAGGGCAGCTCGGTGACGATGATCGCCTCCTTGCCGCGCCCGACGTCCTCCGTGTGCGCCTTGCCGCGCACGCGCACACGGCCGCGCCCGGTCTCGTACGCGTCGAGGATCCCGCCGCGGCCGAGAATGATCCCGCCGGTCGGGAAGTCGGGGCCGGGCATGTGGCGCATGAGCGCCGGGACCTCGATCGCCGGGTCGTCGATGTAGGCGATGACGGCGCCGATGACCTCGCGCAGGTTGTGCGGCGGGATGTTCGTCGCCATCCCGACGGCGATGCCCGACGACCCGTTGACGAGCAGGTTGGGGAAGCGCGCCGGCAGCACCGTCGGCTCCTGCTTGCGCCCGTCGTAATTGGGCACGAAGTCGACCGTGTCCGCGTCGAGGTCGCGCAGCATCTCCATCGCCATGCGCTCGAGACGGGCCTCCGTGTAGCGCATCGCGGCCGCCGGGTCGTCGTCGATCGAGCCGAAGTTCCCCTGGCCGTCGACGAGCCGGTAGCGCATCGAGAATTCCTGGGCGAGTCGGACGAGCGCGTCGTAGATCGCTGAGTCGCCGTGCGGGTGATAGTTGCCCATCACGTCGCCGACGATCGACGCGGACTTACGGTAAGGCCGCGTGGGCCCGAGGCCGTTTTCCGACATCGAGAACAACACGCGGCGGTGCACCGGCTTCAGGCCGTCGCGCACGTCGGGCAGCGCGCGCCCGACGATGACCGACATCGCGTAGTCCAGATACGCACTGCGCATCTCGTCCTCGAGGGCGCGGGGCTCGATGTTGCCGCCGCTGAGGGTGTCGATCGATGCCATGAGCTACACGTCCAGGTTCGCGACGAGCCGCGCGTTGTCTTCGATGAACTGACGGCGCGGCTCGACCATGTCGCCCATGAGCGTCGAGAAGATCTGGTCGGCCTGCGCGGCGTCCTCGATGGAGACCTGGGCGAGCGTGCGCATCGACGGATCCATCGTCGTGTCGCGCAGCTGCGAGGCGTTCATCTCGCCGAGCCCCTTGAAGCGCTGGAGCGTGATGCCCTTCTGGGCGACGGTCATCACGGCCTCGCGCAGCGCGTGGAAGGACGGCGCGTCCTCGTTGGCGTCCCCGAGCTTGACGGTGAACGGCGCGTTGCCGGCCATCTCGGTCAGCTGCGTGTGGACCCGGGTGAAGTTGCGGAAGTCCTGTGCCTCGAAGAGCCGCTTGGGAATCGGCAGCAGTCGCGCAAGGCCGGTCTTCGTCTCGACCGCGCGCACCATGAGGTTGACCGCGTCCTGGCGGATGAGCGTTGTCTCGTAGGGCGAGTTCTCGATGCCGTCGCGCTCGATCAGCTCGATCGCCGCCTCGACGCTTGCGACCTGCTCGTCGAGCACGCCGGACTCCTCGAGGAAGCCGACCGTGTCGTTGCCGTACTCGGCGCGCAGCGTCGACGACCAGCCCTCGTACTGCTTGAGCAGGCGCGAGAAGCGCTGCCAGCGCGCCTCGGTGAGCTTGAACTGCGTGCCGTGACGGTCGAAGACCATCATCTTCTCGAGCTTGTCGGAGAGCAGGATCTGCTCGAGCTCTGAGTCCTTCTCGATGTAGCGCTCGCTGGACCCCTGCTTGAGCTTGTACAGCGGCGGCTTGGCGATGTACACGTATCCGTGCTCGATCAGCTCGGGCATTTCACGGTAAAGGAGCGTCAGCGCGAGCGTGCGGATGTGAGCGCCGTCCACGTCGGCGTCTGTCATGAGAATGATCTTGTGGTAGCGCGCCTTCGCGATGTCGAACTCGTCGCGAATTCCAGTACCGATCGCGGTGATCAGCGCCTGGATCTCGATGTTCTTGAGCACCTTGTCGATGCGGCTCTTCTCGACGTTGAGGATCTTGCCGCGCAGCGGCAGCACGGCCTGCGTGTTGCGGTCGCGGCCCTGCTTGGCCGAGCCGCCGGCCGAGTCGCCCTCGACGATGAAGATCTCGGCCAGCGACGGGTCCTTGACCGAGCAGTCGGCGAGCTTGCCCGGCAGCGTCGAGTTCTCCAGCGCCGACTTGCGCCGGGTGAGATCGCGCGCCTTGCGGGCCGCGGCGCGCGCCTGCGCTGCCTGGACGGCCTTGCGGATGATCGCGTTGCCCTCCGTGGGGTTCTCCTCGAGGAACTCGGTCAGCCGGTCGTAGACGATGGAGCGCACGAAGCCCTCCATGCCCGGGTTGCCGAGCTTGGTCTTCGTCTGGCCCTCGAACTGCGGATCGGTGAGCTTCGCGGAGATGACGGCGGTCAGGCCCTCGCGCACGTCCTCGCCGCTGAGGTTGTCGTCCTTCTCCTTGAGCAGGCCGCGTGCCCGCGCGTACCGGTTCAGCACGGTCGTCAACGCCGAGCGGAAGCCCGACAGGTGCGTGCCGCCCTCGTGCGTGTTGATGTTGTTGGCGAACGAGAACACCGACTCCTGATAGGTCGTGTTCCACTGCATCGCCACCTCGACCGCGCCCTCGTCGCTCGAGCCCTCGAAGTAGATGACCTTCTTGCCGATCGACTCCTTGTTGGCGTTGAGGTAGCGCACGAAGTCCTCGATGCCGCCGTCGTACCGAAACTCGGCCGAGGCGCCCTCGCCGCGCTCGTCGGTGATCGCGATGCGCAGGCCGCGGGTGAGGAAGGCGGTCTCGCGCAGGCGCTGCTCGAGCACCGAGAAGTCGAGGTCGGTCGTCTCGAAGACCTCGGCATCGGGCCGGAAGGTGATCGTGGTGCCGGTTCGCTTGGATGGCTCGCCCTTGACGAGCGGGCCCTGGGGCGCGCCGCGCTGGTACTCCTGGCGCCAGACGAAGCCCTCGCGCTGGATCTCGATCCACAGCTGCTCGGAGAGCGCGTTCACGACCGAGACGCCGACGCCGTGCAGGCCGCCCGACACCTTGTAGCCGCCGCCGTCGCCGAACTTGCCGCCGGCGTGCAGCACGGTGAGCACCACCTCGACGGCGGACTTGCCCTCCTTCTCCATGAGGTCCACGGGGATCCCGCGGCCGTCGTCGATGACCGTGACGGAGTTGTCGGGGTGGATCGTGACGAGGACCTCGGTGCAGTGGCCGGCGAGCGCCTCGTCGACGGAGTTGTCGACGACCTCGTAGACGAGGTGGTGCAGGCCGCGCACACCGGTCGAGCCGATGTACATACCGGGCCGTAGGCGCACCGCCTCGAGCCCCTCGAGAACGGTGATGTCCTGGGCGTCGTAGCCAGTGGTGCCTGTGTTGCCGTCGAGCCTGCCGTCGTCCTTCGCCAACTGATCCTCCGAACGTGAGAAAGCCCCGGGTCCGCGTCAGTCCAGGACGGGCCGGGGCCGGTGCTTCTGCTTGACGTAACTATACCAAACACCGGTCCGTGACCCGCTCGGTAAGGCGTGACAAAAGACCTGCAAAATGCAGCAAAATTGGCGGCGCGACATGGTCGGCCCGCGGCCGTTATCGATCCTCGGCCGATGGGTGGCGCCCGCGGGTCGCCGTACAGCGCACGGCGCGCACCCGTTCGGCGCCCAGCGCCGCGTTGATCTTGCCCACGAGGACGGGGCCCATCAGGTCGATCTCCTGCATCCAGACCGCGGACGAGCACAGCAGCGTGACGGTCCCGTCGCGCTCCGACAGCGGGCCGGCCTCACGCGCGATGGCGGCCCCGGCGGCGCCCTCCCAAACGCGCTGCACGTCGGCAAGCAGCGTCGCCGGCGCGAGGGACGCGGCCAGCGACTCCACCGCCGGGCGCAGCGGGCGCAGGTTGCGCGGGCGCGCCACCTACGCCGCCACCACGTCCTGAAGGATCACGCCGTCGGCGACGGCGAGGCGCGTGACCCCGGCCGCGTCCCCGCCCGGCACGTGCGCGAGGTCCGTGGTGGTAATGAGGCTCTGCCCCGCGCCGCCGAGCATCTGGGCGAGCAGTGCGCGGCGCTCCGGGTCGAGCTCGCTCATGACGTCGTCAAGCAGCATGAGCGGCGGCGCGCGGCGCGTCGCCGCGAGTGCCTCGCGCTCGGCCAGCAGCAGCGAGAGCAGCCCGAGACGCTGCTCGCCCTGCGAGCCGTAGGAGCGAAGCTCGCGGCCGTGGCGCAGCAGCGCGAGGTCGTCGCGGTGCGGCCCGTGGCCGGTGAAGCCCCGCTCGAGGTCTGAGTCCGTGCGCTCGGCGAGCTCGGCCGCGAGCTCGTCTGCGCTCTGCGCCCGCGAGCGCGGCCGGTAGCGCAGCTCGGCCTCCTCGCCGAGGCCGAGGGCAGCGGCGATCGCGGCGAAGCGCGGGACGAGCAGGTCCACGACCGCGGCGCGGTTGTCGCGCAGGGCGATGCCGTGACGGGCGAGCTCGGCGTCCCACGCGGGCAGCGAGCTCGCGGCGGCCCGACCGGCGCGTACCCGCGCCAGGAGGGCGTTTCGCTGCGCGAGCGCCTGCGAGTACGCCTTGCGCGTCGCGACCCGCGCCGGCCAGGTCGCCGCGACGACCTGGTCGATGTGCGACCGGCGCAGCGCGGGCGGGCCCTTCACGAGCTCAAGGCGATCGGGCAGGAACACGACGACGAGCGGCCGCGTCTGCACGTCGACGAGTCGCTGCACCGGCGCGCCGTCGGCGAGCAGCCGCTTGTCCTCCCCCGGCGCGAAGCCCACGGCAAGCGTGTGCGGGCGGTCCTCGTCGTCGCGCAGGTCGACTTCGACGCGCGTGGCGCCGGCGCCGAAGCGGATGACCTCGCGCTCGTTCGAGGTGCGGCACGAACGCCCCGTGCAGCCGAAGTACAGCCCCTCGATGAGGTTGGTCTTGCCGGCGCCGTTGCTCCCGTGCACGATCGTCAGGCCGACGCCGAGCGCCACGTCAGCCGTCTCGTAGCTGCGAAAGTCGCGCAGGCGAAGCCGCGTCGCGATCATCGCTCCGCGCTGCCCATGACGGCCCGGCCCGCCTAGACGTTGAGCCTGATCGGCATGATCAGGTACATGAAGCCGCTGCCGTCGGCGGCCTCGATGAGGCCGGGGCGCAGCGGGCTGATGAGCTTGAGCACGAGGTCCTGGCCTTCGGCGCTCTCCAGGCCATCGCGCAGGAACTCAGGGTTGAACCCGATCTCGAACGGTTCGCCGGCGAACGGCACGGGGAGCTGCTCGGTCGCCTCCCCGACGTCCGGCGTCTGCGCCGAGACGGTGAGCTCGCCCTCGGTGAAGCGCAGCCGCAGCGGCGCGTTCTTCTGCGCCATGAGGCTCATACGGCGCACGACATCCGTGAGCTCGCCAGACGCCAGCGTGAGCTCGTGCTCGTAGGCGTCGGGGATGAGCTGGCGATAGTTCGGGAACTGACCATCGATCAGACGGGAGGAGAGGACGTCGCCGCCGATCTCGAACACGATCTGGTTGGCGCGCACCGATACGGTGAGCTCGTCGGCCTCGGCCGCCTGGGCGATCCGAGCGAGCTCCTGGAGGGCACGCGCCGGCACGTTGGCCTCGAAGCCGCCATCCAGCGGCGTCTCCAGGCGGGTTTCCTTGACGCTCAGGCGGTAGGAGTCCGTGGCGACCATGCGCAGCTCCGCCTCGTTGGCCGAGACGAGGATGCCGGTGAGGATCGGCCGTGTCTCGTCACGCGAGGCCGAGCGCGCGACGCGGTTGATCGTCTCGACGAACGCTTTGGCCGGCACCGCGACCACCGTGTCGCCGCCCGGCTCGGGCAGCGGCGGAAAATCGTCGGCTCGCAGCGTCCTGACGTGAAACGTGGCAGCGCCCGACGCGATCTCGACGTCCTGCTCGGCCGGTCGCAGTTCGATCGTTGCGGTCTCGCCGGGCAGCGAGCGTGCGATCTCGAGCACCAGGCGAGCGGGCAGGACCACGGTGCCCTCTCGCTGTACAGACGCGGGCAGCGGGACGCGCAGGCCGACCTCCATGTCGGTGGCGCGCAGCTCCGCGCCGTCGGAACTGGCGCTGACCTGGACGCCGGAGAGAGCCTGCACGGCGCTACGAGTCGAGGCGACGCGGGAGACGACGCCGAGCTGTGTCAGCAGCTCAGCACAAGGCGTCTCGAGCTTCACGATGAACACCTCAGATAGGACATAGGAGTCATAGGGGCTGTGTAGATGTGCACAACTGCGGAATGTCTCGCAGGGTGCGGGCAGAGTTGGGAGCGGCCGGCCCGCGGCGGCTGGGGAGAGTCTGTCAAGTCGTTCGGTCGACGGTGGCGGGGGAGGTGAGCTCGCGCTCGAGATCGCGGACGACGGCCTTGGCGTCGGGATCGGCCGCGATGCGCTCGGCTGCCCGGCGGCAGGCGTAGAGCACGGTGGTGTGGTTGCGGCCGCCGAAGGCCCGACCGATCGTGGGCAGGCTGGCGCCGGTGTGCTCGCGCGCGAGGAACATGGCGATCTGCCGTGCCCAGGCGACCCGCCCGCTGCGCCGTGAAGAGAGCAGTTCGTCACGCGTGACCGAGAAGCGAGAGCACGCGAGTTCCTGGATGTCGTCGATCGTGGGGGTGAGGCGGGACTGACGCTCGGGCGGGTAGAGCTTCTCGAGGACCTCGTCGGCGAGCGCACCGTCGATGCGACGTCCCGTGAGCGAGTGGAAGGCGACGACGCGGATGAGCGCGCCCTCGAGCGCACGCGCGTTCATGGACACTCGCGCGGCGATCGCGTGCAGGGCGCTCTCGTCCTCGAGCGCGACGCCGTCCTGCTGCACGCGCTTGCGCAGGATGGCCAGCCGCGTGGCGAGGTCGGGCGGCTGCAGCTCGGCGACGAGGCCGGACTGGAATCGCTCGAGCAGCCGCGCCTCGAGCGCGGCCATGTCCGCCGGCAGCCGGTCGCACGTGAGCACGAGCTGGCTGCCGGTGTCGTAGAGCGCGTTGAACGTGTGAAAGAACTCGTCCTCGGTCTTCGCCTTGCGCTGGAGGAACTGGACGTCGTCGATGAGCAGCACGTCCGTGTGGCGGAAGCGCGCCTTGAAGGCCTCCATGTCCTTGTTGCCGATGGCGGCCACAAACTCGTTCGTGAACCGCTCGGCCGTGGTCGCGCGGACACGCAGCCCCCCGCCGTGCGCGCAGATGTAGTTCCCGATGGCGTGCAGGAGGTGGGTCTTGCCGAGCCCGGGCGGCCCGTAGAGGAAGAGCGGGTTGTAGGCCTGGCCGGGCATCTCGGCGACCGCGAGCGAGGCGGCATGGGCGAAGCGGTTGGACGGCCCGATGACGAACTGCTCGAACGTCAGGCGGGGATGGAAGTCGATCTCGTCGGAGGGCCCGGGCCGCCCGCCTCGCTCGTGTACGGCGCGGGGAGCTGGAGCCGTCGAGCCCTCGGGCGTGATCGGCGCATCGGGGGCGACGACGTCGACGGTCGTCTCCGGGCCGAGGACCGCCGCCGCGCAGGTCTGCAGGACCCGCCCGAAGCGGTCGGCGACCCAGGTGCGGATCTCGTCGGGCGCGGCGACGAGGAGGGCGTCGCCGATGACCGCGCGCGGCTCGAGCGCAGCGAGCCAGATCTCGTACGTGGAGTCGGGCACAGCACGACGCAGCTCTGAGCGGATGAGCGCCCAGTCGTGCGCGAGCTGCTGTGGTGCGCCAGGCGTCATCGACTCCTTCGGAGTGGGTCCGCGGGAACATCGTGGGGGCCGTCCAGCGCCCCGGCGGCGGCGAATATAGCAGCGTCCCGACGGCTCGCCGGATGCCCCACCCGGTGTGTTTTCGGGTTAGCCCGCACGTCGCGGGAAAAACCTCGCGCGACCCGTCCGCTAGAGTGCTGCGCCGCATGAAGCGCACCTATCAGCCCAAGAAGCGCAAGCGCGCTCGTACCCACGGATTCCGCGCCCGCATGCAGACAAAGGGCGGCCGCCTGACGCTGAAGCGCCGCCGCCAGAAGGGCCGCAAGCGGCTCACCGTCTGACGCCGCGAACCGTCGGCGCGTGGACGCGCCCCGGGCAGACTAGGCTCCTTGCAGTGCACGAACCGAGCTCTCGACCAGCCGGCGGCCGCCGTCCGCGCCGCGGCCGGCTCTCCCGCAGCGCGGAGTTCGAGCGCGCGTACCGGCAGGGGCGCTCGCACGGCAACCGGCACCTCGTCGTCTACGCGTTTCCGCGCAGCACGGGCGACCAGGCGCGCCTCGGCGTGTCGGTCTCGCGAAAGGTCGGCGGCGCGGTCGACCGCAACCGCGTAAAACGCCTGCTCAGGGAGGCCTTCGACGCGGAGGTGGAGCGCGTGCCGGCCGGCCACGACGTCGTCGTCGTGGCGCGTCCGGAGGCGCGCGAGCTCGCGGAGCGCGAGGGGCTGGCCGGGGTCCGCGGCGCGTTGCGCGAGCTGCTCGACCAGGCCGGCGGAGCCGCGGCGTGAGCCTCGCCAGCCGCGTCGTCCTCGCCCCGATCCGCGTCTACCAGCGCGCGGTCTCGCCACTGCTGCCGCGGCGCTGCAAGTACGAGCCCACCTGCTCGGCCTACGCCGTCCAGGCGGTGCGGGAGTTCGGCATACTTCGCGGGCTGGCGCTGGCGGGCTGGCGGCTGTTGCGTTGCAACCCGTTCAGTGACGGGGGCTATGACCCCGTCCAGGCCCAGCGTCTGTTCTCCTCGCGCTCGTCCGCCCACCCATCCTCATGATCCCTTTCGCGCTCCTTCCCCCGATCAGATTCATCGTGGACGTGCTCAAGCCCGTCCTCGTGTTCTTCCACGACACGTTCGGCGTCGGGTGGGGCACGTCGATCGTGCTGCTCACGGTCTGCGTGCGCGCGCTGCTGTCGCCGCTGATGGTCAAGCAGTTCAAGTCGATGAAGGCGATGGTCGCCTACGCCCCGCAGATCAAGGCGGTCCAGGAGAAGTACAAGGACGACAAGGAGCGCCAGCGCCAGGAGGTCATGAAGGTCTACCAGGAGAACAGCATCAATCCGTTCGCCTCGTGCCTTCCGCTCGTCGCGCAGCTGCCGTTCTTCATCGGCCTCTTCTACCTCCTCAAGACCGACCTGCGCTTCGAGATCTGCGGCCAGAGCAAGGTGCCGTGCGGTCAGGTCGACGGCGCGATGAGCGGCGCCGAGAAGTTCCTCTTCATTCCGGACCTGACGGCGAAGGCCACGGGCGCCGTGCTGATCACGCTTGTCGTGCTCTACATCGGGTCCCAGCTGCTGTCGAGCGTCCTCACCCCGTCGACCGGCGACCGCAACCAGAAGATGCTCATGTACGGCCTGCCGTTCATCTTCACGCCGTTCATCATCAGCTTCCCCTCCGGCCTCATCGTGTACTGGATCACGACGAACCTCTGGACCGTGGGGCAGGGCTACGTGCTGCGCAAGCGGCTGGGCCCGATCCAACCGGCGAAGGGCGCGGACGGCAAACCGATCGCGCCACCCCCACCCCCAGACGCCAACGGCGGCGGCCTGGAGCCGGCGAAGAAAGGGCTGATGGCGCGCCTGGCAGCGATGACCGAGCAACGACAGGCTCCGAGCAAGGAGCCCGCGACCGCCACGGCGAAGCCATCCGGCGGGTCGGCGAAGTCCACGTCGACGGCGAAGCCGAAGGCAGGTTCGGGTTCCAGCGCACCCAAGCCGGACCGGACGGGTCCGCCGCCGCCACCACCACGCAAGAAGAAGAAGCGATCAGGGCGCCGCCGCTGATGGCCGACGAGCAACACGATCCGAGCGAGGCCGTGCAGGAACTGCTCGACCGCGTCGTCGAGGCATTTGGCCTGGACGCCAGGGTGGAGGTGACCGACGACGGTGAGACCTGCACGGGTACGGTGCACGGCGAGGATCTGGGCCTCTTCATCGGTCGCCACGGCCAGACGATCGATGCGGTCCAGCACCTTGCGCAGCGGATCTCGGGCGCGCGCCCGCCGTCGCGTCAGCGCGAGGGCGGCCGCCAGATCGTCATCGACGCCGAGGGCTACCGCGAGCGGCGTGAGGCGATGTTGCAGCGCCAAGCAGACGGGGCTGCCGAGGACGCCCTGCGCTACGGGCGCCCCGTCGCGCTGGACGCCATGACGGCAAGCGAGCGCAGGCTCGTGCATGAGTATCTGCGCGACCGCGGCGAGGTGCAGACGTACTCGGAGGGCGACGAGCCCGACCGGCACCTCATCGTGGCGCCACTGGCTGACGACACATAGGCCGTTTCACGTTTTTCTCCCCGGTGAAACACTTCCCGGGATGCTGAGCGACACGGAACGCGGCCTCGTGGCAGGCGTGCTCATGAGCGAGGGCTCCTTCGGCGGTGACGGCAAGCAGCCCCACGTGATCTTGCGCAAGCACGTGCGCCACGAGACGCTCATGCGCTGGCTCGTCGAGCGGTTTCCGCGCTCACGCCTCTACGGGCCCTACCACCACGGCGCTCGGTCGTACTTTCAGTGGGTCGCCCGCGGACCGGCGCTCGTCGAGGACGTCCTGCCGGTGCTTGACGCGCTCATCGTACCCGAGCTCGACGCCCATGCGGCGGGCAGGCTGAGGGAGATGCGCGAGCGATACGCGGGCTACATCGCCAGGATCCATGAACGGGAGCACTGATGGGGGCGGATCTCGTCGCCAGGCGGGTGCGGGGACTCTCCGAGCGATACCAGCTGCCGCGCGGCGCGTCCGAGCAGCTCGAGCGGCTCCTCGCCGTCGTTTCCGAGGATCCGCACGCGCCCACGGCGGTCCGGACTCCCGAGGAAGCCGTCGACGTCCACGTCGCCGATGCGCTGATGGCGCTCGACCTGCCGCAGGTCCGCGCAGCGCAGACGCTCGCCGATCTGGGATCGGGGGCCGGGTTTCCGGGCCTTGTGCTCGCGGTGGCCTTGCCCGACACGAGGGTCTCGCTTGTCGAGAGCAACGGGCGCAAGTGCGCGTTTCTGAGCCGCGCGATCGCCGAGCTCGACCTGGCTAACGCGGAGGCCGTGCCGGCGCGCGCCGAGTCCTGGGACGCGGGCATCGGCTCCTGCGACGTCGTGACGGCCCGCGCGCTGGCCTCGCTCAACGTCGTGGTCGAGTACGCAGCCCCGCTTCTCCGCGAAGGCGGCGCCCTTGTGGCCTGGAAGGGCAAGCGCGACGCGCGCGAGGAGCAGGACGCGGCCGCGGCCGCGGCGGCGACCGGCCTCGAGGCGGTGGCGGTGCGGCCGGTCCGGCCTTGGGATGACGCCGAGCATCATCATCTACACGTCTACCTGAAGGTTGGTTTGACCCCGAACCGCTACCCTCGCCGACCGGGAATGGCGAGCAAACGCCCACTCAGAGCGTCTACCTGAGGGCACTCGACGGTTCGGGTCCGAATCGTTCACCGGCTCCGACCGCCGTCCTCGGTAGCGTGACTCAGCCGATGGGCACCGTGTACGCGATCGCCAACCAGAAGGGCGGCGTCGGCAAGACGACGACCGCGGTCAACGTCGCCGCGTGCATCGCCGAGGCCGGCTACGCGACGCTGCTCGTCGACACCGACCCGCAGGCCAACGCCACGCTGGCGCTCGGGGTGCGCAAGGACGCCGAGCCGAACATCTACGGTGTCCTCTCGGGCGTCTGCGCCCTCGAGGACGCCGTCCACGACACCGCGATCGACCAGCTCAAGCTCGTCCCGGCCCACCCGGATCTGGCGGCGGCGAACGTCGAACTGCCGCGCGAGCCCGCGTCCGAGGGGCGGCTGCGCGACGCGCTGGCCGGTGTCCGCGAACGCTTTGACTACGTGCTCATCGACTGCCCGCCCTCCCTGGGCCCGCTCACCGTCAACGGCCTGGTTGCGGCCGACCGCGTGATCGTCCCGGTGCAGACGGAGTACTTCGCGCTCGAGGGGCTCGCCGGCCTGCTCGACACGCTGGCGCTCATCCAGCGCGAGCTCAACCCGCGCCTCACCGTCGCGGGGATGCTGCTGACGATGCATGACGGGCGCACCCGACTGGCCCGCGACGTCGAGCGCGAGGTGCGTGAGCATTTCCCCTCGCTCGTGTTCGACACGGTCATTCCTCGGAACGTCCGCATCGGGGAGGCCCCGAGCTACGGCCGCCCGGTGACGCACCACGATCCGCACTGCGCCGGCGCGGACGCGTACTTCGAGCTTGCCAAGGAAGTCGTCCGAACGGGGGCCACATCATGAGCGCAGATCGAGGCATGGGACGGGGGCTCGCGGCGATCCTGTCGGTCTCCGGCGACGGCCCCGGCGGGGCGGACGACCTGCGCTCGCTGCCGGTCGACCTCATCGCGCCGAACCCGGGGCAGCCGCGGCGCTCGTTCGACGAGGCCGCGCTTGAGTCGCTCGCCGGCTCGCTGCGCGAGCGCGGCGTCCTGCAACCCGTCCTCGTGCGCCCGGTCGCGGGCGGCACGTACGAGCTCGTCGCGGGGGAGCGCCGCTGGCGCGCGGCACAGCTGGCGGGGCTCGAGAGCATCCCGGCGCTCGTGCGTGACCGCGACGACGCCGAGGCGCTCGAGACCGCGCTCATCGAGAACATGGCGCGCGAGGACCTCAACCCGGTCGAGGAGGCGCGGGCCTGCGCCGCGCTGGTGGAGGAGCTCGGCCTGACGCGCGAGTCCGTCGGACTGCGGGTCGGGCGCAGCCGCGTCGCCGTCTCCAACCTCCTGCGCCTGCTCGACCTGCCCGACGAGGCGATCGCGCTGATCGAGCGCGGCGCGCTGTCGGAGGGTCACGGGCGCGCGTTGTTGCTGGCCGCCGATCACGGCGCCCGGTGCGACCTCGCCCGCTCCGCGGCGGCGGACGGCTGGTCGGTGCGCACGCTCGAAGGCCGCGCCCGCGCCGCGAACGACCCCGTGACCCCGCGGCGCACGGCGACCGAGCCGCACCCCGACCAGATCGCGGCCGCGACGCGCATCACGGACGAGCTCGGCTCGGCCCTCGGCATCGATGTCACGGTCCGCCCGCGCGGCACGGGCTATCGCGTCGAGCTGACGTTCGACGACCCCGACGAGGCACTCGCCCTCGCCCGCCGTCTGCGCCCGCGCGCGGTGGCGTAGAATCGTGCGCCGCGACGCCGCTTCAGCGACTTCGCCGCGGGCGATTAGCTCAGTCGGTTAGAGCGCTTCTCTGATAAGGAAGAGGTCCCAGGTTCGAGTCCTGGATCGCCCATTCTGGGAGAGCCCGTTACGGCGGGTCTTCGCGTTCTTCTGATTCCCGCGTGCTCGCGTATTGACGGTCGGACGACACTCATAAAGAAAAGGTTCGTCCTGGATCGCCGATCCTCCGGGGCCGGGCAAAGATATCGTGGGGCTTGGCTACCAGCCGCTCCAGCGCGTGCCGCGCGTCGCTTCGATCCAGGCGCGGTCGGTGTCGGCGTGGGCGAGGCTCGTCGGATACGGCGGGCGCTTCCAGACGTGGAAGCCGACGCTGCCGAAGTGCTGGCGCAGGTAGGCGACGAGATCGCCGCGATGCTCCGCGCAGGCGTACCGCGGGTGGCCGTAGAGCCCGCGGCCGTGAAACATGAGCCACTTTCCGGGCAGGCAGTCCTGATAGGCACCCCAGGTCCGCTGGCGCATCGCCTCCTCGAGGCTGAGCTGCGTCATCGGGTCAGGCTGCTCGTCGCAGAACTGGCAGCGGAAGATGAAGCGCACGGACATGTCGAAGCATCATCCTCCTC
>JAWVGM010000023.1:0-4242 GCA_033855075.1 Solirubrobacteraceae bacterium | reverse complement strand
GCGTTCACGGCGTTCTACGCCTACCTGCTCGCGCTGCTCGGCCCGATGCGCACCGTGGGGATCCTGCTGGGGATGTCCCAGCGCTCCACGGCGTCGGGCGCGCGGATCTTCGAGCTGCTCGACCGCGAGCCGCGCATCGTGGCGGCGCCTGACGCGGGACCGCTGCCGGAGGGATCGGGTCACGTCGAGCTGCGCGGCGCGACGCTCACCTACGAGGGCACGGCGGAGCCGGCGCTCGCCGACGTCACGCTCGATGTCCCGGCCGGCACGACGATCGCGATCGTCGGCGCGACGGGCTCGGGCAAGACGACGCTCGTGCAGCTCGTCTCGCGCCTGTACGACGTGACCGCGGGCGCGGTGCTCGTCGACGGCGCCGACGTCCGCAAGGTCGACCCGCGCGCGTTGCGCCGCGAGATCGCCGTCGTCACCGACGACCCGTTCCTCTTCAGCGCGACCGTGCACGAGAACATTTCCTACGCCCGCGCCGACGCGACGCGCGAGGAGGTCGTCGCCGCGGCCACGCGCGCGCAGGCCAACGGCTTCATCGAGGCGCTGCCCGAGGGTTACGACACGCGGGTGGGCGAGCGCGGACTGACGCTCAGCGGCGGCCAGCGCCAGCGCATCGCGATCGCGCGCGCGCTGCTCGCCGATCCGCGGATCCTCATCCTCGACGACGCGACCTCCTCGGTCGACGCCTCGACCGAGCAGCAGATCAAGCGCGCGCTCACCGAGGTCATGAAGGGCCGCACCACCTTCGTCATCGCTCACCGCCTGTCGACGATCGCGCTCGCCGACGAGATTGCGGTCCTCGAAGGCGGCCGGCTGCTCGACCACGGCACGCACGAGGAACTGCTCGAGCGCTCGGCGTTCTACGGCGAGATCGTCGAGAAGGGCCTGCCCGACCAGGTCTTCCTGACGCGCAAGCCGCGCGAGCCGGAGGTGGCGGGGCTATGAGCGACCTGCGCGAGGACATCCTGCGCCGCTGGCGCCAGACCGGCGGGCGCGGGCGCAAGCTGCGCGGCCTGGCGGCGCTGCTGGCGCCGTACCGCACGAAGGTCATCCTCATGTTCGTCACGCTCGTCGCCGCGACCGCGGCGGCGCTCGCGCCGGCGCCGCTGGCGAAGTACGCGATCGACGACGGGATCCGCAAGGGCGACATCTCGACGCTCAACCTCGTCGTGCTCGCCTTCGTGGTCAGCGCGCTCGTCTTCTGGGGCGCGTCGTACGCGCAGACCTATCTCGTCGGGTGGGTCGGCCAGCGCGCGCTGCAGGACCTGCGCCTGCGGATCTTCAGCCACCTGCAGTCCCAGCCGGTCGGCTTCTACGAGCGCCGGCAGGCGGGCGCGCTCATCTCGCGCATGACCAATGACGTCCAGGCGCTCGATCAGCTGGTCACCGATAGCGTCGTGACGCTGTTCTCGAGCTCGCTGACGCTCGTCGGAACGGTCGCGATCCTCATGTTCCTCAACGTCGAGCTCGCGCTGCTGACGTTCCTCATCTTCCCGGTCATGGCGATCGGATCGCTGGCGTTCCGCGTCGTCTCAGCCGACGCCTACGCGCGGACGCGCGAGACGATCTCGTCGATCACCGCCTACCTGCAGGAATCGCTGTCGGGCATCCGGATCGTCCGCTCGTTCGGTCAGGAGCCGCAGCACCGCCGCCGCTTCCGCGAGCTCAACGACGCCAACCGCGACGCGAACATGACGACGGTCTACCTCAACGCGGCGTACTTCCCCGCGGTCGAGCTCCTGAGCGCGCTGGCGACCGTGGGGATCCTCATCTACGGCGGGCTGCAGGCCATCGACGGCAACGTGACGGTCGGCGTGCTCGTCGCGTTCATCGCTGCGCTCAACGGCTTCTTCGACCCGATCCAGCAGCTCTCGCAGGTCTACACCACCTACCAATCGGGGATGGCGGCGCTCGACAAGATCTTCTCGCTGCTCGACGTCGAGCCCGACCTCGTCGATGCGCCGGATGCCGTCGAGCTCGGGTCGCTGCGCGGGGAGATCGAGCTGCGCGACGTGAGCTTCTGCTACTCGGCGGGCGAGGACGCCGTGTGGGCGGTCAAGGACCTGTCGCTCACGGTCCCGCCCGGCCAGACGGTCGCGCTCGTCGGCGCGACCGGCGCGGGCAAGTCGACGATCGCCAAGCTCGTCGCGCGCTTCTATGACCCGACGAGCGGCGCCGTGCTCGTCGACGGACACGACCTGCGCTCGGTGACCCAGGCGTCGCTTCGCCGCCAGCTCGGGATCGTGCCCCAGGAGGGCTTTCTCTTCAGCGGCACGATCGGCGAGAACATCGCGTTCGGGCGACCGGACGCGACCGAGGACGAGGTGCGCGCCGCGGCGCGCACGGTCGGCGCGGACGAGTTCATCTCGGCGCTCGAGCACGGCTACGACACCCCGGTCGGCGAACGCGGCACGCAGCTGTCGGCGGGGCAGCGCCAGCTCGTGGCCTTCGCGCGCGCGCTCGTGGCCGATCCGCGAATCCTCATCCTCGACGAGGCGACCTCGATGGTCGACCTGCACACCGAAGGCCGGATCGAGTCCGGTCTTCGGAGGCTGCTGCAGGGTCGCACCTCGATCGTGATCGCCCACCGGCTGTCGACGATCCGCCAGGCGTCGAGGATCGTCGTCCTCGACGGCGGGCAGATCGTCGAGCAGGGCACGCACGACGAGCTCCTCGACGCACAGGGCGCCTACTGGCGGCTGTACCGCGACTGGATGGAGCAGGCCGCGGCGTAGCCTCAGGCCTCCGGGTCAGACGATGCGCTTGCGGCCCTGGATCCGCCAGACACCCTACCGGCGGGCGAGGCGCACGATCCCGCGGTAGCCGCCCTCGGAGACCATGACCGTGGCGCGCGTGCCGGCGCGCGACAGGATGGTCGTGAAGCGCCACCACAACCGGCGAACAGCGCGCCGGCGACGAGGTTGAGGGCGAGCAGCGTGAGCAGACGGTGGACGGCGAACCTGGCGGGTCCCGGCTCGGAGAAGGTCGGCTTGCACCGACCGATCTCACCCCTGCCACGCGCCGCATCCAGGACCCCTGGCGGTGGTTCGCCTCACCCCCGGGCGTCTGCACCCGAGGTTCGAACACTGCCGGGCAAGGACTCGAACCTTGAATTCCAGGGCCAGAACCTGGCGAGTTGCCGATTACTCCACCCGGCAAGGCGTGGGCGAGTATAGCCCCGACGGTCTGAGGTTCTGTCCGCCAGGAATGGGAACATGTGTTCGTGTCCGATGAACCTCTCAAGGCGCTCCTCGAGGCGGGTGTCCCGCGATCGCAGATCGCGCAGCGACTCGGGGTGTCGCCGTCGACCGTCACTCGGCGCGCCGGACGACTCGGGTTCCCGATCGATCGCAGACGCAGCTCGCGCTTCGACTGGCAGGCGATCCAGAGCTACCACGACCGCGGTCACTCGCTGCGCGAGTGCCGCTTGCGTTTCGGCTTTTCGGTCGGGGCATGGGACAGCGCCATCAGTCGCGGCGACATCGTGCCACGACCGGTGCGCCGACAACCGCCGGCGGGCAGGACACGCAGCGAGGTCGGACGGCTGCTCGCCGAAGGGCTGAGCCAGGCGGCGATCGGGCGGGCGCTTGGCATCAGCGCGCCCACGGTCTCCTATCACGCACGAAAGCTCGGAATCCCGCCGCGACTGTCGGCCGCTCGGCGAGTTGACTGGGACGCTGTCCAGCGAACCTACGACTGCGGATTGTCGGTCTCAGAATGCGCCGCGATGTACGGCTTCTCGTCGTCGGCGTGGAGCAACGCGGTGCGGCGTGGTGCCGTGACGCCCAGGCCACGCGCTATGCCGCTCGACCGCCTGCTGGGCGCACCACGAAACCGCAACCATCTCAAGCAGCGCCTGCTCGACCTCGGCCTCAAGGAGAACCGATGCGAGGGCTGCGGGTGTACGACCTGGCTCGGCAAGCCACTCTCGCTTGCGCTGCATCACGTGAACGGCAAGGGCGAGGACAACCGGCTGGAGAACCTTCAGTTCCTGTGTCCCAACTGCCACAGCCAGACCGACAACTTCGCCGGTCGCAATCGTCGCCGCCGGACGGCAACGCAAACGGGCGGGGCCGTAACTCGGCCCCGCCCGTGAGATCGGTTTCTCCCGCGGCCATCGCGAGCGATGACCTTCGGCAACCGACTACGTCATTGCTATGGCCTGAACGTGTCGTTGAACACGTACTTGACCTCGCAACCCTTCGAGGCGTTGCGCTCGAGGTGGTTCAGGCG
>JAWVGM010000022.1:0-7835 GCA_033855075.1 Solirubrobacteraceae bacterium | reverse complement strand
CGAGGTCGGTGGAGCTCATTGCGTGTACGTCCTGCCGTGCGCCTCGTCGACGGTGAACATGACCGGCTCGCCGCCGATCGGGAAGTCGCGGCGCTGCGGGTGGCCCTCGTAGTCCTCGGGCATGAGGATCCGGCGCAGGTCGGGGTGGCCGGAGAACACGACGCCGAACATGTCGTAGATCTCGCGCTCCTGGTGGTTGGCCGTGGGCCAGCCCGGCGTGACCGAGGGCACCTCCGGTGCGTCGAGCGGCACGCGCAGCTTCACCGTCAGGCGGTCGAGCGCGTTCATGTCGAGCAGTTCGTAATGCACGCCGAGGCGCGGCTCGTCGGGGTAGTAGTCGACCCCGTGCACGGACATGAGCGCGGCGAAGCCCTTCACGCGCAGCCGCTCGAGCGTGTCGACGACCGTCGGCGGCGCGATCTCGATGGTGCCCTTGTCGCGGAAGTGCAGCGTGTCGAGGACCGACCCGGCGTCGGCCTCGCGCAGCTCCTGGGCGAGGAGCTCGAGGCCGACGGCGTCAGGCACCGAGCGTGTTCCCGGCGCCGAAGACGTTCACGGCGGTCTCGTCGAGCTCTTCGTCGGCGAAGGACACGATCTCCTCGGTGCCGTGGGCGCCGTAGCCGTCGCGCCAGCCGAGGTCCGGATCGTCCTGGATCTTCTTGCGCAGCTTGAGGATCCCGTGCATGAGCGCCTCGGGCCGCGGCGGGCAGCCGGGCACGTGGACGTCGACGGGCATGAACTTGTCGGCGGGCACGATCGCGTAGTTGTTGAAGACGCCCATCGAGCTCGAGCAGGCGCCCATCGCGATCGCCCACTTCGGCTCGAGCATCTGGTCGTAGATGCGGCGCACGACCGGCGCCATCTTGATCGAGATGCGGCCGGAGAGGATGAGCAGGTCGGCCTGGCGCGGGGAGGCGCGGAAGGCCTCGAAGCCGAAGCGCGCGACATCCACGCGCGCGGCGACGATCGACATCATCTCGATCGCGCAGCAGGCCAGGCCGAACGTCGCGGGGAACAGGGCGTTGGAGCGCGCCCAGGCGACGGCCTTCTCGAGCGTCGTCGTCAGCACGCGCTCCTCGACGTACTTCTGCAGGTCGGCGTCGTCGATGTCGCCGCGCAGCATGTCCTGCGCGCGCAGCTGACGGATGCGGAACGCCTCCTTGTCGTCGGCGTCGCCCGGGTCGCCGGGAAGGATCAGTTTTTCCCGCTTTACCGCCATTCGAGCGCCCCCCGTCTCCACACGTACACGAAGGCCGCCATCAGCAGCGCGATGAAGACGATGATCTCGATGAGCGCGAAGGTCCCGAACGCCTTGAGGTTGATCGCGACGGGATAGAGGAAGATGACCTCGATGTCGAACAGGATGAACAGCATCGCGATGAGGTAGAAGCTGATGCCGAAGCGGAATCCCTGCTGGACCTCGGACGGCAGGCCGCACTCATAGGGGTCCTGTTTCTGCGGGATGTCGCGCTTGGGGCCGAACAGCGCGTTGAAGGCCACGAAGGCCGCACCGACGGCGCCCCCGAGTCCGACGAAGACCAGGGCCGGCAAATAGCTCCTGAGCACGTTCTCTTTCTATCAGCTAGCACATCTCGCGAATCGCCTGAGCCGGCATGACAAGCCACACAATCGCCGTCGCCGCCGGGTTCGTGACGCTCGCCGTCAACGCCGTCGCGGCCGCCTTCGCGGGCTGGCGGTGGTGGATCGTCGAGCCCCACGCCGCGGTCTGGCCGCTGCTGCGCGCAGGCCAGATCGTCGCCGCGCTGTGGGCGCTCACGGCCGGGGTGCTCGCGGCCGCGGCCTTCAAGCCGGCCGACAACCTGTACTGGCTCTACGCGCTGTTGCCCGTCGTCGTCGGCTTCGTCGCCGAGCAGCTCCGGGTCGCGGCGGCCGAGCAGGTGCTCGAGAACCGCGGCCTCGAGGACGCCCGGGCGGTCGGTGAGCTGCCCGAGGACAAGCAGCGCTCGGTCGTCCTGCAGATCGTGCGCCGGGAGATCGGCGTCATGGCGCTCGCGGCGCTCGTCGTCGCGGTGCTCGCCCTGCGGGGGGCGCTCATCGCCTAGTAGCTGCGGTCGCTAGCCGAGCGGGACGATCTTGAACGACAGCCGTGCCTGCGGCCGGGTGGTGACGGCGTACGTCTTGCGCTGATCGACGTAGACCTTCCACGTGCCGACGTCCGGGTTTGAGACCGGCAGCGCGCGCATCTTCCGCGACGCGATGCCGCACGGGCCCTTGGCGACGCCGAGGCGCTTGGTGGCCTGCGTCTTGCCGCCGTGCCGGAAGTGCGCCCAGATCGTCTCGCCGGTCTGAAAGCCGCGCGCGACGTGCCGCACCTTCTGCTCCGGTCGCGTGGGATCCGGCTCCCGCGTGTAGCCGGCACGCACCTGGCGGAACGTCGTCGTCGCGCTGATCTGCGGGTTCAGCCCGTCGGTCGCGATGAGCGTGAACGTCTCGCTCTGCGTCTTGTTCGTCTTGAAGATCGCCGGGGGCGTCGCGCCGAAGAAGGCGCCGCTCGCGTCGGTCTGCGTCGTGCCGAGGAACTTCGGGCCGGGCTCGGACGGCGTGGTGGTCTGGAGCGTCACGACGTTCGGCATCCCGGCGGTGCTCGGCGAGAATCCCGAGCCCTTGAGCGGCACCTGCAGCTCGTTGTAGGCGCCGCTGAAGATGACGCAGCCGATCGTGACGCTCACCACCGGGGCCGGCGCCTGGGCGCCGGCCCGCGGCGCCGCGGGGCCGGCCGTCACGACGCCGCCGGGCAACGCCATGACGGACGCTGCCAACAGAAGGCGCCGGGACAGTCGGACCATCGGGTGCTAGGAGAACACCTTGGTGATCGTGATCTGGCCGACGGCCTGGATGACCGTGTTCTTGTTGTAGGTCTTGCTCTGGTCGATGTAGACCTTCCACGTGCCGTAGCGCACCTTGGTCGGCAGCAGCTTCAGCTTGCGCGTCGCGATGCCGCACGGCGGCTTGGCCGTCGCGAGGCGCACGGTCTTCTTGGTCTTGCCGTGGAAGCGGAAGTGCATGTAAACGGGGAGGCCGATGGTGAACCCGCGCGCCGTGTAGTGCACCTTGTGCTTCGCGCGGCCCTTGCTCGGGTTGGCCGATGCGCCGAAGCGCACCTGCTGGAACTGCGTCGCCGCCGTGATGGCCGGGTTCACCGCGTCCGTCGCGGCGAGAACGAACGCCTGCTGCTTGGTCGTCGCGCTCTTGAACGGGACCGGGAGCGAGTTGGCCGAGAAGTTCCCGGCCGCGTCGGTGTCCGTGGAGCCGAGGAGCCCGGGGCTGGGGTTGGCGGTGCTCGCGTAGGAGATGTTCACCCCGCCGCCCGGCGTGAAGCCCGTCCCGCTGATCGGCAGGGACGGGATCTGGGCCGCCGCGCCGTAGTCGACGACGCAGGAGGGAACGGTGATGGTCGCCGCGCCGGCCGGCGCGGCGGATGCGGCGGCGCCGATGAGCGCCGCCGTCGATACGGCGGCCAGGATGCGACTGGATCGGGGCATGTGCACGCTCCTACTCGGGGTGTCAACCGGATCTGCCTTCGCGGCGTCGGCAGTCAGACTGCCGTTTACCCCGTCTGCGCGATCAGCGTCCCGCTGGCCTCCCACAGCCGCCGCTGGGCGTCGACATCGTACGAGATCGTCAAACCGCGGCCGGGCTGAACGGCTACGGCAACGGGATCGTCGTGTATCTGCCGGCGTAGAAGACGAGCGGCTCGCGGTCAGGCCCGGTCGCCATCGCGATGACCTCGCCGATGCCGATCGTGTGATCGCCGGCCGCATGCAGCTCGGCGACGTCGCAGACGAGCCACGCGAGCGCGCTCTCGAGCACGGGCACGCCTTCGGCCTCGCCCCAGCCGAAGCCGGGAAGCTGGCCGGTCACCGCCTCGAACTTCTCCAGCGCGGCGGCTTTCGAGGCGAAGATCGCCGCGAGCTCCTCGTCGCCGACGCCCAGGACGCTCACCGCGAACCGGCCGGACTCACGCACGACGTCGAGCGTGCGGGAGCTGTGGTCGAAGCAGACGAGCAGGAGCAGCGGGTCCAGCGAGACGGACGTGACGGCGTTCGTCGTCATGCCCGCTGGGCCGCCGGGCCCGGAGGCGGTGACGATCGTCACGCCGGTGGCGAACCGCCCGATCGCGTCGCGGAAGGTGGACGAGTCGGGGTGGGTGGGTCGGTGTCCTGCGGACGGGTTGGCCCCGGACCCGGCGTCGGGGTGGGTGGGTCGGTGTTCTGCGGACGGGTTGGGGGCCCCGGCGTCGGGGTGGGTGGGTCGGTGTTCTGCGGACGAGTTGGGGGCCCCGGCGCCGGCCCCGGTTGCCGCCGTGAAGACAGGCTGTGCGTCGTCGATGCGCCCGTCTGTACGGACCGGCGCCGGGATGCCCTGGGGCTTCTTCGCCGGGCCCGTCACTCCTTCACCGTCAGCTTCCCGGTTTGGCCCAGGTCGTCGTGGTTGCCGATCGTGCACACGAGTCGGTACGTGCCCGGTTTGAGCCGGACCTTGATCGGGTCGCCCTCCTCGCCGGGCTGCATCGTCTTCACGCGAGCGACCTCGGTCGGCCGCTCGCGGAACTTCTTCGGCGGGATCTGAATCACGAGGTTATGCGTGAGCCGGCCCGTGTTGCGCACCGCGATCTTCAGGCGCCCGTTGCGCGCGGGATCGAGCTTGACCGTGAGGTTCTGCGGGACGATCCGGTACTCGTCGACGGTGAGGCGCAGAATCGGCGCGCTCGTGGAGACCGAGTCTGATTCGCCGCAGCTCGCCAGGACAAGCGCGGCCGCCGCCAGGGCGGCGGCGAGGGTGAGCAAGCGGGGCATCGCCTGCTGCATTGTTCCGTATGATCTGCGCCGCCCATGGCCCGCCGCGTTTTGACCGCCGCCTGCCTTGCCGCCGCGGCGCTCGTCGCAGGCGGTTGCGGGTCGGCGACCGTGGAGGTGGCGAAGACCGATCCGAACTACACGGGCGCCGAGCTGTTCGCCCAGCGCTGCGGCGGTTGCCACACGCTGTCGGCGGCCGGCACGCACGGCTCGGCGTCGAACGTGAAGAACCGCGAGCGCACCGACGGCCCGAACCTCGACAAGCGCAACGAGACCAAGGACGACGTCCTCTTCGCGATCGCCAACGGCGGGTTCTCCGGCGCGATCATGCCGGAGAACATCGTGACCGGGCCCCAGGCGCAGGCCATCGCGGACTTCCTCGCCGAGTACTCCGGCGATCAGCGCAAGGGCAAGGGCACGCCCGGCTCCTGAGGCGTCGTGCTCGACCTCAGGCTCATCCGCCGCGAGCCCGAGACCGTGCGAGCCGCCCTGGCGCGGCGCGGCGACGACTCGGCTGAGCGGATCGACCGAGTCGTCGAGCTCGACTCGGCCTGGCGCGACGCGACGCAGCGCGCGGAGGGCCTTCGCGCCGAGCAGAAGGCCGCGTCGGAGGAGGTCGCGACGGCCAAGCGCGAGGGCCGCGACGTGGACGACGTCCTCGAGCGCCTGAAGGGGCTGTCGGGCGAGGTCAAGGCTTTGGGCGAGCGCGCCCGCGAGGCCGAGGAGGAGTTGCAGGAGCTGCTTTCGACGTTGCCCAACCTGCCCGATCCGACGGCCGCCGAGCCCGAGGACATCGTGCTGCGCGAGGTCGGCGAGATCCCGGACCGGTTGCGGGGGGGAGCGCGCGACCACCTCGAGCTCGCGGGCGAGCGGATCGATATGGAGCGCGGCGCGCGGCTGTCGGGCTCGCGCTTTGCCTACCTGCGCGGCGACCTCGTCCGCCTTGAGCTCGCGTTGGTGCAGTGGGTGACGGCGAAGCTCACCGGGTACGGCTTCGAGCCGGTCATCCCGCCTGTGCTCGTGCGCGAGCCGGCGCTGTACGGCACGGGTTTCCTGCCGGACACCGAGCAGCAGATCTACCACCTGCCCGCCGACGACCTCTACCTCGTCGGCACGAGCGAGGTCGCGCTCGCGTCGATGCACGCGGGCGAGATCCTCGACGCCGCTGACCTGCCGCTGCGCTACGCGGGCTTCTCGCCGTGCTTTCGGCGCGAGGCCGGCGCAGCCGGCAAGGACACGCGCGGCATCTTCCGCGTGCACCAGTTCGACAAGGTCGAGATGTTCTCGTTCGTGCGCCCGCAGGAGGGCGCTGCCGAGCACGAGCGGCTGCTCGCGATCGAGGAGGAGATCATGAGCGAGCTCGGGATTCCCTACCGCGTCGTGAACATCGCCGTGAACGATCTCGGCTCGAGTGCCGCGAAGAAATACGACATCGAGGCGTGGCTGCCCGGCCAGGCGGGCTACCGCGAGCTGACCTCGACGTCGAACACGACGGACTTCCAGGCGCGACGGCTGGAGATACGGATGCGCGAGGAAGGCGGGCGCCCGGAGATCCTCCACACGCTCAACGGCACGGCCGTCGCGGTCGGCCGCACGATCATCGCGCTGCTCGAGAACGGCCAGCAGGAGGACGGCTCGGTCGTGCTCCCCGAGGCCCTGGTTGCCTTCGGAGCGCCCGCGGTGCTCCCACCCGCCGACTCGTAGCCCTTCCTCCGCAGAGTCGCCACAAACGCGACTAGTTCCGTCACGCGGAGGGCGCCACGATGCCCCATGAGCACGCCCCAACAAGGTGAATGGGGATTCCGCGACCCTGTGGGGCATCAGATCCCCACTCACCCCGACGAGCGGGTAGCGCGCCGCGCGGCAGAGCAGCACGGGCGGATCTCGCTTGAGCAATTAAGAGAGTGCGGGCTGACCTCGAAGGCGATCTGGGTGCGCAAGCGGCAGGGTCGGCTTCACCCGGTTCACGAAGGTGTCTACGCGGTGGGGCATGAGGCGTGGAACCTCTACGCCCACTTCATGGCGGCCGTTCTCGCGTGCGGACCCGGTGCCGTGCTGAGCCATTTCGCGGCAGCCGTGCTCTGGGGGTTCATGCGGTGGCAGTGGCGGGACGTGGACGTGATTGTGGTCGGTGACAAGGGCCGAGACCAGGATGGCCTACGTCCCCACCGCATGCGCCTGCATGAGGACGACGTCAGGCGCCATCACGGCATCCCGGTCACGACCGCAGCGCGGACTTGTCTTGACCTCGCGGCCGAACTCTCGTCGCACCGGCTCAGACGTGCCGTTCGTCAAGCCCAGGCCGAGCAGTGGGCGAGCGTGCGGCAGATCGCTGATGTCCTCGCCCGCAACACCGCCCAGCGCGGCTCACGACGGCTCGCCGACCTCATCGCCACCGGCCCGGCCCCGACCCGCAGCGAGCTCGAGGACGTCGTCCTGGACGTGCTCCTGCGGGGCGGGTTGCCGCATCCCGACGTCAACAAGGCGATTTTCCGCGGCGGGCGGAAGATCGTCCCCGACTTCCGCTGGCCGGCCCAGCGGCTCGTCGTCGAGGCCGACGGCGCGGCCTGGCACGACGGCAAGCTCGCCCGCGAGGACGACGCCGAGCGCCAGGCCATCCTCGAAGCGAGCGGGGAGCGTGTGCTGCGCGTGACCTGGGACCAGGGCATCCAGAAGCCGGCTCAGCTCGTGGCCCGTGTGCGTGCGGCGTGGACGGGCTAGGAGGAGGTGCCCAGGACGCTCACCATCCACCGACACCACGTTTCTGCCAGTTCGGCGTCGAGCTCGGCCATGTCCCCCGCGGTCGCGCGGCGCAGCACGCCCCCGCGGGCCAGCGCGAAATGCGGCTCGTCCGGCAGCTCGGTGCCGAGGAGGCACAGCGTCCCCGCCACGCGGTGCCCGGGCGCGAGTGCGACGTGGGCGTCGGTATGCGACGTCGCCGGGTCGAGGTGGAGCGCGTCATGAAGGACAACCCCTTGTTCATCGATGGCCCGCACCACACTGCGCAGGCGTCCACCC
>JAWVGM010000021.1:0-19423 GCA_033855075.1 Solirubrobacteraceae bacterium | reverse complement strand
CCAGGCGGGCCTCGACCGCGCGCTCATCGACCTCGACGGCACCCCGAACAAGTCGCGCCTAGGCGCGAACGCCATCCTCGGCGTGTCGCTGGCGGCCGCCCACGCCGCGGCGGCGGAGGAGGGCATGGCCCTGTGGCGCTACCTCGGCGGCGAGTCCGCACGCGTGCTGCCGGTGCCGATGATGAACGTCCTCAACGGCGGCGCGCACGCCGACAACAAGGTCGACTTCCAGGAGTTCATGGTCATGCCCGCCGGTGCCGCGACGTTCGCGGACTGTCTGCGGATGGGCGCCGAGGTGTTCCACGCGCTGAAGAAGACGCTGCACGACGCGGAGCTCGGCACCGCGGGCGGCGACGAGGGCGGCTTCGCACCTGACCTCGGCTCCAACGAGGAGGCGCTCGAGATGCTCATGAAGGCCATCTCCACCGCGGGCTACTCGCCGGGCGAGGACGTCTTCATCGCACTGGATCCCGCGACGAGCGAGATCTTCGAAGGCGGCGCGTACGTGCTCGAGCACGAGGGTCGCTCGCTGTCGGCCGACGAGCTCGCTGCCTACTGGTCAGACCTCGTCGCGCGGTACCCGATCGTCTCGATCGAGGACGGCATGGACGAGGAGGACTGGGACGGCTGGAAGTCCCTCACCGACGCCATCGGCGACCGCGTCCAGCTCGTCGGCGACGACCTCTTCGTGACGAACACCGAGCGCCTCACCCGCGGCATCGACGCCGGCGTCGCGAACTCGATCCTCGTCAAGGTCAACCAGATCGGCACGCTCACCGAGACGCTCGACGCGATCTCGACCGCCCGGGCGGCCGGCTACACCGCCGTCATGTCCCACCGCTCGGGCGAGACCGAGGACACGACGATCGCCGACCTCGCCGTCGCCACCGGCTGCGGCCAGATCAAGACCGGCGCCCCGTCGCGCTCGGACCGCGTCGCGAAGTACAACCAGCTTCTGCGCATCGAGGAGGCGCTGGGGCCCGACGCCGAGTTCCCCGGGCGCAGCGTGCTGCGGGCCTGAGCGGCGCTCCGACAGACGTCGAGCACAGGCAGGAGGGCGCCCGTGCGCCGCGAACGACGCTGCGATGGCCGATTATGCTCCACGCGTGCGCTGGGACCGGGTGGGGCGGATGGGGCTGCTCGTCGTCGGGGTGCTGCTCATCTACCTCTACATCGGCCCGCTGCGCACATGGATCTCGACGCTCCAGGAGGCCAAGACGAAGCGCGGCGAGGTGAGCGCCCTGCAGCACGAGCATCGCCAGCTGCTGGCCCGCAAGCGCGCGCTGCAGGCGCCCGGCGCCGTGGACACCGAGGCGCGCCGGCTGGGCATGGTCCGCCGCGACGAGCGCGCCTTCGTCGTGCGCGGGTTACCGCGCGGCGGCGATTAGCACCGTCCGGACGGCGGGTACTCTCGCTCGTCCGTGGCGACGAGTTTCGACATCGCGCTTGAGCAGTGGCGGGAGGGCGAGCGGCGTCTCGCGGGAGCACCTCCGGGTCAGCGCCGCGCGCTGGAGACCGTCGTCGCCGCGATCGAGGCCGAGCTGCGCCGCCGTCTCGGCGGGACGTTCACGACCGATGAGCTCGCTGAGCTCTACGAGCGGGGCACGGACTGGTGCACGGATCTTGCCGCCACGGTGGCTCCGGACGCGCCGTGGGCCTGGGACGCACGCACGGTGGCCGATGCCGCGTATCTGCGGTATCTGCGCGATGCACGCGACTTCGCCGGCGGTCGCCGGACGTAGGGCGGGTCAGTCGTCGTCGGCGGCGTCTGAGCCGGTGCGGCGGATCACGATCTGGTCTTCCTCGATCGTGACCTCGACGGGCCGGTGGCCGGCCCAGTGCTCGGCGTACACGGGATTGTCGGTCACGGCGGGATCAAGCCACAGCCCGTAGCCCTCCTCGCCATGGTCGAACGTGCCCTCGAGCGGGCCCGTGGCCTTGCCGCGCCCGCGCCCGCCGCGGCGTCCGCGACGGCGAGGAGCTGCCTTTGCGGGCGTCTCGTCGTCGTCGTCGCCCTCGTCCTCGCCGGCCTCGGCACGGCGGGCGGCCTCCTCGGCCTCCTCCTTGGCCTTCAGCGCCTCGGCGGCCTCGATCTCCGCGGCGACGAGGGCGTCGTCCTCCGCGCGCAGATCGATCTCGTCGTCGAAGTCCTTGCCGGGCGCGTCGCCGTTCTCAGCGTCGGCCGGCGCGAGATCGTTGTCGCGCTTGAAGACCTCGATCTGCTGAACGGTCGCCTCGAGCTGGTGGGCGATCCACGCGTCGGTCCGGCCTTGGCGGACCCAGCCGCGGATCTGGTTGAGATGGGGGCGCAGAGAGCGTCGTGCCATGGGCGCGGACCTTACAAGAACCGGTCGCAAGAGCCCCCGGATGGGGTGGGCGGAGGGCTCCCATGCAAACGGTTAGCCCCGTTTGTGTTTGGGCTATGAACCTGATTGAGTTGACACGACCCAAGGAGGGTGGCCGAAAAATGCTGGTCCTGACACGTAAGTCCAATCAGAGCATCATGATCGGTGACGACATCGAGATCTCGGTTCTGTCGATCATGGGCGAGAAGGTACGGATCGGGATCCAGGCTCCCCGTGACATTCCGGTGTTCCGCAAAGAGGTCTATCTCGAGATCCAGGCGGAACGCGGCGGCGTCGCCACCGGCGGCGCAGTCGACGAAGCACTGCGCAAGCTCAGCTCGTAGCGCGACGCCTCGCGGCGTCAGCCCATCACGATGTAAAGCGTGCGGAACATCGCGATCGCGACGATGGCCGCGGTGGCGAGCAGGACGAGCACGAGCACGATGAAGCGCGCCGTCCCGCGCTTGTGGACCTGGTCGAGCCGGCGCTGCTGAGAGCGCATGATCGCGCTGCGGCGAAGCGAGTTGCGGCGCGCGCGATCCTCGTAGATCTCCTCGACGAATGCCTGCTCGAGCTCGGCGAGGGACTGCTTCATCTTGGTTGCCATTCGTTACGGAGGGTAACGCGTTCGCGGGCGTTCAGCACGTCGCGCCAGGTTTCCGCGCCGGCCCGCGGCGTCAAGGCCTAACGCCCCGAGCACGCTTCCCAGAGCCCGCGGCCCCGCTCGCGCGCCGTGCGCGCCTGCCGCGTGAAGAGCTCCGCGTGCTCCACGTTCGGGGCGATCGTCATCGGTCGCGCGTACCCCTGGCTGACGAGCATCTGGTTGAAGAAGCGCCCGTCGGCGAGCCACAGGTAGACGAGCGCGCGGCCGTAGCGATCGCGCGGCTCGCGGCCGATCACGTACCGCACACGGCGCCCGTCGAGCATGCGCTTGGTGTACGCCGAGGCCTGCGGTCCGAAGCAGTCGCGGTGGCCGTAGACCTCGGGGGTGTCGACGCCGATGAAGCGCGCCTTCCCGATGCCGGCGAGCACCGCGGTGTCGCCGTCGACGACCCGGGTGACGGTGGCGCTGCCGCGGCTCGGCGCGCCGTCCCCGTCACCGCCCGCGACCGAGCGCGCTCCCAGGGCGGCGGCGAGGGCGACGACGAGCACGGCGGCGACGTAGCGGGGCATGTCCGGCACGCTACGGCGCGCCTCGGGCGTGGTGCAGCGGTCGTTGCAGGATCGGCACGCGGTCGTGCGCGTTGTGGCGCGATCCGAGCGCGTCGAGCGCGTCGAGCGCCGCCTCGCAAGTACGCTCCCGCGCGATGCGCCACAACTTCACCGGGCCGAGCTACACGATCGGCGTCGAGGAGGAGCTCATGATCGTGGACGCGAAGAGCCTCGACCTCGTGAACGCGATCGAGTCGCTCCTCGAGGACGCGGGCGCAAGCAACGTCGAGCGTGAGGAGGGCGAGATCAAGCCCGAGCTCATGGAGTCCGTCCTCGAGATCGCCACGAAGCCGTGCGCCGGCGTCAGCGAGGCCGAGCAGCAGCTCAAGGCGCTGCGCCACCGCGTGCGTGACATCGCCGGCGGGCGCGGCCTGAGCATCGGCTCGGCGGGCACGCACCCGTTCGCGCGCTGGGAGGAGCAGCGGATCGTGGCGCGGCCCCGCTATCGCGACCTCATCTCCGCGCTGCGCTTCGTCGCGCGCCAGGAGCTCATCTTCGGCATGCATGTCCACGTCGGCATCGACGACCCCGAGAAGGCGATCTACATCGCCAACGGCATGCGCGTCCACGTCGCGGTGCTCCAGGCGCTCAGCGCCAACTCGCCGTTCTGGCGCGGCAGCGAGACCGGCCTGCTGTCGGCCCGCATGCCGATCTTCCGCGCGTTCCCCCGCGTGGGGATGCCGCCCGCCTACGCCGGCTGGGAGGACTACGAGCGCCAGGTCGAGTTCATGGTCGCCAGCGGGGTCATGGAGGACTACACCTACCTCTGGTACGACGTGCGCCCGCACCCGAATCTCGGCACGGTCGAGATCCGCTGCTGTGACTCCCAGACGCGGGTCGAGCACACGGTCGCGCTCACCGCGCTCATTCAGGCGATGGTCAAAGAGCTCGCCGAGCGCTTCGACGAGGGCAAGCCGCTGTCGGAATACCCGTGGCAGATGCTCGACGAGAACAAGTGGCTCGCCGCGCGGCACGGCCTGAGCGGCGAGCTTGTCGACCTGCCCTCGAGCGACCGCATCCAGGCCAAGGGCCTGGGGCTGCGGCTGCTCGAGCGCCTCACGCCGCACGCGCAGGACCTCAAGTCCGTGGACGCCCTGGACGGAATCCGCGACCTGCTCGAGCGCGGCAACGGCGCGTCGCGGCAGATCGTCGTCTACGAAGCCAACAGCGACCTCAACGAGGTCATGGCCGAGATCATCGCGGCCACGGCGCTCTGAGCGGCCCCGCGCGCCAGGACCCGGGTGCCCACCTGTGACGTGCCCCTAGAATCGACGTGTGTCCGCGCCCGACCTCTTCGTGGTTTGCAAGAACTGCCAGGCAGAGGTCAGCCCCTACATCACGGAGTGCCCGTACTGCGGCACCCGGCTGCGCAAGCGGGCACCGCGGATCGACCGGCCCGACGACGAGCTCAAGCCGCCCAAGCGCCCCTCGCGGCGCAAGAAGCCGCGCCCGGCCGCGAGGCCGAAGGACCGCGCCCCGAAGGCGCGGGCCAAGCCGAAGCCCGAGCGCCTCGGCCGCCTGCGCAGCGGCGAGATCCCCGGCATCCGCGGCGACGAGCTCGCACGGCCGTGGGCGACGATCGTCCTCGTCGCGCTGTCCTTCGGAGTCTGGTTCTCGGCGGCTCTCGTCGTCAAGTCCGACCTTGCGGTGACCGCGCTCGGCGGTGACCCGTGGCGCTTCCTCACGGCGTCGCTGCTCAACGTCGGCGCCGCCGCTCAGCTTGCCGCCGTCACCGGTCTCGGGGTGTTCGGCTGGCTGCTCGAGCGCCGGCATGGCCCGATCGTCGTCGTCGCGCTCTTCCTGCTCTGCGGCCCCGGCGCGCTGGCGATCGCCACCGCGATCGACCCCAACACGCTCGTCTTCGGCACCCACGGCGCGGCGCTCGGGCTGCTGTGCGCGTGGCTCGTCCCGGTCCTGCTCGCGCGCCGGCGCGGGACCGGAGAGGACGACGACGCCGACCTGCTCGGCGTGCTCGTCATCGCGGCCGTGCTGCTGCTCGTGCCCGCCGTGTCTCAGGGGAGCGCGGTCGCGGGCGCCGTGGGCGCCGGGCTCGGCCTGCTGTCTGGCCTCGCGCTGGCCGCGCTGAGGCCGCGCTGATGGCGGCTGCCGAGACGTACACCGCCGAGGAGGTCGACGCCGCCATCGACGCACTCGCCGACCCTGACCGCTACGCCCACGCCCAGGAGGTCGTCACGCACGCTGCCCCGGGCCTTCAGCGCGTGCTGCGCGCCGCGCTGCTCGAGGGTGGCTGGTTTGACTCGGCGCACGACGCGCAGCTCTCACAGGCCGCGGAAGCCGAGGATCCCGCGGAGCGCGTCGAGGTCATGCGCGCGCTGCTCGAGGAGGAAACCCGATTGAGCATGCTCGTCGGCCTCTCGATCGGATTTGAACTCGCGCGCGAGCTGGCCGCGCGTCGCCAGGACGACGACAACGAGGAGGAAGGGCCCACATGACGCATGCGATCGTGCTTGTCGAGGCCGAGCGGGACGCGATGTCGACGCTCGGCGGCGACCTCGCTGAGGTGAAGGGCGTCCGCGAGGCCTATTCGGTCACGGGTGAATGGGACTTCGTCTGCATCGTCCACGTCCACGCGCACGAGGATCTCGCCGGGGTCGTCACCGGATCGATCTCGACGATGCCGGGGGTTGCGCGCACCCACACGATGGTCGCCTTCGAGGCGTTCTCACAGCATGACCTCGAGGCCATGTTCTCGATCGGAGAGTGAGCCCGGGCGGCGCGCACCCCGGACGGCGAGCAGGATCATTCCTGCGGACCGCGCGCGAACCACACCGCGCGGTCCTTCCAGTCGTGTGCCATGAGGCCGACGCCGATCGCGCCGGCGAGCGTCAGGAGCGTGCCCGTCGCCCCATGATGGAGGCGCTGGCCGTAGACCCACACGCGACGGCGAACACGGTCGTAATAAATCGGCTTGTGCAGGTGTGGAGCAGTCGCCTGGGCCATAGGGGCATCACTTGATGACCAATATCGTGCGGTTCGGCACGATCGAGCACAACTGGCCGGACGGATAGACCGTCTGTCCAGCGCCGTGTCATCCGGTGGGGCGTCACAATGACCGCCGTGTCCGTCGTCCAGCCGCAGTACGGCCCCACGCTCCTGCAACTCCTCGCTCCACGCCCGTTGCGCGTGCGCGTCGCTGCGGGCGTCTTCGCGCTCCTGCTCGTCCTCGCGGCGATCGTCATCGGGATCCGCAGCGTGCCCGACGAGCAGGTCGTCCTCCTGCACAAGCCGATCACGTTCAACTTCGCCTACGGCCCCAAGCTGCACCGCGTCCAGGAAGCGGGCACGCTGGTCGCGCTGCGGCGCCCGAAGCGCGGCCCGTTCCTCGAGTCCTACGTCATCCGCGACCTGCACCTGCCGCCCTACCAGGGCGCGGTCGGCGGGATGCTCCCGCTGTACGCCTACGGCTACATGCAGAAGCTGCAAAAGCGCTACCAGCACTACGAGTTCGTCACCGAGGGGCGCACGCGGATCAACAACGGCGTGGGCTACAACATCTCCTTCCGCGCACGGCGCAACGGGCACACGCTCTACGTCCGTCACCTCCTGCTCGTGCCCGAGCTTCCCGACGGTCAGCGCCATGGCGTCGTACTCGAGCTCGAGACGACGTTCGCCGCCGGCACGCCGAACATCGACGCCGTCGGCAACGTCGGTGCGCTCAAGCAGGCGCTGCGGTCCTTCCGCTTCGGCGAGGACCGCAAGGGGGGCACGTCGTGAGCGACGAGATCTCGTGGGCGGACTTCGAGAAGGTCGACATGCGCGTCGGGCGGATCGTGGCCGTCGAGGACTTCCCACAGGCGCGCAAGCCGGCGTGGAAGTTGCGCATCGACTTCGGCCCCGACATGGGGGAAAAGCGCTCGTCGGCGCAGATCACGAACTACGCGCGCGAGGAGCTCGAGGGTCGCCTGGTCGTCGCCGTCGTGAACTTCCCGCCGCGTCAGATCGGCCCCGTCCGCTCCGAGGTGCTCGTGCTCGGGGCGGTCGCGGACGGTCACCCTGTCCTGCTGCTCGAGCCTGACGCGGGCTCACAGCCCGGCGACCGGATCGCCTAACACCCACTGGCGCGTCGGATCGCCTAACACCCACTGGCGCGCCTCGACGCTACGGCGCGGCGATCACGCCGCCGGAGCCCTCGGCGACCACGGTGCCCGCGGTGTCCTGCTCGGCCGGCACGTCCGGCAGCGGCGGGGGCGGGGCGGGCGGCGGGCTCGCCTCCGGTGCGGCCTCGGCCGGTCCGGCCGCGCCGCCCGTGTGCTCGGGCGCGTCGGGCTGGGTGTCGATGGCGAGGGCCGGCGTTCCGCTCGTCGCGGTCGTCACGTCGCCCGCGCCGTCAGGCGTGGCGGTGCTGGCGGTGGCGGGGACGATCTTGGGGTCCTCCTTGCGCGGGGTCGCGCCGTGCGTCTGGCTCGTGTCCTTCGCGGCCGCCGCGCGCTTGGGCGCGGCCGACGGCTGTGGGAGCGAGGCCACGACCTCGGGCGCGCTGCGCACCGGAGCGGCCGGTGCTGCCGCGACGGCCGCGGCGTGCGCCCGCGACGTCGTCTGCACCTGCTTGACCTCCACGGCCGCGCCGGTGACGATCGCCGCCGCGGCAAGACCGGCCGCGGCCTTTGTCGCGATCGTGCTGATGCCGGCGGTCATCGCGCTCGTTCCGCCGGTGGCGGCGACGCCGGCAGCGGTCGCGCCCGCGGCGCTGCCGGCGCCCGCCGATGCGGTCATGCCGAACTGCGCGAGCAGCGCCTTCTTGGCGAGCAGCAGTGGCGCGACCGGGAAGACGGCGGCAAGCGCACGGTTCGTCGTGCGCAGTTGGGACTTGAAGCACTGGCAGCGCTCGCACGTGCGCAGATGACGGCGGGCCGGCGCGGTCGAGCGCCGCAGCCCCTCGGCGACCTCACCGAGCTCCTCGCGAACGTCGTCGCACGTCAGCAGGCGCGCCTCGGCGGCCTCGGCGAGCGACACGCGCGCCCTGACCAGCAGCGACTTGACCGACGGGATCGTCGTCTCCATCGCCTCGGCGATCTGCTCGTAGGAGAGCGCATCGATCTCGCGCAGGAGCAGCGCGGTCTTCTGCGTCTCGGGCAGCCGCTGCACGTCGGCGATGAGCAGCCGGAACTCCTCGCGCTTGTGGACCTTGTCGGCCGTCGTCGTGCCCCCTTCGGAGAAGTGCACGTCCATCGAGTCCACGCCGATCGGCTGGGTGCGGCGCAGGTGGTTCAGCGAGCGGTTGCGCGCGATCCGGTACAGCCACGGGCGCACGTTGATCGGGCGCTCGTCGGCGAGGATCGCGTTGAACGACGCCGCGAAGACCTCCTGCAGGACGTCTTCGGCGTCCTCCCGGGAGCCGAGCATGTGGCGGCAGAACGCCAGCAGGCGTGCCTGGTAGCGCCCGACGAGCGCCTCGAACGCGCCGTGGTTCCCGCGCCGCACGAGCGCGATGAGCCGCTCGTCGGATTGCAGGCGAAGCAGCGGGGTGGGACCCCGCAGTCCGATCTGGACCGGCTGCTTGAGAGCTGAGACTTCCACGTGGTGTCCGACAGCCGCTCGGGCCGTCGACGTTGAAACCCCGGCGTGGTCGAGAAGTTCCGAGATTGCCCCGAGGCTAATGGCCGATTCGCCCATCTCGCGCCGGGTCTCATGGATCTCTCAAGCAGGCCCTGTGGCCCGCTGATGCCCGGGGCGGGATTCGAACCCGCACGCTCTTGCGAGCAGCGGCTTTTAAGGCCGCCCGCCTATACCGATTGGGCCACCCGGGCGCGCGCTGGGAATCATCCCAGGCGCGCGCCCGGTGAGACCGGGCTACTTCGTGAAGTTCTTCAGCTGGCTCTTTAAGACGTTGTAGCCGGGGCGCGGTAGCCCACTTGGCTCGATGAGGCCCGCGTCGAAGCGCGCCGTCGTCGAGCAGTCCGGCGTCGGCGACCAGTTGAACGTGTACAGCCGCTTGACGTACTTCCGGTACTTCTTGGCCAGCGTGAACATGAACTTGATGCGATCGGCCGCCCGCGTCGGGCTGCACGAGAAGGCGCTCGCGAGCTTCACGATCCCGCCGGTCTCCGTGTACCAGAACTTCACCGATCTGTTGTGGCTGCGGGCGGCGTCGATGATCCGCTTCGTTCCCGGGTACTTCTTGATGCTCGACTTCGAGCGCTTCTCCTTGAGCTTGCGGTTGACCTCGGAGTAGTTGTGGATCCCGATGACCTTGGCCGTCGTGCGCTTCGATCCGAGTGCCTTGAACCACTTGTTGATGTACTTCTCGACGCCACTCTGGTCGAGCACGTCGAGTGCCACGATCGTGCAGCCCGTGCAGAGGCTGCGCATGGCCAGGAAGAACTGCGCGGCCCGCTTGGGGTTGGTCTGCGTCGGCTGGGACTTGTGGTTGGCCTCGTTCCAGGCGCCCCAGTCGGTGACCCCGAGTGGCTTGAAGATGGCGATGAGCGCCTTGACCTTCGTCTTGTAGGCGGCCACGCTCGGCAGCGGCGAGCGCGGGGTCGCGTTGATGTTGTCCGTCGAGATGTGCATGAGCACCTTGACGCCGTGCGCCTTCGCGGCGGTGACGAACGTGACGGCCTTCTGGAGCTCCGCCCCCTGATCGGCCGCGTTCCACTCGATGAAGTAGCGCGTCTTCTTCAGGTGCAGCGCCTGCCACAGCGGAGCGCTGAACATGCTCGGGCTCTGGTCGCCGATGCCCACGGAGACGTTCGTCTTCGCCGACGCGGCGGCGGGCACGGCGAGCACGGCAAGGGCAGCAATCAACGATACGGCGGAGCGACGCAACACTCTGAGCTTCCTTTCGGAGGGAATCCGGGGCACGCGCAGCACATCGGCGGCGCCAGGGGATGACTGAACCCTACCCCGCCAGCCGGAAGCTATAGCCGGTACGTCGATCTACGCGACGCGCGCGGCGCGATCGGCGCCGGACGGCGCCAGCCCGTCGAGGAGGACCTCCGCGAGGCGCCTGTCGCCCTCGATCTCCAGGCCGTCCCGAGAGGCGTTCGGCCCGAGTGCATCGATCCAGTCGCCCTCCGATCCGCGGATGTGCACGCTCGCGCCGGGCGCCTCCTGCTCGGCGATCGTCACGGAGCCCCCGTCAGCGGTCAGGGCGTAGTGGCGCGGGGCGGCGTCGGCCATCCGAACGGTGAGCTCGGCGACGCCGGCGGTGCCCGCCGGCGGGCTCAGCAGGCCGGGCGCGATGCGCAGGATGGCGCCGATGTCGATCGCCTCGCCGTCCCGCGGCGCCGTCCACACCCACTCCTGGCCCCAGCGCGCAAGCGCGCCCAGCACCGCCAGCAGCGCGCGCGAGCGGTCGGTGAGCTCGTAGTCGACCCGCGGCGGGACCTCGCGGTAGCGCTGGCGGGTCAGCAGCCCGTCCGCGACCATGCGGTTCAGCCGCGAGCGCAGCTGCTCGGTCGAGATGCCCGGCATCACGCGCTGCAGCTCGACGAAGCGCCGCGGCCCGGCGGCCAGGTCGCGGACGATCAGCAGTGTCCATTTGTCGCCGACGAGATCGAGCGCGCGAGCATCCGGCGCCCATTGGTTGTAGGGGTGTCGCTTCTGGGGTGGGTTGGCGGCCATCAAAAGGCTCCTCGCCTGATGTGGGGGTGACGGGCCTACGGGTCTCCCGGCCCCGCCTGCCTGGTCGGAAGATAGTCGGAGTGGTTCATATAGCGAACCAATGCGCCGCCTTTTGGGGTTTACACCCGTGAAACCAGTGCGAAAGGTAGGCGCTAGTTTTCCTCCCCTCGTGCGTTTGGTTGATCGTGGGAACCGTCACCTCGCTGGAGGAGCACCGGGCCGACCGCCGGCGCCGCGACGCGGCGGTCCTGCACGCGTCCGCTCGCGCGACGCTGTTCTTTGATCTGGCGTCGCCGTACACGTACCTCGCCGCCGAGCGGGCGGAGCGGCTGTTCACCGGCCTGCAGTGGCGGCCCGCCTGCGCTGCGGCGCTGCACTGCGGCGAGCTTGCCGGCGACGGCGCGTGGAGCGCGGTCGCGGCGCGGGCGCGCCTGTTGCGCTTGCCACTCGTGTGGTCCGAGGAGCGCCGCCCCCACGCCGTCCCCGGCGCGATGCGCGCCGCGTTGCTCGCCGCGCAGACCGGACGGGGCGGGGCGTTCGTCCTGGCGGCCAGCCGCCTCGCGTTCTGCGGCGGGTTCGATCTCGACGACCCCGAGATCCTCGCCGAGGCGGCCGCGGCGGCCGGGATGGGACTGCAGGAGACGCTCGACGCCGCACGCGACGAGCGCCGCGACGGGCCGATCGAGGAGGCGGGACGGCTGCTGCTCGCCGGCGGCGCCGACCGGCTCCCCGCGCTGCGCGTCGGCCGGATGCTCTTCTGCGGGGAGGACCGCTTGTCCGAGGCGGCCGCGGCGCGCACCGCCGTCTGACCTCCGCGTCGATCCTCTGTACGGTCGGGTTGTAAAAACGTAAGTGTTCATCTAGAGTCGTAGCGCATGCCGGGCAAGCCGATCGAGGAGCCTCCGTCACCGGAGCACGCGAGCGCTCCCGGTGTCGTGGGCGGCCATCTCGTCGCCCGGCGCCTGAAGGCGCACGGCGTCACCAAGCTCTTCACGCTGTCGGGCGGGCACCTGTTCTCGATCTACGACGGCTGCCGCGCGGAGGGCATCGACATCGTCGACGTGCGCCACGAGCAGTCGGCGGCGTTCGCGGCCGAGGGCTGGGCGAAGGTCACGCGCCGGCCGGGCGTCGCGGCACTCACCGCCGGGCCCGGCGTGACGAACGGCATGAGCGCGATCGCATCGGCGCAGCAGAACCACACGCCGATGCTCGTCATCGGCGGCCGCGCGCCGGCGTTTCGCTGGGGGAAGGGCTCGCTGCAGGAGCTCGACCACATCCCGTTCGTCGCGCCGCTGACGACGTTCGCCACGACCGCGCAGTCGACCGAGGAGATCCCGGAGCTCGTCGACGCCGCGCTCGCCGCCGCGATCGGAGCGCACGGCGGCCCGGCGTTCCTCGACATTCCCCTCGATCACGTCTTCAGCGAGGCGCCGGCGCGATCTGATGCGCCGATCACGCCGCCGGCCGCCGGCGCCGAGGGCCAGCCTGACGGCGGGCAGCTCCAGCGGGCGGTCGACGCGCTGAGGGAGGCCGAGCGCCCGGTCGTCATGGCCGGCTCGGACCTGTACTGGGGCCACGGCGAGTCCGCGCTGCTGGCGATCGCCGAGGAGCTGCGCATCCCGGTGCTCGTCAACGGGCTTGCCCGCGGCTGCGTGCCGGCCGATCACGAGTTGTTCTTCGCGCGCGCGCGACGCGATGCGCTGCAAGGCGCCGACGTGGCGCTCGTCATCGGGGTTCCGATGGACTTCCGGCTCGGCTTCGGCGAGGCGTTCGGCGCCGACACCGAGCTTGTGGTGATCGACCGTACCGAGCCCTCGCGCGAGCATCCCAAGCCCGTGCTCGCGGAGCTCTACGGCGAGCTGGCGCCGACGCTCGACGCGCTGCGCGAGGGCGCGGGAGGCGCCATCGATCACGAGCGCTGGATCGCGTCACTACGCGCGTCCGAGACGGCCGCGCGCGACGCCGAGCGCGCCGAGCTCGCCGACGACCGCGCCCCGCTTCATCCGATGCGCATCTACGGCGAGCTGCGGGGGCTGCTCGACCGCAACGCGATCGTCGTCGGTGACGGCGGTGACTTCGTGTCTTACGCCGGGCGAATGATCGACTCCTACGAGCCGGGGTGCTGGCTGGATCCTGGGCCGTTCGGCTGCCTCGGCGCCGGCCCGGGCTACGCGCTGGCGGCAAAGCTCGCCCATCCCGACCGCCAGGTCGTGCTGCTGCTCGGCGACGGCGCGTTCGGCTTCAGCGGCATGGAGTTCGACACGCTCGCGCGACACGGGGTCGACGTCGTCGGCGTGATGGGCAACAACGGGATCTGGGGGCTCGAGAAGCACCCGATGGAGTTCATCTACGGCTACTCGGTCGCGGCGGACCTGCGCCCCGAGACGCGCTACGACACGATCGTGGAGGCGCTCGGCGGGCACGGCGAGCTCGTGCGCACCCCGGATGAGCTGCGCCCGGCGCTCGAGCGCGCGTTCTCGGCTGGCGCCCCGGCGCTCGTCAACGTGCTGACGGACCCGTCGGTGGCCTACCCCCGCCGCTCGAATCTCGCCTGACGGCTTAAAACAGGAAACCGCCTCCAGGGGAAGAGACGGCTTCCTTGACGGCCTCGTCAGGACGGGCAGGGGGTACGTCCCTAGCGTGGCCTTTATGAGTGGTCCGGGCGGCGGGAGGCGCCGATCCATTACGGCAATGTCCGGACCTATGAGCCGGCGGCTTGGGTCCCCCTTGAGGGTTAGGGCACCTCCACCGGCCTCCGCAGTATCGGGCATCGCATAGCAAAACTTGAATCGGACATATGTCCGTCTCAAATCCAATGTCCTGTACTAGCCGGAATCTCTTGCGGCGAGCGCCAGCGCGGCGCCCCGCAGGATGTCGTGGTCGGAGGCCTCGATCCGCTCCAGGCCGAAGGCCCGCATCACCTCGATCATGAGCACGACGCCCGCGACGATCGTCGGCGCGCGGTCGGGGTGCAGGCCCACGACCTCGCGCCGCGCGTCGTTGTCCATCTGGGCGAGGCGAGCGAGTTCAAGCTCGAGCGTGCCGAGCTCGAGGATGTGGCCGTGGACCTTCGCGGGGTCGTAGGGGTCGAGCGCGAGCTCGATCGCGGCGCACGATGTCGCGGTCCCAGCCACGGCGATGCCCGCGTTCACGCGATCGCGCAGGTGCTGCGGGATCGCCGCGGCGATGATCGCCGCGACCTCCCCCGCGAGGGCCACGAGCCCCTCGTGATCCGGCGGGTCGTCGTGAAGGTGGCGCTCGGTCTGGCGCACGACGCCCGCCTGGGTCGACACGTGGAAGTCCACGACGCCGTCGCGCCCCACGACGAACTCCGTCGAGCCGCCGCCGATGTCGACGACGACCACCTCGGTGCCGTCGTCGGGCCGCTCGCTCGTCGCGCCGGCAAACGTCAGGGAGGCCTCGGTGTCGCCGTCGATCGTGCGCGCGTCGATGCGGTAGCGGGCGGCGATCTCGGCCGTGAAGGCCGGGCCGTTCTCGGCGTCGCGGGCGGCGCTCGTCAGCAGCGCGACGCTTGCGTGCACCCCGTGCTCGTCCATCTGAGCGCGGTAGCGGTCGAGCGTCTCGAAGACCCGCAGCATCGCGTCGTCGGCGAGCCGCCCGGTCGCGTCCACCCGGTCGCCCAGGCGCGTCACCGTCGACTCGCGGAGGATCTCGGTCAGCGTCCCGTCCGCCGCCACCTCGGCGATGAACAGCCGCGTCGAGTTCGTTCCGAGGTCCATGACCGCCACCCGCATCGTCGGCGAGATTAGTGGCGATCGCGCGTTGAGCCGGTCCCGGCGCCGTTGCTAAACTGATCGTTCACGCCGCGGGGTGGAGCAGTCTGGTAGCTCGTCGGGCTCATAACCCGAAGGTCGCGGGTTCGAATCCCGCCCCCGCTACTACGGAAGCCCCCTCTCGCCAGGGGGCTTTCGTGCTTGTGGGGGACGCTGCACGGCTCGCGCGGGGTCGGGTGGCAATGCAAATGGCAATGCGACACGACCGAGCGCGGGCGGGCGGGGTCGCACCGCTTTGCCTCAACCGCGCGTACGGCCCCCCGGTTACGCCAGGGCAGCGACCGTGGCGTCTGTGGCGACACACCCGTCTCGCACGCAAGACAGACCTACATCCGGGCACTACCTCGAAACTGGAGTTGCGGATTACGTGCTCCCGCCCAGGATCCAGGTTGGAGTTAGCCCTGCCTTGCGCAGCATCTCCTTGGCGCGGTCTCTGTTGTCGTATCGCAGGTCTTTCAACTCGGGGTCGGGGTCTTCCCAGACACCTCTGGATAGCGCGCAGGGCGGACATACGCGCACGCCAGCGGCCTCAGCATGGACGTTCCGGGGGCCCTGAGATGCGCCATGCAGGGGGCAGTCCTGTTGACGCCTCTGGGTTCATGGGGTCGAGATCCCCAGGGGGCTTTCGTGCTTAAGGTGGCGTCGATCTGCTCGAAATCGGCGACGGGCAACGCAGGGGGCCACACCCCCACCCATTTCCTGTCGGCCACCTTCATCGAGTCGTGGTTTCGCTACCTGAAGGAGCCCCGAATCCACCGATGGGCGATGAATTCACGCGAGGGGGTAGTTCTCTACCGACATGAGCGATAGAAAAGTAGTTCTCAAAATGGTCATGTCCCTCGACGGTTTTGCCACCAGCCCCGACGGGACCCATGAATGGATGTTCGAGTGGTTCGGCGACGACTCGGGTGAGTGGAACCGTCGCGCGCTCGAGGAGGCCGGCGTCCACGCGATGGGCCGCCGCAGCTACGAGATCATGGGCCCGCACTGGGCCGCGTCCGACGGGCCGATCGCAACCGCGATGAACGAGAAGCCGAAGGCTGTCTTCTCCCACACCCTGGAGAAGGCGGAATGGGGACCGGCCGAGATCTTCGGCGGGGACCTGGGCACGGAGATCGCGGACCTGAAGGCTCGGGACGACGAAGGGACGGTCCTGGTCCACGGCGGCCCCGACTTCGCCAAGTCGCTGACCCGCCTGGGCCTCGTCGACGAATACCAGCTGACGACGGTCCCGATTGCGATCGGCGCGGGCCACAGCCCATTCGCCGAGCTGGGAGAGCACCTGAAGCTGGACGTCGTCGAGGAGGAACGCTTCCAGAGCGGAGCCCTCGCGCAGATCCTGGTGCCGAAGCGATGAGCGACCGCCCAAACTGATCCGAGCCGCCACGGCTCCCAGCGGCTCAAAACCCGAAGATCGCGGGCTCGCACCCCGCCCCCACTACTACCCCCTCTCGCCAGGGGGCTTTCGTGCTTAGGGGTCGCGGTCAGCCAGATCCGTGGTCCCAATATTGTCCCCGTCGCTCACGCTCGACTTCTATGTGCTGTGGACCGGGTCGTGCTGGCGGCCGTTGTGGTGGCTAGGAGCGCTAGTGCGCTGGCAGCGGCGCTGCCGGGTGCGGCGTGGTAGACGACCAGCGCCTGGAGGTCTGTGCCGAGGATCGGCAGCTTCTCGTAGCCGAGTTCCAGCGGTCCGACCAGGGGGTGGTCTATCCGCGTCTTGCCGGTGCGCTTGGGGTGAACGTCGTGTCGTGCCCAGAGTTTGCGAAAGCGGTCGCTGCGGACTGAGAGCTCGCCTACGAGCTCGTTGAGGCGGGGATCGTCGATCTCGGGCCCGACGAGCGCACGCAGACCCGAGACGGCGCTTTCGGTGACTCGCTCCCAGTCCTCGTACATGTCGCGCACGCGCGGGTCGAGAAAGGCGGCTCGGACGAGGTTCTCGCCCTTTGAACAGTACGGGGTGAGGGCGGTCGCGAGGGGGTTGGCGGCCAGCACGTCCATGTATCGGCCGTGAACATAGGCGGGGGTCTGATCCCAGGATGCGATCAGTTGCAGGATGCCCGTGGGCACCTTCTCGGGTCGCGGGCTCTTGCGGCGCCGGCGGACGGGCGAGGTGGCGAGCGTATGCAGGTGGGCGGTGGCGTCGTCGTCGAGTTGTAGGGCGCGCGCGAGCGCGTCGAGGACTTGCTCGGAGGGATGCTGGTCACGTCCCTGCTCGAGGCGCACGTAGTAATCGCTGCTGACGCCCGCCAGCATCGCGACCTCCTCGCGGCGTAGCCCGGGCACGCGCCGATGGCTAGTGAGGTCGGACACGCCGACGTCCTCGGGCAGGACCAGCTCACGTCGGGCGCGCAGGTAATCGCCGATCAGGTTCTCGCGAGGCATCGCCACAAACGATACGCCCGCCGCGGCGTCGATCGTGGCCCTGTCGCTACCAGGACCAGCAGAACTCTTGTGGGACCAGACACCCCGTCTGACACTCGGTGGATGATCAACACTCCCGCCCCCACAAAAGCCCACCGCACGTCCCCGCGCGCGGGCGCGGCCTCAAAGCCCGGGCTGATTCTCGGCGTGCTCGCGCTCGGCTGCGGTGTGTTCGCGCTGCTGCAGACGCTGGTGGCGCCGGCGCTGCCGGTGCTCCAGCACGACCTGCATGCCTCGACACCTGGGGTGTCGTGGGTGTTCACCTCGTTCTTGCTCGCAGCATCCGTCGCGACTCCGATCGCCGGGCGTCTCGGCGACATGTTCGGCAAGAGGCGAGTCCTCGTCTTCTCCCTCTTGTGCCTGGTGGCGGGCTCATTGCTCGCGGCGGTCGCCACGACGCTGCCGGTGCTGATCGCCGCGCGAGCCATCCAGGGTCTCGGCGGCGCGGTCTATCCGCTCACGTTCGGGATCATCCGGGATGAGTTTCCGCGGGAGCGCGTGGCTGGTGCGATCGCACTGGTCTCCAGCCTGCTTGGAATCGGGGGCGGGCTCGGGATCGTGCTGGCGGGCCCGATCCTGGATCACCTCTCCTACCACTGGCTGTTCTGGATCCTGCTCGTCCTGACCTCGGTCGCCACGGTCGCCGCGGTCGTGTTCGTCCCCGAATCGCCGATCCGCGAGCCGGGCCGGGTTCACTGGCTTGGCGGCATCCTCCTATCTGGCTGGCTGGTAGCGCTGCTCGTCGCGGTCAGCGAAGGAACGACGTGGCACTGGGCATCTGCCAGGACAATCGGCCTGTTCGTCCTCTCAGGGCTCCTTGCGGCGGCGTGGATCAAGGCCGAAAGCCGTTCGCGGCAGCCGCTCGTCGACTTGACGATGATGCGCCTGCCCCGAGTCTGGACCACGAACGCCGCCGCGCTCTTGCTCGGCTTCGGCCAGTTCAGCGCTCTCATCTTGATCCCGCAACTCGTCCAGGCCCCGCGCTCGACGGGGTACGGATACGGAGCATCCGTCACCCAGGCCGGGCTATTCCTCGTCCCCACCACGATCGCCAGCATGATCGCGAGCCCGATCAGCGGTCGACTCTCGAACGCAGTCGGAGCGAAGGTGCCCCTCGTGCTCGGCTCGGTTCTGAGCCTGATTGCCTTCGTCGTCCTCGCGGTCGCCGGCGCGCGCTGGGAGATCTACCTCGCCGCGACACTCGTCGGCGTCGGAGTGGGCTTCTCCTTCGCCGCCATGGCGATCTTGATCGTCGAGGCTGTGCCACCCGGTCAAACAGGTGTGGCAACCGGCATGAACACGATCGTCCGAACGATCGGCGGTGCGATCGGGGCAGACATCGCGGCCAGCGTCCTCGGCGCCCACCTGCTCGCAAACGGCCTACCTACGAAGCACGGCTACACGATCACATTCTCTCTGTGCGCCGCCGTACTGGTCGTCGACGTGCTCGTCTCGCTCGCCGTTCCCGGTCGCAAGCGCCACTCGGGCGTCGCTGATGGAGTTGCGCTCGTCTAATCTGAGCGCGTCCAATCGACGCATATCCGCGCCCTGCGGGCGCAGTCGCGGCCGACGCGCTCTTCGTCTTGATGTGGCCTCGGCCGTGGGAGATGGGTCGGTCACGATCCAGCTCGTCCACGGCCTTCTGCCGGAGGGACGGCTGGCGATCGACTGAGCGCTCCCTCGAGCAGCGCCCGCAGCACGTCGGCGTACTGAGTCGCGGTCCAGCCGCACTCCTCGACGAGGCGCAGGTAGAGGTTCATCGCGGGCGTGATGCGCAACGTGCGCACAAGGTCATCGGGACCGCTCTCGGCGCCGGCAGCCTGATCGCGTCCATCGCGATCTACGCGACGATCTGAGGGGGCCGTCGCTCAGCCCGCGGGCGGGAACGGCGCCGAGCGTGCCGCGCCGTCCTTCGTCCACGACAGCGTGTCGTGGTCTGAGGAGAGCTTCAGTGACGTACCTGCGATCCCGTCGCCCGTATCGATGACCTGCGCCGTGAGGCCGGCGCCGGCGACCTGCACGTTGTAGGACGACTTGCCCTTGCGCCGGTACTGGCCGATCCAGGCG
>JAWVGM010000020.1:0-13628 GCA_033855075.1 Solirubrobacteraceae bacterium | reverse complement strand
GGACCTCGCCGGCGCTCGCCGCCAGGGTCAGGCCCAGCGTCCCGATCCCGCAGTAGAGATCGAAGACGCGGCCACCGCCGTCGAGGCCGGCCATCTCGGCGGCGATCGCGTAGAGGCGCTCGGCCATCTCGGTGTTGGTCTGAAAGAAGGCCAGCGGGGAGATCGCGAACTGCAGACCGCAGAGCTCCTCCTCGAGGACCGGAGCGCCCGTGATGAGCGCCGTGTCGCCGTCGAGCGTCGTCTCCGCGAGAGCGTCGGTGCGCGTCCACATGAGCCCCTCGCAATCCACCGCTCCGGCGAGGCTCGCCGTGTCGATGTCGCCCGGGCCGGTGACGAGCCGCACCTGCAGGTCGCCCGTCCGCCTGCCTTCGCGCACGACGAGGTTGCGCAACATGCCGGTGTGGCTGCGGCGATCGAAGGCGGGAAGCCCCTGCGACCGACACCACGCGAGCACCTGCTCGCGGGCGACGTTGGAGCGTTCCGAGGCGAGCAGGCAGTCGTTGACCGCCACGATCTCGTGCCACGAGCCCGGCGCATGGAAGCCGCACACGACCGCGCCGTCCGCGCCGGTCCCGAACGAGTACTCGAGCTTGTTGCGGTAACGCCACTGCTCGGCGGCGGGCACGATCTCATCCAGCGCGAAGCCGTCGAGGCGGCCGATCCGCGCCAGCGCGTCGGCGACCTGGTCCTGCTTGACCGCGAGCTGGCGCTCGTAGGGCAGCACCTGCCAGGGCGCGCCCGGGTGGTCGGCGAGCGGCGCGATGCGGTCGGGGCTGGGCTCGAGCACCTCGAGCGTGCGTGCCTCCGCGTAGGCGCGCTTGCGCTTCGTGACGACCGCGCGAACCCGGTCGCCGGGGATGGCGCCGGAGACGAAGACGACGTAGCCCCCCTGCGACCCGAACGGGTTATCCAAGCGGGCCACGCCGTTGCCGCCGTAGGCGAGCGCGTCGACGGTCAATTCGAGCTCGGCGCCGCGGTCGGGGCGGGTGAACGTGGATGCGGAGGACTCCATGGAGCCGTCCAGCATAGGTCGCGTCAGCCGAGCTTCTTCTCGATCGCTGCGAGGACCGACTTGCGGTTCGCGTTGCGCCGCTCGTAGTCGCGCACCTTGCGCAGCTCCGGCGCCGACAGGTCGCTCAGCCGGTCCTTCACCTGCGCGGCCGTGAGCTCGTCGTAGCCGATGACCGGGAACGCGGAGCCGAGACCGGCGGTCCGGCGCACGCGATCGACCGTCCGCAGCGCGCGGTCGGTACCCGGCGCGCGGCGGGCCGCCTTGGCGACGTTGCGCACGCGCCTGCGGGTGCGCTTGCGCGTCTCCTCCGCCGTGTGCTCGACGAGCCCCTCGAGCTCGGCCAGCGCGTCCTGCGTCTGGCGACGCCCGATCTGGATGAGGACCTGGACGAGCTCCTCGGCGTCGGTGCGGGTCATCCGCCCGCGCTTGACGGCCTCGTCCATCGTCTCCTGGAGGCGGTCCCCGGTGATCATCACGCCGCGCGAGAGCAGGTCGCGCAGGTGCGCGATCGCCGCGCCCAGCGCGTCATCGTGCTTGTCCTCGGTCGCGACGGCGGCGGCCGGCGGCGGCGGCTTCTTGGATGAGGCGCGCCCGCCGCTCGCGGCGCCGCGCTTGCGGCCTGCAGCGGCCTTCGGCGCCGCCCTGGCCTTTGGTTTGGCAGTCGACGTGGGGCGAGATTTGGCCCCTGACTTCTTCGGTTGTGGCATGAGATCTCTTTCGCCTCCGATCATCGCAAGCGACGATTGCGGGCGACGTTACATGAGCAGCAACTCCAGCAGTGCTTTCTGCGCGTGCCGCCGGTTTTCGGCCTGCTCCCAGATGCGCTGGCGCGGGCCGTAGAGGAGCTGCTCGGTGATCTCCTCGCCGGGATGCGCGGGCAGGCAGTGCAGCGCGATCGCGTCGGGCGCCGCGAGGTCGAGTAGCGCATCGTCGAGCCGGTACGGGCCGAGCGCGGCCCGTCGCGCGTCGGCCGTGTCCTCGTCGCCCATGCTGACCCAGACGTCGGCGTAGACCGCGTGCGCGCCGCGCACCGCCTCGGCGGGATCGGTCGTCAGGATCGCGCCGGGCACGTCGGTCAGCGCGTATCCCTCGGGGGAGGCCACCGCCACCTCGACGCCGGCGATCGCACCCACGAGCGCCAGCGACCGCGCGACGTTGTTGCCGTCGCCGACGTACGCGAGCTTGAGTCCCTCGAGCCGGCCGAACGTCTCGCGCAGCGTCATCAGGTCGGCGAGCGCCTGGCAGGGGTGATGGTCGGCGGTGAGCATGTTGAAGACGGGCACCGAGGCGACCGACGCGAGCTCGTCGAGCAGCGCGTGAGGCCCGGTTCGCACGCCGATCGCCGCCATGTGGCGCGAGAGGATCCGCGCCGTGTCACCCACGGACTCGCCCCGTGACAGTTGCAGCTCGTCGGCGCGCAGCACGACGGGCTGCCCGCCGAGCTCGAAGATTCCTGCCTCAAACGACAGCCGTGTCCGCGTCGAGGGCTTCTCGAAGATGAGCGCGATGCTGCGTCCCTCGAGCGCTCGCGAGGACAGCGGAGCGGCCTTCAGCGCGTCGGCCCGGTCGAGCAGCTCGACCAGCTCGCCGCGCTCGAGCTCGGTTCCGGTGAGCAGGTGACGCGTCAAGACGGGCAGTCTATGCCGCGATGCGCGTGCTCACGTGGAACCTCTTTCACGGCCGCGCGGTGCCGCCCGCGCACCGCGATCTGCAGGCGGAGTTCGCCGCGGCGCTCGCCGGATGGCCCTGGGACGTGGCGCTCCTGCAGGAGGTGCCGCCCTGGTGGACAGGAGCGCTCGCGCGAGCGTGTGATGCCGACGCCCGCACCGCGCTGACGTCGCGCAACGCGCCGCTGCCCGGGGTGCGCCGGTGGCTGGCCGACCGCTACCCGGATGTCCTCAAGTCCAATGGCGGCGGCGCGAACGTCATTCTCGTGCGCGGGATGACGATCGCCGACCACCGGCAGGTCGTGCTGCGTCACCGGCCCGAGCGACGGGTGTGCCACGCCGTCGCGCTCGCGGACGGGCGGTGGTGCGCGAACCTTCACGCCCAGGTGCACTCCGAGGAGGGCGCGCAGGCCGACATCGCGCGCGCCGCCGCCGCGACGCTGCAGTGGTCGGGCGGCGGCCCCGCGATCCTCGGCGGCGACTTCAACGTCCGCGAGCCGCGCGCGCCCGGCTTCGCGCTGCTGGGCGGCCACGGTGTCGATCACGTGCTCGGACACGCCGCCGGCCGCCCGGCGGGGCCGGCGCAGCTCCTCGAGCGCAGCGGGCTGTCAGACCACGCGCCGGTGCGCGTGACCGTTGTGTCCCCTCCCGAGGCGGATTTTCCTGTCAGGCTCTGAGCGCGCCCACGTCCCGACTTCCAGGAGAACCCATGATCCGTTTGCCCGGTGCCGTTCTTGCTTGTGTCGCCCTCGCGTTCGCCGCCGGCTGCGGCAACGACAACAAGAGTTCCTCGTCTGACAAGTCGGCGACGCCGCCACCCGCGGACACGAAAGCGAAGAGCAGCGGCGGATCGGCCTCGACCGCACCGGTCGTCGTGACGATGCAGGGCAACCAGAACAGCCCCGCCGACGTCACGGTCAAGGTCGGCCAGAAGATCGATTGGGAGAACAAGGACGGCTACGCCCACACCGTGACCTCCACGAAGGGCGCGAAGATCGACTCGGGCAACTTCACCGACACGTTCTCCTACGCGCCGAAGACCGCCGGCACGATCACCTACATCTGCACGATCCACGCGGGCCAGGGCGGCACGATCACGGTCACGAAGTAATCCTGTTTCGCCCTCCGGTCATCGCGAGCGACGACCTCCCGGCGACGTCACACCGAAGCCCCTCAACAGGAACAACGCCCGCTCGCCCATCGAGCCGGGTTTGGGCAGCACGCCAAGCTGAATCGCCGCGTCATAGAGATCGAAGAACGCCCGGATGCGCCACAGCCGCGTCCGGGCGCCGTCGAGCTCGCAGTAGAGGACCGCATGCACGACGATGCGCCGCCCGCTCGGCGGGAACGTCTCGACCTCGCCGGTGTGCGTGCCCAGCAGCCGTACCGGCACGGCCGCGAAGTGCCCGTCGGTGAGGCGCTCGCCGGTGCTCTGCATGCGCGCGTCGGGGCATCCAGCCCACAGCCGCGCTGCGTGCTCGGCCAGCGCTGCCGGGCCCTCGAGGGGCGCCGGCGTCAGCGGATCCTCGTAGTGCAGGTCGGCGGCACAGGTCTCGGCGAAGCCGGCGCCGCTGTGATCTGACCACGCTGCCTGGAAGCGGTCGACGAGCGCGTCGACGCCGACGCCGCTCACTCGGCGAACTCCGGCATGCCCTCCACCGCGGAGCTCGCGCGGGCGTGCGTCCGGCGCTCGATCCGTCCGGCGCTGTGTGCGAGCACGCCCGCCTCGACGGCGAGCCGGATGGCGCGGGCCATCGCGATCGGGTCCAGCGCGCGCGAGATCGCGCTCGCGCACAGGACGGCATCGCAGCCGAGCTCCATCGCGAGCGCGGCGTCGGACGCCGTGCCGACGCCCGCGTCCAGGACGACCGGCACGCCGGCCTGCTCGACGATCAGCGTGAGGTTCGCCGGGTTCGCGATCCCCATGCCGCTGCCGATCGGGGACCCCAGCGGCATCACCGCCGCGCACCCGGCGTCCTCCAGGCGGCGGGCGAGGACGGGGTCGTCGTTCGTGTACGGCAGCACGACGAAGCCGTCGTCGACGAGCTCCTCAGCCGCGGCGAGCAACTCGGGCGCGTCGGGCAGCAGCGTGCGCTCGTCGCCGATGACCTCGAGCTTGACCCAGTCGGTCTGCAGCGCCTCGCGCGCGAGCTTCGCGGTGCGGACGGCGTCGCGTGCGGTGTAGCAACCCGCGGTGTTCGGCAGCACCTCGATGCCATGCGCGGAGATCACGTCGAGGATGGATCCCTCGGCCGCGGCGTCGACGCGACGCATCGCGACCGTCACGAGCTCCGTACCGCTTGCGTCGATGGCCTCACCGAGCGTCTGCAGGCGGGTGAAGCCGCCGGTGCCGAGCAGCAGCCGGGACGTGAGCTCGCGCCCCGCGATGACGAGCGGCGCGGTCATCCGCCCTGGGTCGCGGTCACGATCTCGACCCGCGCGCCGTCGGCCACCTCGAGCGTCGGCCAGGCGCCGCGCGTCGCGACCTCGGCGTTCACCGCGACCGCGATGCCGGGCGTCTCCGGATCGATGTCGACCCCGATCAGCACATCGCGGATCGTCGCCGGACCGGCGAGGTCGGTCGGCTTGCCGTTGACGTAGATCACGCGCGCGCCTTCTCGCGCGCGCGCGCGAAACGGGCCGCGGCGAACGCGGGCGGGACCGGCTCGCCCTCGAGCGCGCCGGCGACGATGTCCGCGGTCACCGGCGCGAGCAGGATCCCGCCGCGGTGATGGCCCGTCGCCCAGTGCAGCCCATCCACCGCGGCGCAGGGGCCAAGCACCGGCGCGTTGTCGGGCGTCGCCGGGCGCAGGCCGGCCGCGGTCTCCTCGACGACGAGCTCGTAGACGCCGGGCACGAGCTCGCCGGCGTCGCGCAGCAGCTCGTGCAGCGCGCCGGCGGTGACGCTCGTGTCAAAGCCGCGCTCCTCCATCGTCGCGCCGAGCACGTAGCGACCGTCCCCGCGCGGGACGAGATAGCCGCCCTCGAAGCGCACGATGCGCTCGAGCAGGCCCGGACCGTCGGGATCGCGCAGGCGCATGATCTGGCCCTTCACCGGGCGCAGCGGAACGCGCGCGTCGGCAGGCAGGCCATCGAGCTGCGCGGTCCAAGCGCCGGCGGCGAGCACCACCTGCTGTGCCGCCACCGGCTCGCCGCCGGCCAGCGTCACACCCTGCACCCGATCGCCGTCGACGACGATCCGCTCCACCGCGGCGCCCGTGCGCAGCACCGCGCCGGCCCGCCGCGCCGCCTCGGCGAGCGCGATCACGAGCGCGCGCGGATCGGCGGCATGATCGCCGGGCACGTCGAGCGCGAGCCGGAGCGTCGGCGCGAGCGCCGGCTCCAGGCGCCGCGCGGCGCTCGGGCGAAGCCGCGTGACCTCGAGACCCAGCTCGTCGCGCAGCGCGAGCTCACGCTCGAGCGCCTCGGCCTCGTCCCGAGTGCGCGCGACGACGAGCGCGCCGCAGCGGCGCAGGATCGTCTCGGCGCCCGCGGCGCGCGCCGCCTCGGCGAGCTCGGCCGCGAAGTGCGGCCACGCGCGGGCGCTGCGCAGGCCGAGATCGAGCAGCGCGAGCTCGCCCGGATCGGCCTCCGTGACCGGCGCCAGCATGCCCGCGGCCACGTGCGACGCTCCCGCCCCGAGCGCGCCGCGCTCGAGCACGCAGACCGAGCGCCCACGCTGAGCCGCGCGCCAGGCGACGGCCAGGCCGATGACGCCGCCGCCGACGACGATGACATCCGTTGCTGCGCTGCGCTGTCGTGACATGACACCTCGCTTCGCCGGCATGACCCGGATCAGCTGTTGACGGTCGGCGTGCGCCCTCTCAGCCCGCTCGTCGCGGGCTCCCGTTGAAGCGTTCATCGTACCGCCGTCGCGAGGGCGCCGCGGCTTGGGAGAATGGCCGCGATGCCCGCCACCCTGCCCGAGCGCCGCGCCCTCCTGGAGCGCGCTCGCCTGTATTTCGTCTGCCCGACCCGGCCGGGCGGTCGCGACCTCGCCGGCGTGCTCGGCCCCGCGCTCCAGGGCGGCGTCGACATCGTCCAGCTGCGCGACAAGGACGCCTCCGACGACGCGGTGCTCGCGGCCGCTGCGGTCGCGCGCGAACGGTGCGACGCGGCCGGCGCGCTGCTCATCGTCAACGACCGGCCCGATCTCGCGGCTGCCGCCGGCGCCGACGGCTGCCACGTCGGCCAGGAGGACATGGACCCGCACGCCGCCCGCAAGCTCGCCGGGCCCGACGCGCTCATCGGGCGCTCGACGCACTTCCCGCCACAGGTCGACGCCCCGGACGGCGCCGACTACATCGGCGTCGGCCCGGTCTACTCGACCCCGACGAAGCCCGGGCGCCCGGCGGCCGGGGTCGAGCTGGTGCGCTTTGCGGCCCACCACGCGACCATCCCGTTCTTCGCCATCGGCGGCATCGATGAATCGAACGTCGCCGAGGTCGTCGCCGCGGGCGCCCGGCGCATCGCTGTCGTGCGAGCGATCGCCGAGGCGGCCGACCCGCGCGCCGCCGCCGCGGCGCTGCGCGCCGTCGTCGTCGTCGCGGAGGCGGAGACGGTCGATGGGCGCGCGTAGCCGCAAGCGCCGCCGCGGCACGTCTGAGGCGGCGAGCCCCGCGGAGGCGATGAGCCGCGGCTACGCGCGCGGGCGCGAGCGCGACGAGGCGATCCGCCGGAGCCTCGAGCCGCTGTCGCCGGGGGAGCGGCCGCGTGCCGTGACCGTCGCCGCGATCGTCGCGCTGTGCTTCGCGATCGCCAACGTGGTCGCCGCGCTCGCGGGCGCGGATCTGTCCTCCCAGGACAAGAACCCGGCGACCGTGACCGTCGTGACGACCGCCATCCTGCTCATCGCGGCCACCGGCATGTGGCTGGCCAAGTACTGGGCGGTCCTCGGCTTTCAGATCATCCTCGCGCTGCAGATCATCGCCGGCTCGCTCGCGCTCATCCGCGTGGAGAAGTGGTGGATCGCCATCGGCCTCACGGTCCTCATCGGCCTGCTGGGCTGGCTGTTCTGGAAGCTCGTCCGCGCGATGGCCAGGCTGCAGATGCCCGACCCGGCGCGCCAGCGGCCCGATCGCCGGCAGCGCGACGTGCTCTCCAGCCGGCTCGCCAGCACCGAGTCGACATGGAAGACCCTTCACGAACACGGAGTGCAGGACGACGCCGAGCTGCCCATGGAGTTCGTGTTCGTCGCTCCGGGCGAGGAGCAGGCCACAGCGCTCGCGGCCTTCCTCGAGGAGGTGACCGACTACGGGGTGCGCGTCGACAGCCACGACGGCTGGACGGTGACCGGTGAGACCTCACCGATGGTCGTCTCGCGGCCCATGCTCAAGCGGTGGGTGCGCTGGATGGTCGCGATCGGCTTCGAGCACGGCTGCGAGCTGCACGGCTGGGGCGCCGAGGCCACCCGCGCCTGAGCCCGGGACGTGACTCGATAGGCTCGGTGAGATGGCCGAAAGCTCTTATGACTGCGTGGTGATCGGGTCCGGCCCCGGCGGCTACGTCGCGGCGATTCGCGCCGCTCAGCTCGGCATGCGGACCGCCGTCGTCGAGTCCGACGAGATCGGCGGGCGCTGCCTGAACTACGCCTGCATCCCCGCGAAGGCGGTGCTGCGCGTCGCCGACGTGCTCACCGAGATCCGCGAGGCCGGCGATTTCGGCCTGAAGGTGTCCGATCCCGAAGTGGACTTCGGCGCCGTCAGCGCGCGCCGCAAGAAGGTCATCAAGACCCTCACCGGTGGAGTCGCCGGGCTGCTGAAGAAGAACGGCGTCGACGTCATCGAGGGCCATGGCTCGGTCACCGACGACGGCAACGTCAAGGTCGGCGTCAACTTCGACGGAACCGAGATCCAGGCGAAGGCCGTCATGCTCGCGACGGGCTCCGTGAAGCGACCGCTGCCGGGCACGCAGTTCGCCGGGCGCATCATCGGCACGGAGGAGGCGTGGGCGCTCGAGGCGCTGCCGGCGACCATGGCCGTCGTCGGGGCGGGCGCATCCGGGACCGAGATCGCCTCGGCGTACGCGCGCCTGGGCAGCTCGGTGTCGCTGTACGAGGCGCTCGATCGCGTGCTGCCGACCGAGGACGCCGACATCTCCAAGCTCGCCGAGCGCGGCTTCAAGAAGCAGGGCATCAAGGTCCAGACCGGCGTGTTCGTCGAGAACATCCAAAGCCACGACGCGCACGTGAGCTGCACCGTCGGCGACGACCAGATCGAGGCGGAGTGGCTCGTCATCGCCGCAGGCCGCGCGGCTGACGTGGAGGGCCTCGGGCTCCAGGAAGCCGGTATCAAGATGACGGACGGCGGCCTCGTCGCCGTCGACGGCGCGATGCGCACGTCGCTCGATGGCGTCTATGCGATCGGCGACCTTGTCCCCGGCCCGGCGCTCGCCCACAAGGCCTCCGACGAGGGGATCATCGCCGCCGAGGACGCCGCCGGCCTCGAGACGCACCCGATCGACTACATCGACGTCCCCCGGGCGACGTTCTGCTCCCCGAATGTCGGCAGCTTCGGCCTCACCGAGGAGCAGGCCCGCGAGGCCGGCCACGACGTCGTCGTCGGCAAGCTCTCGTTCGGCGCGGTCGGCGCCGGCACGGTCTACGGCGACCGCAGCGGGCTCGTGAAGATCGTCGGCGATCGCACGTACGGCGAGCTGCTCGGCGGCCACATCGTCGGCACCCGCGCGACCGAGCTCATCCAGGAGCTCGTCAACGTGCGCTCGCTCGAGGGCGGCTACGGGGAGGTCGCGCGGATCGTGCACGGCCACCCGACGCTGTCGGAAGCCGTCATGGAGGCCGCCCGGGACGCCGATGGCTGGCTCATCCACGGCTAACCCGGTCTTCTACTTCGACCTCGCCGTGCCCGCGTGCTACCTCGTGGCCGAGCGCATCCTGCACACGCTGCCGGTGGCGTGCGAGTGGCGGCCGGTGCTCGCGGCCGGACTGAGCGGCGGTGGCTTCGGCGCCTGGCGCTGCGCTGAGGAGCGCGAGATCGAGCTCGAGCGCTTCGAGCGCGACGCGGCCCGTCACGGCCTGCAGCCCGTCCGCTGGCCGGCCGAGCTGCCGCTCGACAGCGCGCTCGCGATGCGCGTGGCCACGTACGCGGCGAGCATCGGGCGCGCGGTGCCCTTCGCGCAGGCCGCGTTCCGCCAGGCCTATGCGGCGGGCCGTGACCTGTCCGTGACCGACAACGTGCTCATCGCGGCATCGGCGTGCGAGATGCACCCGTCGGCCGTGCTCAAGGCCGCCGGGCTGCGGTCGGTGGAGGAGGCGCTCGAGCGGGCGACCGGCGAGGCAGCGGCGCGCGGGGTCACGACGCTGCCGGCGATCTGGACCGACGGCACGCCGCACGAGGGCGATTCGGCACTCGAACGGGCCACGCTCGCGTTCGCGACTTGATCAGCCTGTCGGCACCTGCCACGTCGCGACGACCCGGTCCACAGCATCGTTCAGGAACGGCCCGAGCGTCGTCGCGTACACCACGGTGAGGCGATCGACATCCTTGAGGCGTCAGAACCCACGCGGCCGCCGCGACAAGCCAGCGCCTTTCGCCCGATGGAACAGAGCGGATACGCACTTGCCCAGTACACGTACGCACGCGCTGTCCCGGCGAGCGCGGGTGCCACCAGGAGCGCGAGTGCGAACCCCAGCCGCGCCAGCGGTCGACTGCAGCCGTCCGCCGCGTGCGCAGGTTACCCTCGGGACGATGAAGGCCAACCGCTCCTACCGGCTGTTGCACACGCGCTCGAGCCGCCGTCCCGGGCGCCTGGACCCGAGCCGGATCGACCACCTGGAGGTCGTCGAGGTCGCGTCGGGCGAGGTCGTGCTGTTCTGGGATCTCCCGGCGCCGGAGGCCGCCAAGCGAGCCCGCCGCCTGCGCGAGGACCTCATCGGCTTCGACGAGGCCGAGTTCCTCGAGCGCTGGGGCGACGCGTAGCATGGCGCCGGCAGTGCTCCGCCAGCTCCGCGAGCTTCGCCACGAGGTGACCGGCCGGATCCGGCACTACGGCTCACACGGGTTCGTGCGCCTCTCGCCCGAGCAGCGCGAGACCTGGGCGGCGCGCATCTACGCCCGCGACGGGATGGCGACGAAGGGCCTGCTGAAGGGATGGTTCGGCCGCGCTCCGCTGTGGATCGCGGCGGGACCGGCCGGCGGGATGGCGGTCTCGACGGTGCACCTGCCGCTCAACCACGGGCAGTTCGCCGACATCATTCGCGGCACGCTCGAGCCACCGGTCGCCGAGGCGATGCTGCGCACCGTGCGGCCAGGACACGTCGTCTACGACGTGGGCGCGAACCTCGGCTACTGGACGCTTGTCGCGTCCCGGTTGGTGGGGCCGGAGGGGCGCGTCGTCGCGTTCGAGCCGGTGCCCTGGTGCGCGGAGGGGGTCGCCGCGAACATCGCCCTCAACGATCTGCACCATGCCGAGGTGCGCCCGCAGGCCGTCAGCGACGCCAGCGGCCGCGTGCGGCTGCTCGTCGTCGGCGAGGCGGGCCACTCGCGGCTCGCGTCGGTCGGCTCGCACGTCAACACGCGCGACGAGATCGACGTCGACGCGGTGGCCATCGACGACCTCGTCGCCGCCGGCACAATCCCGCCCCCGGACGTCCTGAAGATCGACACCGAGGGCGCCGAGCTGCTCGTGATCGAGGGCATGCGCGACACGATCGCGCGCCACGCGCCGCGCATCATCTGCGAGGTCCACGACAACACCGTGGCGTTCGCCAAGCTCATGGACGACGTCGGTTACCGAACGACGAACCTCAGCGAGCCCTGGCCGATCACGGAGGCCGGCAACCACATCTACGTGCTGGCGGAGCCGCGCGAATAGGGACGCGTTCGAGCGGTTCACGAAACGCCAGCGATGAACGATGGGGGTGCGACGCGGCGCGGCGCACCCGCGGGTGCATACGTGACCAACCGTGCATCCCGCGACGGCAGTCGGTCACAACGTCACGTCATACGTGCATACCTGACCACCCGTCCCCAGCGCCGGCACGATCGGTCACTCATGCACGTCCCGTGGGCACCGAGACACCGATCCCGGCTTCCTTCCTCGCTGCTGTTCGAGCGCTGGATTCGCCGGTTGCCACGAAGCCCGCCCGCTACGCTGAATCGTCAATGGCAGAACGCGTCGCCGAGACCGGACACACGGAGCTTCCCGAGCCCGACGTCGCCCGCGAGTGGCTGGAGACGATGATCCTCATCCGGCGCTTCGAGGAGCGGGCCGGCGAGATGTACGCGAAGGCCAAGGTCGGCGGGTTCCTGCATCTCGCGATCGGGGAGGAGGCGACGATCGTCGGCTCGACCCGCGCGCTGCGCGATCAGGACTACCTCATCTCGACGTACCGCTCGCACGGTCACGCGCTCGCGCGCGGCTCAGATCCCAACCGCGTCATGGCCGAGCTCTTCGGCCGCGTCGACGGGCTGTGCAAGGGCCGCGGCGGCTCGATGCACATGTTCGACCTCGAGCGGCGGTTCATGGGCGGCTACGGGATCGTCGGCGGCAACCTGCCGCTGGCCGCGGGCTTTGCGCTGGCCTCGGATTACCTCGGTCATGACGAGGTGACGCTGTGCCAGTTCGGCGACGGCGCGTCCAACCAGGGCACGTTCGGGGAGACGATGAACCTCGCGGCTCTGTGGAGCCTGCCGGTCGTCTTCATGATCACGAACAACCAGTTCGGGATGGGGACCTCGCTCGAGCGCCACTCGGCGATCACCGACCTGCTGCGCAAGGGCGAGGGGTTCGGCGTGCCCGGCATGCGCTGCGACGGGATGGACGCCGTGGACACCTACAACGTCACCTCCGAAGCGCTGCGGATCGCGCGTGAGGAGCGCCGGCCGATCCTCGTCGAGGCCGTCACCTACCGCTTCCGGGGACACTCGATGGCCGACCCCGAGGAGTACCGCACGAAGGAGCAGGTCGACGAGTGGCGCAAGCGCGACCCTCTGACGGTCTTCGGCGACCAGCTCGTCGAGGCGGGCATCCTCGGCGCGGACGAGCGCGAGGCGATGGACCGCGAGACGATCGAGCGCATCGATCGCGCGGTCGCCTTCGCCGACGCGTCGCCGCATCCCTCGCCCAACGACCTCTACGACGACATCTACGTGCTCGGCGACCAGGTCCGCGGCTGGTACTCCGTCGACGAGCGCACGCCGACCCCGCACCGCGGCGAGGACGAGCGCGGGATGGATCGCGCCGACCTGCCGCACGCCGCCGAGCACAGCGGCGGCACGACGCCGAAGCCCGCCGACGACGCACAGAGGGACGCCGACTGATGGCGGTCATGCGGTACCGCGAAGCGCTGAACTCGGCGCTGCGCGAGGAGATGGAGCGCGATCCGAACGTCATGCTCATGGGCGAGGACATCGGCGTCTTCAACGGCGCCTTCAAGGTCACGGCCGGCCTGCTCGAGGAGTTCGGCGAGAAGCGCGTGCGCGACACGCCGATCTCCGAGAACACGATCGTCGGGATGGGGGTCGGCGCGGCGATGACCGGCCTGCGTCCCGTCGTCGAGCTCATGACGATCAACTTCTCCCTGCTGGCGATGGACCAGATCGTCAACCACGCCGCGTCGATCCGCTACATGTTCGGCGGCCAGGTGAAGGTCCCCCTCGTCGTGCGCATGCCGCAGGGCGCCGGACACCAGCTGGGTCCGACCCACTCGCACTCGTGGGAGGCGCTCTTCCTGCATGTGCCCGGCCTGCTTGTCGCGACGCCGACGACCGCCGCCGACGCCAAGGGACTGCTCAAGGCGGCGATCCGCGATGACAACCCGGTCGTCTTCATCGAGCACGAGTACCTCTACGGCCAGCGCGGCGAGGTGCCCGACGACGAGGACTTCACGGTGCGCTTCGGCGAGGCGGCGATTCGCCGCGAGGGCACGGACGTCACGATCGTCGGAATCTCGCGGATGGCGCTGACCGCGGCGCGCGCTGCGAAGACGC
>JAWVGM010000019.1:0-26587 GCA_033855075.1 Solirubrobacteraceae bacterium | reverse complement strand
CGACAACACGACGCTGCGGCTGTTCATGAACGGCACCCAGATCGCCAGCAAGGCCACGACCGGCGCGATCACCAACACAACCGCCCCGCTGCGCATCGGCGGCAACTCCGTCTGGGGTGAGTACTTCTCGGGCCTCATCGACGACGTCCGCGTCTACAACCGCGCGCTCACCACCACCGAACTGAACACCGACATGAACCAAGCCGTCGGCAGCCCGCCACCGGACACGACGCCGCCTACGGTGTCGGTGACCGCGCCCGCGCAGGGCGCGACCGTGAGCGGCACCGTCAACGTCACCGCCAACGCGTCTGACGCGGTTGGGGTCAGCAACGTGCAGTTCAAACTCGACGGCGCGAACCTCGGCGCGGCGGACACCACCTCCCCGTACGCCGTGACGTGGGATACGCGGACCGCCACGCCGGGCAGCCACACGCTGACCGCGGTCGCGCGAGACCTCGCCAACAACACCACGACGTCCAGCGCGGTCACCGTGACCGTCGCCGCCGCCGTGCCCGGCCTGGTCGCCGAGTACGGCTTTGAGGAGACCAGCGGAACGACCGCCACCGACTCCAGCGGGACGGGCAACGACGGTACGATCACGGGCGCCACGCGCACGAGCGCGGGACGTCACGGCAGCGCGCTGTCCTTCAACGGCACGAGCGATTGGGTGACGATCCCGGGTTCGAGCTCGCTTGCGCTGACCACCGCGTTCACGCTGGAGGCGTGGGTCAAGTCCAACGGCCCGGGCTCGGTCGATCAGACGGTCCTGACGAAGGAAAAGCCGCCGTACATGTCCTACCAGCTGTACGCGATGAGCTCAGGCGGCTCGCTGTCGAGTACCTGGCGCGACACCAACGGCAGCTACGGCAGCGACGACGGGTTCTTCGCGCCGAGCTCGAGCCCAACCCCGGCCGCCACCTGGACGCACCTCGCCGCGACCTACGACAACACGACGCTGCGGCTGTTCATGAACGGCACTCAGATCGCCAGCAAGGCCACGACCGGCGCGATCACCAACACGACCGCCCCGCTGCGCATCGGCGGCAACTCCGTCTGGGGCGAGTACTTCTCGGGCCTCATCGACGACGTCCGCGTCTACAACCGCGCGCTCACCACCACCGAACTGAACACCGACATGAATCAAGCCGTCGGCAGCCCGCCGGTGGACACGACGCCGCCGACGGTGTCGGTGACCGCGCCGGCGCAGGGCGCGCTGTTGAGCGGCACCGTGAGCGTGACCGCGAACGCCTCAGACGCGGTTGGGGTCAGCAGCGTGCAGTTCAAGCTCGACGGCAACGATCTCGGTTCGGCGGACACGACGTCCCCGTACGTGGTGACGTGGGACACGTCGACGGCGACGCCGGGCAGCCACACGCTGACCGCGGTCGCGCGAGACCTTGCCAACAACACCACGACGTCCAGCCCGGTCACCGTCACGGTGAACAACTCTGGTTCGGCGGGTCTCGTCGCGGCGTATGGCTTTGAGGAGGGCAGCGGGTCGACGGTGATCGATGCCTCCGGAGTGGGCAACGCCGGCACGATCTCTGGAGCGACCCGTACGGCCGCGGGACGCAACGGCAGCGCGCTTTCGTTTAACGGCACGAGCGACTGGGTGACCGTCGCGGGTTCGAGCTCGCTTGCGCTGACGAACTCGTTCACGCTGGAGGCGTGGGTCAAGATCAACAGCGCCAACCAGGCGTGGCAGACGATCATCACCAAGGAAAAGCCGCCGTACATGTCCTACCAGCTGTACGCGACCAGCTCGTCGGCGTCGGTCGCGAGCACGTGGCGCGACACCGACGGCACCTACCAGGACACCGACGGGTTCTACGCGCCCGCGCTGAACCCCACGCCCGTGGGTACCTGGACGCACCTCGCGGCGACCTACGACAGCACCACGCTGCGGTTGTTCATGAACGGAACGCAGGTCGCCAGTCAACCGACGACGGGCGCGATCACGAACACGACCGCGCCGTTGCGGATCGGCGGCAACGCGATGTGGGGCGAATACTTCAACGGCACGATGGACGACGTGCGCATCTACAACCGCGCGCTCACCACGACCGAGCTGAACACCGACATGAACACCGGCGTCGGGCCGTAGGGCCCGCGCCGGGACCGCGGACGGTCCGGCGCGCGGCCGCGCGGTCCGAGTACGCTCCACGGATGGAGGCGGCCAGCATCGGCGAGCTCGTGAAGGTGGCCGCCGGCGGCCCCAAGCTCGACGGCATCGTGTTCGACACGCCGAGCCGGACCAAGGTCGTCGTCGCCGTCGTGGACCCGGGCCGCGGGCCCATATTCCGCACCGTACATCCGAACACGCTGACCGAGCGCCCCGATGAGGGCCCGGACGACCGCGCGCTGCGGCTGCTCGTCCGCCGCACCCCGCCGCCGCCCGTCCGCGGGAATGCCGCCGGCGGGTCGGGCAACGGGCGCGGACGCGCCGGCCACACGCGCGGCGCGATGCACCGCACCACCGGCAAGTAGCGCCCCAAGGCCCGCCTCGGGGCGCGCGGGCTACGCTGCGGTGCGTCCGATCGTCACGAGGTACTCCCAGTCGGCGCCCATCCCGCCGTCGTCGCGGTCGTTGATGTCGCGCAGGAACGCCTGGAACATCTCGCGCGCCTGCGGCCAGTTCTCTTCGCCGATCGCGGCCTTCGCCATCACGAGCGGGCCGAAGTTCTTCTCGTAGTGGTCGGCCTGCGCCTCGGGATCGTCGAACTCGATGCGCAGCGTCGTTCGCTGCATGTCGAGCGTGACCCCGAGCGGCTCGAGCAGCTCGGTGACGTGCGGCTCGGAGCCCCAGAACACCGGTGGGCGAAAGCCCTCGGGCGGCGGCGGCATCAGCGACGCGATGCTGCCGAACATGCGTCCTGTCACGCCCTCCGGCGTCCAGCACGCGAGCCCGATCGTGCCGCCCGGCTTGCAGACGCGCACGAGCTCGGCCGCCGCGGCCGGCTGGTCGGGCGCGAACATGTGGCCGAACGTCGACGTGACGATGTCGAAGCTGCCGTCCTCGAACGGCAGCTCGACGGCGTCGCCGACCACCCACTCGATGTCGTCGACGCCCGCTTCCTCCGCGCGCCGCTGCGCCGCCGGGAACCATGCGTCGGTGACGTCGCAGCCGACGACGTCGGCGCCGCGCTGCGCGGCGGGGATCGCCACCGATCCGCCGCTGCCCGTGCCGATGTCGAGCAGCCGCACGCCGGGGCCGATGCCGCCGATCCGGTGCAGCAGGTCCGGTCCGGCGACCGAGATGAAGTCAGCGACCTGATCCCAATCGCCTGATGACCACAGCGCGCGGTTGCGCTCGCGGGGGGTAACGGCCACGTCAGCCATGTCCAGCTCCTCTCGAAGAGTGTCCCTGCGCCGACGCTACAGGGACCGGTCTTACGCATGGGTGACTTTTCGCACGGCTCGTCCATCCGTTGAGCCGGCGCTCCGCGCCGCTTGCCAGGTGCGTGCGGCGGGTACCGGCTGACCATGGAAGTCGTCGTCGCGGTCGAGATGGCCGACTCGCACGCTCTCAGCGCGCAAGCACTTCAGCGCGAGGCGCAGGAGGACCGCGAAGCCGCGGCCGAACGCGAGCGCGAAAAGCTCCAGGAGCGGCCATGAACGGCGGGCTGTTCACGATCGTCTACGTCGTCATCGGCGCGTTCGTCGCCGCGGCGAACCACTACTACCGCCACCTCGACGACCTCGGGCACGTGGCGTCGGCCGTCATCGCGATCCTCGCCTGGCCGCTCGTCCTCATCGGGATCGACATCCGGATCACGACGTAGCGCCGGCGAGCAGCTGCGCGCAGACGGTGTCGCCGAACCACTGCTCGTACTCCGCGGGCGTCCAGCCACGCTGACCGACGAGCAGCTGCCAGACGTCGGGGTGGTTGAGGCTCCACAGGATGTCGCAGGCACGGGTGACGTCGAGCTCGGGCTTGAGCGCGTCCTTGGCCTGCAGCGACTCCACGATCGGGCGCTGCATCGCGTAGAACTCCGACTGGATCCGGCTCCACAGCTCGGCGATGTCGGCGTCGAGCGGTGCGGCGCTGCGGATGACGTCCATGATCGGGGCCGCGCGCACCTTGACGGTGCGCGACGCGCTCGCGTTCATGCGCAGCTGGCGCTCGGGATCGGGTTCGGCGAGCAGCTCTTGATACCAGCGCCGCTGACCCATCGGCGCGTCGCCGGCGTCCCCGCGTAGAAGCACGTGCCACAGCGCGCGAAGCAGGCCGGACTTCGTCTCGAAGGCGACGTAGACGGTCTTCAGGGCGACGCCGGCCTCGGCCGCGATCGCCTGCATCGTCGTCGCGGCATAGCCGTCGCTCTCGAAGCGCCGTTGGGCGGCGTCGAGGATCTCGCGGCGCGTCGCGGCGGCCTGCTCCTTGCGGTGCGAAGAGTCATACCGGCGCTTGGTCTTGACAGGCTCAGCCATTTGAGTAGTCTGCCACAGAATTCAATGCTCGTGACAAGCAGTCAATATGAACGGAGGTGTGTGATGGGAGCCGGAACGATGGACGACAGGGCGGACGCACGGACGGGGCAGACCGACGGCCGCGACGATCTGCGCGCGAACCTCCACCGCATGTGGGCCTCCGTGGCCCCCGGCTGGGCGGAGCACGCCGACTTCGTCGACGACCGCGGCGCGGCTGAGACCGAGGCGCTGCTGGAGCGCGCAGCGCCGCAACCGGGCGATCGCGTCCTCGAGCTCGCGTGCGGACCGGGCGCGACCGGCATGGCCGCCGCGACGCTCGTGGCGCCCGGCGGCGAGGTCGTCATGTCCGACGTCGTCGCTGAGATGACCGCGATCGCCGCGGCCCGCGCCGACGCGGCCGGGCTGACCAACGTCAGCACGCGCGAGCTCGACATCGAGCAGATCGAGGAGCCCGACGGGGCCTACGACGTCGTGCTCTGCCGCCACGGCCTCATGTTCGCGCTCGACCCGGCGCGTGGCGCCCGCGAGATCCGCCGCGTGCTCAAGCCCGGCGGCCGCGTCGCGCTCGGCGTGTGGGGCCCGCGCGAGGACAACCCGTGGCTCGGACTCGTCCTGGACTCGGTGAGCGCGCAGATCGGCGCGCCGGTGCCGCCGCCCGGGATCCCCGGGCCCTTCGCGCTGCAGGACGCCGGCCGGCTGGCCGCGCTGCTCACGGAGGCTGGGCTGTTGGAGGTGAGCGTCACCGAGCTGTCGCTGCCGACCGCGACCGACTCCTTCGACGAGTGGTGGACGCGCACGACCGCCCTCGCCGGGCCGCTCTCGGCGATGCTCAAGGCGATGCCGCCCGAGGCGGGCGAGGCGATCCGCGAGCGCGCCCGCGAGGCCGTCGCGCCCTACGCGACGGTCGACGGCGGCCTCGAGTTCCCCGGCGTCGGGCTTGTCGCATCCGGGCGCGCATAGCGCGCGAGGGTCAAGCTGAAGGGCGTGACTCCCGCGAGCACCGTCCGTCATCCGGTCTTCGCCCGCGCCTGGCATCGCCTCACGCCGGGGATCGAGCGCGAACTCGGTCCGTGCCGGCGCGAGCTGCTCGCCGGGCTGTCGGGGCGCGTGGTCGAGGTCGGCGCGGGCAACGGGATGAACTTCCGCCACTACCCTGACACCGTCACCGAGGTCGTCGCCGTCGAGCCCGAGCCGTACCTGCGCGCGCGGGCCGAGGCGGCGGCTCGCGCCGCGTCCGTGCCGATCGTCGTGTGCGACGGGCTCGCCGGCGCGCTCGCGTTCGCGGACGAGAGCTTCGACGCGGCGGTCGCCTGCCTCGTGCTGTGCAGCGTGCCCGACCAGGCGAGCGCGCTCGCCGAGCTGCGCCGGGTCGCGACGGTCGAGGGCGAGCTTCGCTTCCTCGAGCACGTGCGGGCGGGCGCCACGGGCAAGGCGAGGATCCAGGAGGCGCTGGATCGCTCGCGCCTGTGGCCACTCGTCGCCGGTGGCTGTCACTGCGCCCGCGACACCGTCGCCGCGATCAGCGCCGCCGGGTTCGCGATCGATCAGGTTCGGGAGCTCAATCTCGGGCCCGGCTGGCTGAACACGAACCCGCACGTGCTCGGCGCCGCGCGCCGCCGCGCCTGATTTCCCGCTAAACCGGGTACCGAACCGGCATGTCTCGGGGAGGCTTGCTGCGGACAAAGCCGATCGAGCAGTCGATCGAGGACACGAAGAACGAGGACAACGGCCTGCACCGAGCGCTCGGGCCGATCGATCTCATCGTGTTCGGCGTCGGCGTGATCATCGGCACCGGCATCTTTGTGCTGACCGGCGAGGCCGCCGGCACGCTCGCCGGGCCGGCCGTCGCGCTGTCGTTCGTCTTCGCCGGATTCGCCTGCGCCCTCGCGGCGCTGTGTTACGCCGAGTTTGCCTCCACCGTGCCGGTGGCCGGGTCGGCGTACACGTTCTCCTACGCGAGCCTCGGAGAGCTCATCGCCTGGATCATCGGCTGGGACCTCATCCTCGAGCTTGCGCTCGGCGCCGCGACCGTCGCCTCGGGCTGGTCTGACTACTTCCGCGTCGTCTGCCACGACACGCTCGGAGTCAACCTCCCGGCCTGGGTCGACGGCTCACACCACAACCTCGTCGCGGCGGTCCTCGTCCTCGTCCTCACGGGTCTCTTGTGTTTCGGGGTGAAGATCTCAAGCCGCATCAACGCCGGCATCGTCGCGATCAAGGTGACGGTCGTCCTGCTCGTCATCGTCGCCGGCCTGTTCTACTTCAAGGGCGCCAACCTCGACCCGTTCATCCCGGCGACGGGGTCCAAGCCCGCGCCCGGCGGCGCGAGCGGGACGACGACGCTCATCCAGGACCTCGGGGTCAACACCGGGACCTTCGGCATCGGCGGCATCTTCAGCGCCGCCGCGATCGTGTTCTTCGCCTTCATCGGCTTTGACATCGTCGCGACCGCCGCGGAGGAGTCGAAGAACCCGCAGCGCGACCTGCCGATCGGCATCTTCGGCTCGCTGGCGATCTGCACGACGCTCTACGTCGCCGTGTCGCTCGTCGTCACCGGGATGGTGCCCTTCGAGCAGATCAAGCTCGAGGCGCCGCTCGCCGAGGCCTTCAGATCGGTCGGTCAGTCGACGATCGCCCAGATCGTCTCCGTCGGGGCACTCGCCGGCCTGACGACGGTCACGCTCATCCTCATGCTCGGCCAGAGCCGCGTGTTCTTCGCGATGAGTCGCGACCACCTGCTGCCACCGATCTTCGCGCGCGTCTCGAGGCGCTGGAGGGCGCCGTACCGCACGACGATCCTCACCGGCATCGCGGTCGCCGCGCTCGCGTTCTTCCTCGATCTGAAGACCCTCGCCGAGCTCGTGAACATCGGCACCCTGTTCGCGTTCATCGTCGTGGCGATCGGCGTCACGGTCCTGCGCCGCACGCAGCCCGACCTGGAGCGTGCCTACCGCACGCCGCTCGTCCCGCTCGTCCCGATCCTCGCCGTCCTCGCCTCGCTGTGGCTCATGCTCAACCTGCCCGCCGCGACGTGGGAGCGCTTCGGCGTCTGGATGGTCGCCGGGCTGGTCGTGTACTTCGGCTACAGCCGGCGCCGCAGCCGTCTTAACTGACCATCGACGTTTGGCGTGATTCACCTCCGCGAGCGCGGGTACGCCAATAAGACGTCGATCCGAGGAGGAGAACCTCACAGTGGCAACTCAAGTGAAGGAATCGTTCCAGGTGTCTGACCCCGACAAGGCCTGGGGCATGCTCACAGACATCAACAAGCTCATCCCGTGCGTGCCCGGCGCCACGGTCAAGTCGGCCGACAGCCCGACGAAGGCGGACGCCGAGATCGAGGTCCAGATGGGCTCGATGGCCATGAAGTTCACCGGCCCAGTCGAGATCGTCGAGCAGGACGCCGGGTCCAAGCGCGCGGTCATCAAGGCTGCCGCCAAAGAGGCCAGCGGCCAGAGCAACGCCGAAGGCACCGTGACGATTCAGATCAGCGGCGACGGTGGCACGGTCGATGGCACCGCCAACGTGACCGGCAAGGCCGCGTCGATGGGCGAGGGCACGGTCCAGGCCGTCCTCAAGCAGCTCGTCTCGCAGTTCACCGGGAACCTCGCGAAGGCGTAGTAGGCCGGCCCGTCGGCTTCGGGCGGCGCTCTTGGCGACGCCGAAGCTCATTGATGAAGACCTGTACACGGACGACGGCGCGAGGACGCGCCGTCGTTGTCGTTCCTGCGTAAACAAAAAGTTCGCTCTTTGCGGGACTCGACTTGCGTTCGGGGGGCGAGATCGGGTCCGTTTCCGCTAAGCCGGTCAAAGGCTCATCCGGAGCCTGCCGCGGGGGAAGCGAATGGGCGACACGCAGGGAGGGCGATCAGGCAAAGCGGGGGCGGAGGAGCTGATCCTCCGGACCATCGCCGCGCACGCAGACTCGCTCCTGCGCACGGCCCGCCGCCATTCACTGTGCGTCGACGACGCACAGGACGCCTACCAGCGCGGCCTCGAGATCTTCATGAAACACGCCGAGCGGCTTGACCCCGGCCGCGCCGCCGCCTGGCTCCACACCGTCGTCAAGCGCGAGGCGAAGTCCATTCGGCGGTCTCGCCAGAAGCTCGTCGGCTCGTCCGACGTCGACCTCGACGCGCACGAAGCCCGTCAGCTGCCGACGCCCGAGGAGCAGCTGTTGAGTTTCGACATGGTCAACCGGTCGGCCGAGGCTCTGCAGCGGCTGAAGCCCCAAGAGCTGCGCGCGCTGTGGCTGAAGGCCCAAGGCCACAGCTACAGCGACATCGAAGCCATCACCGGCTGGTCGTACACGAAGGTCAACCGTTGCCTGACCGAGGGGCGCCGAAGCTTCCTGACGCGCTACGCAGGGATCGAGTCCGGAGAGGAATGCGCCCGCTGGCTCCCCGTCCTCTCCGCCATGGTCGACGGCGAGGCCACGCCGGCGCAGGTTCTCGAGCTGCGGCCGCATCTCCGAAACTGCCCCGGCTGTCGCGGTCGCCTAAAGGCCCTTCAGGACACCACCGAGCCGCTGTCCGCCGTCCTGCCAATCCCGCTCGCCGTCGCCGCCGCAGCGCCAAGCGAGCCCGGCCATCACGTGATCCTCCGCGCGTACGAAGCAGTCGCGGGCGGGTTACACGAACGCGCCGCGAACGGAGTCACGAAGGCCCAGGCAATCATCGAGGCGTCGTCGGCAGGCAAGGTCGCGGCCGTGGCGGCATCGGCGGCGGCGGTGGCGGGGGGTGGGTATGCGTCGGTTGAGAAGGCGCGGCCTCCGCACGCCGTTCCCTCCCACGTATCAACGAGGCCTACTTCGACAGTGCATCGGGCACCGAAACGGGTTGCGAAGGCGACTAGTAGTCCCCCATCGAGCCCAACCTCGCCTCTCAAGACAACACCCAAGAGCGAATTCGAACGTAGTCAGGCCGCTCGCAGGAGCGCTGCGCCAGAATTTGCCAGCAATTCGGCTACCACGGCTCAAACGCTGAACCATCGGTCGCCCGAGCGAGCCACCTCATCCTCGTCCGCTCCTGAGTTCGCAGCATCGGCCGCTAGAGCTACGGGTGCTGAGTTTGGGCCGTGACCAGCTGCCTTCTTGCCTCTGTAGTCGTTGTCCATCTTCACAAGGAGTGCGTATGTCGGTAGATAGGTCACCGAAGATCCGGCGCTTGTCGCTCACGCATCTGGGCCGCGGGTCGCTGCTGGGTCTGGCGTTCGCAATGGTTTTTTCGGGGCAGCCGGCTCAAGCAGGCACCTACAAGATGTACACGTGTAACGTGCCGGGGCATTCGACCGCGATTCCCACGGTAGGGCCTTGGACTTGGGAGCTCGACGGACTTAACACACTCAAGATCGATGACTGTGCGACGGGCAGGACGTTTGGTATCGGGCTGAACGTGCGGAAGATGGCCGCGTTCACGCACGCACAACTCGCCCTACGACGACCAGCGAGCGGACCGCTGTCACGAATTGGGATCGTTCGATACAAGACGTGGCTCGTCGCCGAACTTTCGGGATCCGGAGCACCGGCTTTCGTTGATGCAGGAGGCGCGTTCGGTCCATCTGGCGGCTCGAATAGCGACGATGCGCCATGGGTAAGTCCCCTGCTGCCCCAGAACAACGCGTCGGTGCTTGTGCGCCTGACGTGTACCACCGGTGCGGCTTATTGCTACTTCGACAGCGCCACGCCCCTCCGGGCTAGGGGGATCGAGGTAGAGCTGTATGAGGAGGCGCCGCCCACCGGGGCGATCGACGCAGGCACGCTTCTCGCCGAGGGCGTACAAAGCGGCAACCGCTCCTTGAGCTACTCGGCCGCGGATGAGGAGTCCGGGGTGCGGCGTGTGGATGCGCTTCTTGGCGACACGATGGTCGCCCACGACGATCTGGGCACAGATCCCCGGGTGTGTTCGTGGACTGGCTTCAGCGCTTGCCATGGCACGCGGAGCGGCGATTTCCGGATCAACACCGCCACGGTGCCGGATGGCCAGTACGACCTGACGCTCCGTGTCGAGGATGCCGCTGGGAACCGTCGCATCATCAAAGGGCCGACGGTACGGGTTGGCAACGGACCCGAGACGCCCGGATCCCTGAACGGCGGCAACGCGAGCGATGACGCCAAATTGTCCGTGCGCTTCGCCCGATCGGGTCGAGCCAGCTTGACAACTAAGCTCGGTCGCAGGATTGTCGTTCGGGGCCGACTCCTAACCCGCGATCGGCGACCGGTAACCCACGCGAAGATTGACGTAGCCGAGGTACCGGCCGGCTCCAGCGCGACCGTCGAGCGCGGCACTTCCCACACGGATACGAAGGGCCGGTTCCGCTACGTGATTGCCCGGGCGAGATCCTCGGAGGCCGTCAAAGTGAGTTACCGCGCACGGTTCGGGGACCCGAATCCGGCAGCCGCGAAGAAGCTACGGCTGAGCGTTCGCGCAAGTGCCTCGTTGCGTGTTTCGTTGCGCGGAGTGCTAGTCCGTTACAGCGGACGAGTCGTGACCCGACCAGTACCAGCGGGAGGCAAGCTGATCCTCATGCAAGGCCGAGCTCAAGGCGGGGCCTGGCAAACTTTCGCGACACGTCGAACCGAACGCAGCGGACGATTCGTCGGCAGCTATCGCCTTCGTGTACATCGTCCAGGCGTTCACCTCCAATTCAGGGTGCGCATCCCTCCCGAGCGTGGCTACCCGTTCGCCGTCGGGACCGGACGGTCCATCACGAAGGTCGTCCGTTAGCGGCTTACCGCTCCGCTCGGATCACGACGTACGACGCAAGCACTTTGAGGCCGAGAGCCTGGGCTACGCGCTGATACCCGAACACAAGAAGGAACGCCGGAAAGAAGGGGTGGAAATACGCGGACTGATCCCAGGTGCATTCGACTTCGACGTTACTGAACCCCGCGCTCCGAAACGCTTTCTCAAGCGCGTTCGGATGCCCGCGGTCGTAGACGACGTCGAACTCAACCACCCCACGTGATTCGGGCAGAAGCACGTGGAGCACGCGCTTTGCAAGCGAGAAAGGCAAGATGCGAGCGGCGATCGCAAACAGCGCGTAGCGACACGGCAGGAGATGGATCGATCGGCCGCCCGGCCTCAGCACGCGAGCCATCTCCTCCGCAGCGCGCTGAACATCCTTGACGTGCTCAAGCACGGTGCGCGAGATGACTAGATCGACTTCGCCGTCATCGAACGGGAGGTGTTGCGAGACATCGCCAAGACGCGTCTCGTTGGCCGATGTGTTCGCGGCCAATTCGTCAGAAGAGACGTCGACGGCCACGAGGTGGAAATCGCGATCGGGCGGCAGATGTTTTGCAAAGGAGCAGGTTCGACCGCCGCCCACGTCCACGACCGTTGATCCCGGCGCCAAAGCGTCCACGGCACTTGCAACGTAGGCGTCGTAGCGGCGGTAGAGGGCGCCGTCTCGACGCTGATCAAACCGCTTCGACAAGCGTCGATTGAAGTCGACGAACCGACGAAGCACCGAGCCGGACTCGGCCGGTGCGGATATCAAACGAGGTCCCCTGATGCGCAGGCAGTGTATTTGCCCGCTTTCCCGTCCGACCGGCCCCCTACCTTGCTCCCTATTCCGTTCCTTCCCGAGCGTCAGGGAGCTTCGATGCCGCTCTGCTTCATCGAACCGCAGGATGCCATTCGCGTGATTGCTGAGTCTGTTGGCCGTGAGGCGCGCAGGCAGCTGTTGGGGGAGCTGGTCCGTGCTTGGGTCGATGAGATTCCTGAGTCTGAGCTGGCTTCGCACTATGCGAAGGCGGTGCATGACCTTGACGAGCACGATCTGTCGATGCTGGCCGCGTGGCATGCGTCGCTTGAGGTCGGGCAGCCGATCGCCAATCGGGACTTCCTCGTCAACGTGTTCTCGAGCCTGGGGGAGAACCGGCGTGAAGCGCTGAAGATCGCCGCGGGCTTCCGGGGCGAGGAGGCGTTTGACGCCGGGGTCGCCGAGGAGCAGGCGCTCGACACGGTGCTGCCGCACCTGTCGCGTGATCGCTGCATGGAGCTCGCGACCGAGTGCGTCGAGCTCTACCTCTGGGACCGGCTCGGCTGCGACAACTAGGGCTGGCCGCGGACGCGTCAAGCGTGCGGTGTTGTGCACCGATATGCGGCTCAAGTACGCGCGCTTGACCCTGCGAGGGCCGCGCGCACTTCCGTGATCGCCTGCTCGGGCTCCCGGTACATCACGGCCGTCATGCCAAGCGCAGACGCGGCGGCGCAGTTGTGCTCGAAGTCGTCGACGAACAGGGACTCGCCGGCTGTGACGCCCAGCCGCTCCAGCGTCAGCTCGTAGATCTCCGGCTCGGGCTTGCGCATCCCGACGAATGCGCTGTCGACGACGAGCTCGAAGATCTCCTCGATCGGGGCCAGCGCGCGCCAGCGCGATTCCCACTCGCGGACGTTGTTCGTGAGCAGGGCCATCCGGTAGCCCTCGCCGCGCAGCGCGGACATGAACTCGATCATCGGGGCGTTCGGCTTCAGGTCGGCGAAGTAGTGCTCGGCGAAGCTCTCGACGGCGACGTCGCGACCGAGCTGCTCGCTCAGCGTCGCCGTCGTCGCCTCGAGGAACGAGGCTTCGCTCAGGCGACCGCACTCGAGCTCGTGCAGTGGATGCACGCCGTCGCGAGCAGCGATCGTGCTGAGCGCAACACCGATCGCCTCGAGCGGGAGGCCAATCCGGTCGGCGAACCCCTGAAACGAGCCAGCGAGCGGCGTCGTCAGCACGCCGCCGAAGTCGCTGATGACGGCGCGGATCACCGCTTGGACGACTTGCGGTCCACGCGGCGCAGCACGTCGTACAGCCCGACGCCCTCGCGGCCCTCCATTCGCCAGGAGAAGAACGCGTTGTCCAGGCGCAGCGCCCCGAGGTCGACCGTCATGCCGCACAGCACCTGGCCGGACGCGCGGCGGTCGGTCGTGTGTTCCTCGTCCATCCACAGCTCAAGGCCGGCGCGCTGCTGGTGCAGCTCGCCGTCGTAGGTCGTCGACAGGCGCGGCTCGGCGATCGCGACGGGCTCGCCGCCCTCGATCATCCAGCCGGTCACCGTCTCGTCGAGCTGGTGGCGCTTGGCGCGCGTCGGGCGCACCGCCGTCAACGTCACGGCGCGGTCGGCGCCCAGCCAGGCCGACAGCGTCCGCGCGATCTCGACCCGGTCGAGGTCGGGGGCGCCCAGCAGATGGCTGCGCTGGCCGAGGCACGAGATCTCGACCGTGCGCTCGCCCAGGCGCACCGTGCCGCTCACGCTGCACAGCTGATCGCCGCCCTCAACGCCCGCGGCCTGCACCGGCGCAGGCGTGGAGATCGCCTCGAAGCGCAGGTCGAAGGCCGTGCCGTGCTCGTCGTCGAAGCTCACGGTCCACGCTTCGTGCGGTGACTGGGTCGTCGTGCTCACCCCAGCCGCGGCGACGTCGTCCCACGACGTCTCAGAGGCTCCATCCAGCGGGCGGCCCGCCTCGCGCGCGCCCGCCACCGGTTCGTGCTTGTCGTAGACGATCGCCATGCCGCTCGCGCCGCCGCCGCTGACGGCGAGCCGCGCGATGCCGTAGACCTCCGCCGCCGGATCGCCGAACGCGAAGGTGACCGCGTCGACGTGCGCCGGCCCGTTGGTCGTTTCGCTGCCGGCGCCGGGGGTCACGGCAGCTCGGGGCGCCGCGGGGGAACCTCGGTCGCCTCGCCGTCGACGACATCACCGTCCCCACTCCGGCCCCCGCCCGCGCGTGGTCGCCCGCCGGACTGGAACGTGAACATGTTCCCCATCCGGGCGCCGGCGCCACGGGCCGCTCCCGACGCGATCTGGCCGGCGAAGCGCCGCACGAGCACCGTGCGCACGATCGCGCGCGTCGGTGGCAGCAGCAGGATGAGCCCGAGGATGTCCGACAGGAAGCCTGGCGTCAGCAGGAGCGCGCCGCCGAAGATGACGAGCACGCCGTCGAGCACCTCGCGGTGCGGGACGCGGCCCTCCTGGAGGGCGAGATTGAAGCGCCGCCAGGCCGCGCGGCCCTGCGAGCGCATAAGCGCGGCGCCGAGGATCGAGTCCGCGATGAGCAGCGCGATGGTGGGCAGGACGCCGATCGCCTGGCCGACCTGGATGAGCACATACAGCTCGGCGATCGGGACGACGATGAACAGGAGGACGAGCAGCAACGGCATCGTCAGACAAGGCTACGCGAGCCGCGTGGCCGGCCGGTAGGGGCGGTGTTAGGCCGGGGTTGGCTGCGGCTCGACCATGACGCCGTCGAGGCGGTGCAGGCCGACGTACTCGATGAGCACGTGGATCTGCGGCTGCGCGCCGCGCAGGTGCAGCTTGCGCTTGGCCTTGCGCAGACGGCGCGCGAGCATCATGAGGTCGAGCATGAGCGAGGCGTCCGCGAACGCGAGCTCCGTGAGGTCGACGACGACGTCGGCCCGCGCGCGCAACGCCTGCGACAGCGCCTGGCGGCGACGCGACTGCGTGGAGCGATCCTCGTCTCCGGAGCAGACGAGCAGCGGCGGGTGTTCGTCGAAGCTGACGATCCAGGCAACCTACTGAAGGAACGCCGGAACGCAAAGGCGCCCGGCTAGAATCCGCCTATGGCATCCCTGCAAGAGATCGAAGAAGCCCTCACGAACGTCATCGACCCCGAGCTGGGCCTGGATTTCGTCGAGCTCGGACTGATCTACGGCATCCAGCAGGACAGCGGCAACGTCCACGTCACGTTCACGCTGACAACGCCGGCCTGCCCGATTGGCCCCCAGATCGAGGAGCAGATCGAGGAGTTCGTCGCGCCGCTCGAAGGCGTCAACTCCGTGAAGTCCTCGATGGTCTTCGAGCCGGCCTGGTCGCCGGAGAAGATGAGCGAAGACGCGAAGTTCGCCCTCGGCTTCTGAACGGACGTCGTCCAGCCCGGCGCGGTGCCCGGCATTGATGGTGCACACTGTGCGGCCGCGATGCCGTCCAGAGTCCACATCGCTCGTTGTCGGCTGCTGGTCTCGTTTCTCGCCGTCGCGGTCCTCGCCTGCGCCTCGCCCGCCTCCGCTGCACCGCACCGAGGCGCGACGTCCGCGACGACGAACGCGCCCGAGCCGCGCACCGGCCGCCTGCTGGTCACGGTCGATCGCGGCATGCAGAGCCGCGCGTCGACGAACGTCCTGACGAGCCTCGGCGTACGCAAGGACGGGGAGCAGGTGCCGCAGGTCGGGCTCGTCACCGTGCGCCCGCTTCTCGGGGAGACGCTCGCCGCGAGCGCTGCGCTGCTGCGCACGGTGCCGTGGGTGAAGTCGGTGTCGGTCGAGCGGCGCATGTCCCTGCGCTTCGTCCCCAACGACCCGGCGATCACGCAGGCCGAGACCTCGTCGGGCACTCCGGGCGGCATCCCGAAGGAGTGGTGGGCGGCGAGCGAAGACCTGTTCGCCGGATGGGACGTGGCCAATGGCACCGGCGCGAAGGTCGCGATCATCGACAGCGGCATCGACGGCAGCCATCCCGAGTTCGCCGGCAAGATCGTCGCCGCCATCGACAACGACACCACGATCGGCGGCGGTCCCGCGAACACCGACTCAAACGGTCACGGCACGCACGTCGCGTCGCTCGCGTGCGCCAACGGCAACAACGGGGCCGGCATCGTCGGCGCCGGCCTGAACTGCAGCCTGATCGTCCTGAAGAGCGACCTCTCGGACTCGTCGATCATCCAGTCGCTCGTGCAGGCCTCCGACGCGGGCGCCGACTCGATCAACATGAGCTTCGGCACGGACGGGAGCGTGCCGCCGCCGCCCGCCTTCGTGGCGGCGCTGAACTACGCGATCTCGAAGAACGTCGTGCTCGTCGCCGCCGCGGCCAACGCGCCGATCGAGGAGCAGGGCGACCCCGCCAACGTCCTGCAGCCCACCGGAACTGGTCCGGATATCACGTTCAACAAGGGCCTGTCGGTGACCTCGGCGGACTACAACCACGTGCGCTCGAGCTTCGCCGGCAAGGGATCGCAGATCTCGATCGCCGGTCACGGCAACTTCGCGGCCATCAGCGGTCCCCCGGGTGTGCTCGGCGCGTGGCCGGCGAACTTCACCGAGATCGAGGCGGAGGGCTGCGGCTGTCGCACATCCGTCAACGGCGACAACCGCTACGCGTACCTCGCGGGCACCTCGATGGCGACGCCGCAGGTCGCGGGTGTGGCCGCGATCGTCAGGCACTTCAACCCCGACCTGAGCGCCGCGGACGTCGTGCGGATCCTCAAGCAGACCGCGACGCGCCCGGCGGGCACCGGCTGGAGCCCCGAGCTCGGGTGGGGGATCGTCAACCTCGGGGCGGCGCTCAACGCGGCGCGCCTGGTCGACCGCCTCGCGCCGCGCTCCAAGTCGCGTGGGCCGAAGAAGCTGCGCGGGCGGGTGTTCACGCTCAAGTGGACCGGCAAGGACCTGGCGCGGCCGGGCATCACGCCCTCGGGCATCCTGCGCTACGACATCTGGCGCAAGAAGAACGGCGGCGGCTACCACCGGATCGCCAAGACGATCAGGCAGAAGCGCAAGATGACCCTCAAGCGCGGCGCGCGCTATCGCTTCTACACGATCGCCATCGACAAGCAGGGCAACCGCGAGGCCAAGCCGAGCAAGGCCGACGTGTCGCTGCGCGTCAGCCGGAGCCGTTAGCCGAGCGCCGGGCGAGCGCGAGCAGCTCGGCGAGTGAGCTCTGGATGCTCCCGCCGACGAACTCGAGGTCGGGCATCGCGTCGTAGTCGCCGATCAGGCCGAAGTTCATCTGGCCGTTGTAGGACATGATCGCGATCGCGAGCGCGTGGTCCTTGGGCAGGAACGCGATGGGGTAGACCGTCGTCATCTCGCGGCCCATGACGTAGAGCGGGAACTGCGGGCCGGGGATGTTCGTCACGAGCATGTTGAACAGGCGCGTGGAGAAGTTCAGCCGCGAGGACTGCGCGAGGACATTCGGCGGGGCGAAGTTCTGCACGCTCGCGAGGACCTCGGCGCCGACGGCCTGCTTTGACTCCTTGAGGTCGTCCATCGCGGCGCGCACGACGCCAAGGCGCTCGACCGGATCGTCGACGTAGACCGGCAGCGGGCCGCGCATCGCGGCGAGGCGATTGCCGGCGCTGCCGCGCTGCTCGTCGGTGCGCACGGAGACGGGCACGAGCGCACGCAGCTCAAGCCCCTCGGTCCGCACCCCGCGCGAGTGCAGCCATTCGCGCAGCGCGCCGGCAACGACCGCGAGCACGACGTCGTTGACCGTGCCCCCGAACGCGTTCTTGACCTCCTTGAAGTCCTGCAGCGAGGACTCGATGCCGACGAAGCGCCGGTGCGGACCGATCTCGACGTTGAGGGGCGACGCCGGAGCGGGGTTCAGCGCCGCCCACACGATCTCGCCGACGCCCTCGAGCGAGACGCGCGCGTCCCCGAGAGCGCGCTCGGGCTTGGCGACCGCGCCGAGTGCCTGCGAGGTCACCTCGGCGCCGGCCCTGAGGAAGCTCTTGACGCCGGCGCTGATGAGGTCGACCGGCGTGGGCTCGGGGTCGGGCTCCCACGGGTCGAGGCCGTCGCCGATGACCGCCGGATCGGGGCCGAGGTCGAACATGACCGTCCCGAGGTCGACGCCCGCGATGCCGTCGATCATCGCGTGGTGGGCCTTCGTCAGCAGACCGAAGCGTCCGTCCTGGAGGCCCTCCATCAGCCATAGCTCCCACAGCGGCTTGGAGCGATCCAGCTGCTGGGAGAAGATCCGCGCGCAGAGGTTCTGCAGCTGCTCGACGCTGCCGGGCTTGGGCAGCGCGGTGTGGCGCACGTGGTACTCGATGTTGAAGTCCGCGTCGTCGGCCCACAGCGGGCGACCGCTGGCGGCGGGCGGGAAGTGCAGGCGCTGGCGGTAGCGCGGCACGAGGTGTAGCCGCGAGCGGATGAGGTCGAGGAAGTCCGTGAACTTGGGCGCGGGACCCTCGGCGAGTATGAGCGCGCCGATGTGCATGTGTGACGCGTCGCCCTCCTGATGCAGGAACGACGCGTCGATCGCGCTGAGCCGATCAAGGTGACGTGCGGCCATGACTGGCAATGTAGAACAGAGCGGCGTCGCGTCACACCGCCGCGCGGGCGTACCCTGGGCAGCGCCATGGCGTGGGATTTCTCGACCGAACCGGAGTTCCAGGCGCAGCTGCACTGGATGGCGCAGTTCGTGCGCGAGGAGGTCTGGCCGCTGGAGACGCTCGACCTCGACCAGGTGCAGCTCGACGGCGCCCTGCGGCCGCTCAGGGAGCGCGTGCGCGAGCGGGGGCTGTGGGCCGCGCACCTGCCGCCCGAGCTCGGCGGGCAGGGGTTCGGCCAGGTGAAGCTCGGGCTCATGCATGAGATCCTCGGGACGTCGCCCTACGCGCCGAGCGCGTTCGGCTGCCAGGCGCCCGACTCGGGCAACTCGGAGCTCATCGCGCTCGCGGGAACGCAGGAGCAGAAGGACCGCTGGCTGTACCCGCTGCTCGCCGGCGAGGTGCGCTCGGCGTTCTCGATGACCGAGCCCGACAGCGCGGGCGCCGACCCGACGCTGCTGCGCACGCGCGCGGTGCTCGACGAGGTCACGAGCGAGTGGGTCATCGACGGCCACAAGTGGTTCTCGACGAACGCGTCGGTCGCGGACTTCCTCATCGTCATGGCGGTCACCGACCCCGAGGCCCGGTCCCACCAGCGCGCGTCGATGCTGATCGTGCCGGCGGACGCGCCGGGCGTGCAGATCCTGCGCGACGTGTCGACGATGGAGCACCCGGCGGAGTCCTTCGGCCGCCTGGGCGGCCACGCGGAGATCCGCTACGAGGGCGTGCGCGTCGCGCAGGAGCACCTGCTCGGCGCGCGCGGCGCGGGCTTTGAGCTCGCGCAGAGCCGGCTCATCCCCGGGCGCATCCATCACTGCATGCGCTGGCTGGGCGTCGCGCAGCGGGCGTTCGACATGCTCTGCGAGCGCGCGACGTACCGCTACGCGCACGGCTCGGTGCTCGCCGACAAGCAGACCGTCCAGAACTGGATCGCCGACTCGGCGGCGCAGATGCAGGCTGCGCGGCTCATGACGCTGCACGCCGCGTGGCGCATCGACACCGAGGGCCCCGCCGCCGCGCGCACCGACGTGTCGCTCATCAAGTTCTTCGGCGCGCAGGTGCTGCACGACGTCATCGACCGGGCCGTGCAGGTGCACGGCAGCCTCGGCTACTCGACGGACATGCCGCTCGAGGCGATGTACCGATACGCGCGCGGCGCGCGCCTGTATGACGGGCCCGACGAGGTGCACCGCCAGTCGGTCGCGCGGCAGATCCTGCGCGGCTACGACCCGCCGCCCGGCGAGGTGCCCAGCGAGCACGTCCCGACGCGGCGCGCGGCGGCGCGCGAGCGCTTCGCCGAACTGCTCGAAGCGGTGACCAGCAACGACTAGGTACGTCGGCCGCCCGCTGCTGATCGTGCTCGCCGTGAACGTCGCGCTCGTCGCGGGGCTGCTCGCGTGGGCCACGCGCGGCAGCGGCGATAGCGCGAGTTCGTCCACGTCGGTCGCGCCGCGGGCGACGAGCCATCGCTTCGACGGTCCGCGCGCGTTCGCGTTGCTGCGCGAGCAGGTGCTCGACTATGGCTACCGGCCGGCCGGCTCGCCCGCGCTGCGCAAGTTGTCAGACCGCCTGCGCAAACTCTTGCCTCACGGTCGCTTCGAACCGGTCACCGACCACCCGGGGCTGCGCAACATCGTCGGGTCGGTGCCTGGCCGCGAGCCGGCGATCGTCGTCGGCGCGCACTACGACGTCGAGGCGGCGCCGGTCGGGTTCGTCGGGGCGAACGACGGCGCGGCGGGGACCGCGGCGGTCGTGACGCTCGCGCGCGCGTTCGCGAAGGTGCGCCGGCCAGCGGGGTCCCGCGCCGTGCGCTTCGTGCTGTTCGACGGCGAGGAGGAGCCGGCCGGCTGCACGCCGTTCCTGGAGTGCGGGCTGCGCGGGTCGACGTCGTACGCGGCCCGCCACGCCGGCGACGTGCGCGCGTTCATCCTGCTCGACTACATCGCCCAGAAGCGGGGGCTGCGCTTCCCGCGCGAGGCCGGCTCGAACCCCGAGCTGTGGACGAAGATGCGCTCCGCAGCCCAGGCGGTCGGAGTCGGCGCGCTGTTTCCCGCCGGTGCCACGTTCGGGGAGATCTACGACGACCACACGCCGTTCACCGCGCGCGGGATCCCGGCGATCGACCTCATCGACTTCGCCTACGCGCCGCGCGACTCGCTGGCCGACACCCTCGGCCAGGTGTCACAGCGCAGCCTGGATGCGGTCGGCGAGGCGGTGTTCGGGTTTGTCGGGCGCCTGCGGCAGCCCGGCTAGGTGAGCGTCCTGCGCGGGGCGTCGGGATCCCGCCGGCGGCGGCGCACGACGACGACGCTGCCGGCGCCGAGGAGCACGATGAGCGCGAAGGCGACGATCGCTGCAACCGGCGCGCCACCGCTCTGGCCTCTCCAGAACAGCGCGCCGCTGATCGCGCCGGTCGTGCTCCCAACGCGCAACGGCACGTGCCAGTCGACGACCTTCGTGCGCTTTGACGTGTCCGTGACCTGCTGGGGGGTCGCCTTCGACATCCAGTGCGTGCGGTGGTCGTGGAACTGGTAGCGCCCTGTCCTGGACACGACCTTGTAGTGCGGCGCCGCCGTGGGATCCACGCCCTTGGGCACGACGACGTTTTGCTCCAGGAGGTCTTGGTTGAGGTAGTACGCCGGCGAGCGAAGGTTGATCGCGATGATCCCGTTCGGCGAGAGGCGCAGGTACGGATCCTTGTTGTAGCCGTAGATCGTCACGGTTTGAGTTCCGTGGTACTCGACGTCGAGGTAGGTGCCGTTGCCGATGACGTCGACCTTCAGGCCGGGCACGTTCGGTGTGACCCTGCTCAGGAGCGAGTCAAAGCGCGGGTCGCCCGTGTGGGCGGATGCGGCGGACGGTGCAAGTGCCGTCGCGAGCGCGCAGAGCGCAGCGGCGACGAGCCGGTGACGGGCCATGCGTAGCCCTCCTTTCGAATCAGAACAGGCTCCGACCCGAGTGGTGCCGGAGCGCTAGGCGGTGAGCAGACCGACCGGCAGCGGCGGGGGACGCTCGGCGAGCGACGCGGCGATCAGGCGGCCGCCGCGGGGAAGCACGCGCGGGCAGCGCGACATGGTCGGCACGAGCATCGCGGCGGGCCGGCGGCGGCGAGCCACGAACGCGGCCGCGAGGCGCGCGAGGTGCTCCTCGCCGACGTAGCGGCCGGCGAGCAGCGGCAGCGCGACCAACAGGACCGGCGCGAGGAGCAGCACGTCGCTGTGCACCCCGACGAGCGTGAGGCACGCGAGAGCGAGCGTCAGTGCCGCGAGGCCGAGCAGCAGGATGCGATCGCGGCGGGTCATCGCAACGGCCATCGTGACACGAAAGCCCCCCGCCGTGAGTCGGCACCGGCGTATGATCGACCCGCCCCTTCGCGTCCCACGACCCGGCGAGGTAGGTACCGACGATGGAGTCCTGGACCAGGACGATCATCCGCCATCGCAAGAAGGTTCTGGCCATCTGGGTCGTGCTGTTCTTCGTGGGCGGTTACGGCGCCGCGAACGTCGGCGATCTGCTGAGCAACCGCTTCAGCGTTCCGGGCGCCGAGGCCGAGCGCGGCCTGGATCTCCTCAAGGCGCGCTTCGGCGAGCGCGGCGACGGCGCGTTTACGCTCGTCGTGAAGACGGACCGGCCGGTGGCCGCCAGCGCGGCGGCGCGCAAGCAGGCCGCAGACGCGGCTGCCACGGCGGCGCGCGCCGTCAAGGGCGGCCGGCCGGGCACGGTGCTCGTCGCCTCCAAGCACATCGCGTACGTGCAGATCAACACGCCGCTTCAGAATGCCGACGCGGCGAAGGTGACGCCCGACATCCGCAAGGCGATCCCCACGATCCCCGGCGCGCAGACGTACCTGTCGGGCTTCCCGGCGATCAACCACGACACGCAGAAGCTCTACAACGACGACCTCGCGAAGGGCGAGATGATCGCCATCCCGATCGCGCTGCTCGTGCTCGCGTTCATGTTCGGGACGCTCGTCGCGATCGGCATCCCGTTCGCGTTCGCGCTCGTGACGATCCCTTCGACGCTCGGGGCGGTGTGGATCATCGCCCACTACATGGACATGGCCGTATACGTGACGAACATCGTCACGCTCATCGGCTTCGCGATCGCGATCGACTACTCGATGCTCGTCGTGTTCCGCTTCCGCGAGGAGCTTGCGCAGACGGACTCCGTCGACGATGCGCTCGTGGCGACGATGAAGACAGCGGGGCGCGCGACGCTGTTCTCGGGCGGGGTCGTCGCGATCGGCCTCGCGCTGCTCGTGTTCATGCCGCTGCCGTTCATGCAATCGATGGGCGTCGGCGGGCTGCTCGTCCCGCTGTTCTCGATCGCGGCGGCGGCGACGTTCCTGCCCGCGCTGCTGCGCGTCTCGGGTCGGAAGATCAACAGCCTGCGCGTCGTGCCCAAGCGCGTGCTCGAGGCGCGCACCGACGGGCGGCCCGGCTTCTGGACGCGTCTGTCGCGCTCGATCATGCGCCGGCCGATTCCGTACCTGCTCGCGTCGACCGCGCTCATGGTCGGGCTCGCGATCCCGGCGCTCGGCCTGAAGCTCACCGGCGGCGACAACCGCGGCGTGCCGACGTCGGTGGAGTCCACGCGCGGCTTGGCGCTGCTCGAGAGCACGATTGGCCCGGGCGCGCTTGCGCCCAACCAGATCGTGGTCGATACCGGCCGCCCGGGCGGCGCGTTCGACCCGGCGGTGATGGCCGCCGAACGCCGCGTCGTCGCGCAGCTGCGGCGCGAGCCCGAGATCAAGCCGCAGACGATCCAGGCGCCCGTGCTCTTCGGCGACACCGCCAGGGGGAGGGTGGCCGCGCAGCGGGCGAGCCTGGTCGACAAGACGAGCCAGATCGTGCAGATCCGCGCGGCCGCGCGGGGGGACGCGGGCACGCAGGCGTCGATGGACCTCGTGCACCGATTGCGCGAGCGCTACGTGCCCGCGGCGCACTTCCCGCCGAGCGCCGACGTGATCGTGACCGGCGCGCCCGCGTTCGGCGTCGACTTCATCGATCGCGCGTACGGCGCCTTCCCCTGGCTCGTCGTGGCGGTGCTCGTGCTGTCCTACCTGCTGCTCCTGCGCGCGTTCCGCTCGGTCGTGCTGCCGCTGAAGGCGGTGATCATGAACCTGCTCTCGGTGTCGGCGACCTACGGGGTGCTCGTGCTCGTCTTCCAGCACGGCCTGCACGACGCCATCGGCTTACAGGGATCGGCGCAGATCGAGGCGTGGATCCCGATCTTCCTGTTCGCGATGCTGTTCGGGTTGTCGATGGACTACGAGGTGTTCCTGCTCTCGCGCATGCGCGAGGAATGGGACAAGACCCACGACAACGAGACGGCCGTCGCGAGCGGCCTCGAGCACACCGGCCGGATCATCACGGCCGCGGCGCTCATCATGATCGCCGCGTTCTCGGGCTTCACGGCCGGATCGTTCGTCGGTCTGCAGGAGTTCGGGCTCGGGCTATCGGCGGCGATCTTCCTGGACGCGACGATCGTGCGCGCGCTCCTTGTGCCCGCGCTGATGAAGCTCATCGGCGACTGGAACTGGTACTTGCCGGCAAGGCTGCACAGGGTGCTGCGCCTCAAGCCCGCTCAGTCGGGCAGCGGCGCCGCGTAGGGGCGGAGGGTCGGGCGCGCGCGGTTCTCCCAACTGCAGCGATCAAGGATGCGGGTGCGGTGTGGCGCGCCGGGTTCGCGAGCGTGCACAAGTGCCCACTCGTGCGTGCGCCGTGCGCGATTGGTCAGTTCTGCACGTATGGCGTGCATTTGTGACCACTCGCTCGAGCGCCGCGCACGGTTGGTCGGTTGTGCACGTCTCGCGGGTTCCGCGTCGGCTCGAGCCAGTCCTTTATCGCTGCTGTTCGTGCATCGCGCGACCGCAGGCCTCTGCCACACTGAACTCATGGCCTTCATCGTCGAAAAGCTCCTGCTCGCCGCCCCGCGCGGCTACTGCGCCGGAGTCGACCGGGCAGTGCAGACCGTCGAGCGCGCGCTCGAGCTCTACGGCCGGCCGGTCTACGTGCGCAAGGAGATCGTGCACAACAAGCACGTCGTCGAGCAGCTGCGCGACCGCGGCGCGATCTTCGTCGACGAGATCGACGACTCGATCCCCGAGGGCGCGACGACGGTGTTCTCCGCGCACGGCGTGTCGCCGGCCGTGCACGCACAGGCCCAGGAGCGCGGGCTGTCGACGATCGACGCGACCTGCCCACTCGTGACGAAGGTCCACGTCGAGGCCAAGAAGTTCGCCGCCGAGGGCTACACGATCGTGCTCATCGGACACAGCGGCCACGAGGAGGTCGAGGGCACGATGGGCGAGGCGCCCGACTCGATCGTGCTCGTCGAGACCGAGGCCGACGTCGACGCGCTCGACGTGCCTGATCCCAGCCGGATCGCCTACATCTCGCAGACGACGCTGTCCGTCGACGAGACGCGCACGATCATCAACCGACTCCGCGAGCGCTTCCCCGAGATCACCGGGCCGCGCACCGACGACATCTGTTACGCGACGACGAACCGTCAGGCGGCCGTCAAGCAGATGGCCGCCGAGTGCGACCTCGTCCTCGTCATAGGCTCACAGAACTCCTCCAACTCGCAGCGGCTCGTCGAGGTCGCGCGCGACTACGGCGCGGATTCCTACCTCATCGACAACGAGGGCCAGGTCGAGGAAGCGTGGCTGCAGGACAAGCGCGTCGTCGGCATCTCCTCGGGCGCGAGTGCGCCTGAGGAGCTCGTCAACCGGCTCGTGCGGTTCTTCGGCGAGCGGGGCGTGAGCGACGTGTCGGAGTTCGAGGTCATTCGCGAGGACGTGCGCTTCATGCTGCCCAAGCGGATCCGTCAGGACCTTGCCGCGACGGCCTGAGGACCGCAGAGCGTGATGACGACCCGGCGGGCGCTCGTTGCGCTCGCCGCGTTGGTCGCGGTGCTCGCCGGCCAGGGCTGTGGCTCCTCCGACGTAAAGCGCGCCGAGACTGAGGCGACCACGGTCGCGCTGCCCACCAAGGCGCTCTCGCTCGTAGTCAACCCGAAGACCGGCGCGGTTCTCGCGGAGACCGGCGCCGGGGTGTTTCTTCTGCCCGGCAAGGGCGAGCGCGCGCCGCGGAAGGTGCGCGCGGTGCTCGTCGCCCAGGGCCTGCGAACGGCGATCGACAACACGCTCACGCTCGCCTACACCTCCGACGGCAACCTCGTGGGCTCCTCGCACGCCAACCAGCCCGACGAGCGAATCGCGGCCAACCTCGGGCTGCTCGTCTCCACCAACGGCGGCGCGGCCTGGTACCCGATCAGCCTTTACGACGCGTCCGACCTGCACATCCTGCGCCCCGACGGCGCGAGCATGTACGCCGTCGACTTCGCGCGCAACCCGATCAAGCTGCTCGTCACGAGCGACTACGGGCGCACGTGGGTCCAGCGCACGCCGCCGGGCGCGGTCACGGACATCGCGGCCGATCCGAAGGACCCCCAGCACGCCGTCGCGGTCACCGACAACGGCCTGAACGTCACGCACGATCTCGCCTCGAGCTGGCGCCCGACGGGCGAGGACGCCGCCGCGGTCGCGTGGCCGTCGGGCGGTCCCCTGTACCTCGGTGCGAAGGACGGGTCGATCAGCGCAAGCGCCGACGGCGACGCGGCGCCGAAGCGGCGGGGGAGCCTGGGGACGGGCGTCGTCGCGCTTGCGACCGGACCCCGCGGCGGGCTGTGGGCGCTCGGCGCCGACCGCACCGTGAGCTTCTCGAGCGACGGCGGACGCCACTGGGCCGTTCGCTATCGCCTGCACGAGGCCAAGTAGCCTCCCGCGGCGATGCGCACGCTCGTCATCTCCGACCTGCACCTCGGCGGCGGAGACGTTCTTCAGCGACCGGAGGTCCTCGAGCGCCTGCTCGCGCGCCTGGACGGCGTGGACCGGCTCGTCCTGCTTGGGGACACGATCGAGCTGCGGACCGGTCTGTCGCGCCAGGCGCTCGGCGAGGCCGAGCCGGTCCTGCGGGCCATCGGCGATGCGCTCGGCGCCGGCGGCGAGGTCCTCATCGCCCCCGGCAACCACGACCACGCGCTCGGCGCCGGCTGGCTGGACTGGCGCGGCCGGCGCGAGGACCCGGGCCCGC
>JAWVGM010000018.1:0-5397 GCA_033855075.1 Solirubrobacteraceae bacterium | reverse complement strand
CCGAGGCGGAAGTCGTTCTCGCCGAACGCGATCGCGGTGTGGACGAGGCCGGTGCCGTCCTCGGCCGTGACGAAGTCCGCCAGCAGCACGCTGTGGCCGCGCTCGCCGTACTCGCCGGCACCGAGGTAGTGGAAGGGCGGGTCGTAGCGGACGCCGTCGATCGCGGCGCCTGGGAAGCGCGCGAGGATCTGCACGTTGGCCCGATCGCCGAGCACCCGCTCGACGAGCGCCTCCGCGAGCACCACCGGCGGGTCGAGCGTGCCGGTCTTCGCGCGCACGTAGATCAGCTCGGGATCGACGGCCACGGCCGCGTTGGAGACGAGCGTCCACGGGGTCGTCGTCCAGACGAGCAGCTCGTCGCCGGCCTGGAGCGGGCCGCCGTCCTCGACGACCGGGAAGCGTACGTAGACCGACGGGTCCTCGACGTCCTGATAGCCGAGCGCGACCTCGTGGCTCGAGAGCGCCGTCCCACAGCGCGGGCAGTACGGCACGACCTTGTGCCCCTCGTACAGCCGCCCGTCGTCGGCGATCTGCTTCAGCGACCACCAGACCGACTCGATGTAGTCGGGGTCCAGCGTGCGATAGGCGTGCTCGAGGTCGAGCCAGAAGCCGATCCGCTCGGTGAGCGCGTTCCAGTCCTCGAGAAACGTGAAGACCGACTCCCGGCAGCGGCGGTTGAACTCCGCGATGCCGTACTCCTCGATCTGCTCCTTGGAGGTGATGCCGAGCTGCTTCTCGACCGCGATCTCGACCGGCAGGCCGTGGCAGTCCCAGCCGCCGCGGCGCTCGACGTAATAGCCGCGCATCGTGCGAAAGCGCGGGAAGATGTCCTTGTAGGCGCGGCTGAGCACGTGATGAACGCCCGGCGGGCCGTTCGCCGTCGGCGGTCCCTCCCAGAAGACCCACGGGGGCGCACCCTCACGGCGGCGCAGCGACTCGCGGAAGACGTCGCGCTCGCGCCAGCGCTCGAGGACCTGCTCCTCGAGCTCGGGAAAGGACTGCTGGGGATCGACCGGACGCGGCGCCATGACGACGCAGTCTAGGTCGAAGCACCGCAAGGCCCCTGACGAGGCGATCGTCGTGGCTGACGCCGCGCGCGGGAGTGGGGACAGTGCGTCAGCACGGACCCCGATCGCGCGTGGCGTCAGCCGCGTCGAGCGTCCGTCAGGCCGCGAGCTTGCGGCAGATCTGGGCGAGCGACCGCTTCTCGGCCTCGTCGAGCACGGCGAACGCCTTCGCCACGCGCTCGCTGTGCTCCGGGAACAGCCGGTCGACGATCTCTGCCCCGCGCACCGTGATGGCGACGGCCGCGGCGCGGCGGTCGGTCATGAGACGGCGGCGGTCGACGAGGCCGCGGCCCTCGAGCGTCGTGACGACCTCGGTCGCGTTCGCCTTCGATGTGCGCAGCCGCGCGCGCAGCACCCGCAGCTCGAGCTCGCCGCCGGCGACCGTGAGGATCACGAGCACCGAGAAGCCCGTCGCGGACAGGCCCTCACGCTCGAGATCGGCGCTCAGACGGCGACGGACGGACGCCTCGGCGCGCAGCAGCGAGTCCAGGGCACGGTGGGCCAGTGGGTCGCCGGGAACGAGCGTCATCTCCAGCCGAGACCGTAACGGGCGGTCCGGACGGCGGAGGTGGCTGGGGCTCGGGACCCTAGGAGATCTGGGCCAGCGCGGGGCGCGCGCGGGCGGCGACGTCGCGTGCGTTCAGCCGCGCGAGCACGAGGTCGCGCGCGCCGACGGCGCTCGTGCCCAGGCGCGGCACTGCCGCGGCGTCGGTCTCGGGCAGCGCGCCGCGGAAGTCGAGGATCTCGACCGAGCCCGCCGCCGTGTGGCGGGACTGGTAGGCGATCCGCCCGAGCGCGTCCAGCCAGGCGCGGCGGCCGGTCAGGACGACGACGCGCGGCTGGAAGGCCTGCAGGACGTGCGCGAGCCGGCCGGAGTCGAGCTCGGCGGTGAGCATGAGCGTGCGGATCCCGGCGCGGCGCAGGCAGAGCTCGAGCGCCTGCGCGTGAAGCGCGTTGATGTCGCACGTCGCGCTGGCGTCGAAGATCAGGATGCTCTCGTTCCGCGTCGGCGGCGGCGCAACGCGTTTGGCGGCGGCAAGCCAGCCGGTCGCCCAGCGCCACGCGAAGCCGAGCTCGGCTGTCGGCGATTCGCCGGCGGGCACGCCGAGCCCGTCGATGGCCGGCAGGAGCACCTCTTCGACCGTGCGCTCGACGGAGCGCACGGCGAGGCTCTCCTCGAGGATGCGGTCGGCTTCGATCTCCTCGAAGCGGCGCAGGGCCGCGCGCAGGCGCGTCGGTGACGACGGGCCGCTGCCGCGCTCACGCGCGATCGAGATCGCCGACGAGACGTTGTGCGTCTCCTCGAAGGCCTGGCGCAGCGCTTCGACCTCGGCAAGATCGAACTGCCGGTGGCCGCCGGATGTCCGGCGCGGCGTCGGATAGCCGAACCTGCGCTCCCACGAGCGCAACGTGTTCGGGCTTACGCCCAACATGGCCGCTGCGGCGTGGGTGCGTAGAACGCTCATCGTGGGCATCGAAGCTCGCCCTACCTCGTCCGACCCGCACCGATCGTGCGTTTCGCGGCGAACCGATCGCTACAGGTTAGGGAATCTGTGGCGGAAATTCAGCAGGATCAGCTGGTCAGCACCAGCAGCGCCGCGTGCGGCGGGCCGCAGGGGCCGATCCGCGCCCGGAAGCGCACGCCGAACTCCTGGCGCGGACGCACGATGGCCGTGCGTGGCGGGCCGGATCCCGACGCGGCCTCGACGAGCAGCACGAGGAGGTTGTCGGCGCTCGGCGCGTTGGCGTCAGCCGGAACGAGGAAGTCGACGATGTGCTGATTGACGGCTGACGTCTCGTCGATGCCGAGCAGCTCCTCCGCCCCCGCGGACACGGCGCTGACCGACAGCGTGGAGTCGATCACGAGGAAGGGTTCCCCGTGACGCGGCGCGACGTCGGCGGGCGCGCGCAGCACCAACCCCAGCCCGCAGTGGGCGCAGACGCGCGACTGCTGTAAGCCCTTCTGCGGCGGCGCGAGACCGCAGTGGCCGCAGAACGCCAGGAACTGCAGACCGCGCTCGTCGAGCTCGACCGGGCGAACGGCGCGCAGACGTCTCACGCTCATCGCGAGAATCCACCTTCCGTCGCCGCTGCATCGGCCTTGAGAATTGACATCGTGGACATGATCATGAGAAGCGCGCCGTGATGCAAACGTGCCACCTCCGAAAGTGCACGGTTTCAACCCCCGAAGCTGAGTCCCTTCGGTCGGGCTCAGCTGCGTCTGAGTCGCTCCGAGGAGCACGGCGGCCCGGATTTGGCGACTCCGGCGGCCGAAACCGGAGCGGTGGCATGCTCGCGTGCCGTCCCGTCGAATCGAGCATGCGTCGCGACGATCGGTTGTCGATGGCCGCCACGGTTGCGAATATGACTGGTTTTTTTGGACTACAGAGGTTGCGTTCAATCCGCAAGCGACTCCGCGAAACCTGGTGGAAATGAAGTGGTTCAGCCCGTCAAAGTTGCGCATTTCATGCAACCTCACGGGTCGAAATGTCCCCCTTATCGGCATCTGCCCCTTTTTGTCGTCGGTTTGGTGCAACGGTCGGCCCGCCGTCATCAACCGCTCGGAGGCCACCATGAGCCAGATCAAGTGCCGCGCCTTTCCGTTTCTCATCGCCGCCATCACCGTGTTCGCCGCGACTGGCGCGAACTGGCGCATCACCTGATCGCCTAGGAGGCTGTTCCTCGCGGCGCAGCGCCGCTACGGTTTAGCGGGTGACGGCCGCCCCGCCTGCCGCGCACCCTCGGATCGCCGTCGCGGCGTCGCTGCTCGTGCTCGTCGCGTGCGTCCCGGTTCTCGCGTTCTCGTCGTTCTCGGATTTCGACGATCCGCTGCTCTATCTGCTGGCGGCGTGCGGGATCGCGAGCGTCCTCGGAGCGTCGGACTGGGAGGGCGTCCTCGACATCTCGGCCTCGTTCGTGTGCTGCATGCTCGCGGTCGCGTTCCTCGGTCCCGCGGGCGCCTTCCTCGTGGCGTTCGCGGCGGAGGCGGGCGCCTGGACCGTCCGGCGCTATCGCCTCCCCGCGCTGGCCGTCAACCTGGCGGCGAGCGCTGTCCCGACACTGCTCGCAGCGCTCGCGTTCCGTGCGCTGAACTCCGGCGCCGAGGACGGCAGCGCCCGCAGCATCGCGCTCCTCGCGCTCGTGGCCGTCGTCTACCTCCCGGTGAACTTCGCGACGCTGCGCGTCCTCGCCGCGCTCCTCGACGGCGGCAGCATGCGCGAGGCGCTGCATCATCCGCGCGAGATCCTGCCCTCGCTCGCGCTGACCGTCGCGTTGACGCTCGCGATCGCAGGGGTGTACGCGAGCCTCGGCCTGGCCTTCGCGTTCTTCGTGGTTCTCATCATCGTGGCGTTCAGCTACATGTCGCGGCTCGTCGTCATCGCGCGCGAGCGCACGGGGCAGTACGCATCGCTGTCCTGGGGCGTGCTGTCGGCGCTCGTGCGTTCGCTGGATCGCCGCGACAGCCGCACGGCGCGCCACAGCGCGGCGGTCGCCGGCTTCGCGCGCGACATCGCGGTCGAGTGCGGGATGGACACGCGCGACGCCGAGCTCGCTCACACTGCCGGCCTCCTGCACGACATCGGTCGCTTCGCCCTTCCCGACCGCGTCATGGAGCGCTACGGCACGCTCACCGAGGATGACTGGGAGGCGATCCGGCTGCACCCCGAGCTGGGCGCCGACCTGCTGCGCGACGTCGGCGCCTACGGCCCGATCGCATCGATCGTGCGCGCGCATCACGAACGCATCGACGGCCGCGGCTATCCCGACGGGCTGAAGGGCGACGCGATCCCGCCGATCGCGCGCATCGTCGCCGTCGCGGAGGTCTACGACACGCTGACCGCCGAGGACACCTATCGCGACCGGATGACGTCGTTTCAGGCGATCACGGAACTGCGCCGGGTCGCGGGGCGCCAGCTCGACGAGCGCTACGTCGAGGCGCTCGCGACGCTCTTGACCGGGCGCGGGATCGACTACCGCCATGCCGACACCGCCGACTTCGACTCCGAGCTGGCGATCCACAGCCGCATCGCGGATGCGATCACGACCGACTCCGTCGCGGGGTCGGGGCTCGGTGTCGCGGGCGGCAAGCCCGCGCCCTGAGCCTGCTCGGCAGGTAGCGGGACCCGGCCGCGAGTGCGCCCAGCGCCGGGATCGCGAGGCGCCGGATCTCGCGATCATGGGGCGATCGCAGCGCGTGCGGACTCTACGATGGCCTCCATGGCCGGCCTGCTTGTCGCCGCGATGCTCGCGCTCCTGCTCGCAGGCTGCGCGACGGTGCAGGACGCCCCGGTGCCGGCCGCCTGCCTCGGCGCGCCGGCGACCTTCGTGC
>JAWVGM010000017.1:0-52070 GCA_033855075.1 Solirubrobacteraceae bacterium | reverse complement strand
CTGACCCCGTCCGTACACTCAGATCATGACCTCGGTCGGTACCGGCGCACGCAGCGGCGCGTCGTTCGCGCTCTCCGGCGGTGACCGGGATCGGCTGCGCAAGCGCCTCGAGCGGGCGGTGCGGCGGGCCCGGCGGCGTGGGGTGGAAGGGGTCCTGGCGGCGGTCACGGTGCCGGTCGGGCATGACGTGGATCCAAGCGCCGTCGTCATGGCGTCGCGGCGCCCGGCCGAGCCCTGGTTCTGCATCGAGCAGCCCGACCGCGATCGTTCGGTTGTCGCCGCGCTGGGGTGCGCCGTCGCGCTCGAGGACGCCGGGCCGGACCGGTTCGACGCGGTCGCCGCCCGGTGGCGATCGCTCGCGGCGGAGGCGCTGTGCGATCCCGCCGACGGCGGCGCCGGGCTCATCGCGTGCGGTGGGTTCGCCTTCGCGCCGGACGGCGGGGCCGCGCCGGCGTGGCGGGGCTTCGCCCCGGCGTCGCTGCACGTCCCGCAGGTCGCGTTCGCGCGGCGCGGGGACGAGGTGCGCATGACCGTCGCCGCCGGCGCGGCGCCCGACGACACCGCCGATGAGCTGCTGCACCGCATCGAACAGCGCTTGGAGGAGCTGCGCTCAGCTCCGCTCCCGCTGCTCGATCCCGACCCCGTGGGCCGGTATGAGATCGCGGCGAGCACGCCGCCCGAGCACTACGAGGCGGCTGTTGCGCGTGCGGTCGAGCGCATCCGCGCCGGCGTGCTCGAGAAGGTCGTCCTCGCGCGCGAGGTGCAGGTCCACGCGCCCGCGCCGCACGACCCGGCCGCGATCTTCGGCGTCCTGCGCGAGGGCTTTCCGTCGTGTTTCGTCTTCTGCGCCGGCCGGGGGGACAGCGCGTTTCTCGCCGCGAGCCCCGAGCTGCTCATCCGCCGCGACGGGATGCGGGCGAGCACGCTCGCGCTCGCGGGCTCGACGCGCCGCAGCGCGGACCCGTCGGTCGACGATCACCTCGGCGAGCAGCTTCTGCGCTCCGACAAGGACCGGCAGGAACAGGCGATCGTCGCGCGGCGCATCGAGCAGGCCTTGCGCCCGCACAGCGTCTGGGTCGCGAGCGCCGAGGAGCCGGTGCTCGCGAAGATGGCGAACATCCAGCACCTCGCGACGCCGATCCGTGCCCAGCTGCGGCGGCCGATCGGCGCGGTGCGACTGGCCGGGCTGCTGCATCCGACCCCCGCCGTGGGCGGCGAGCCGTTCGCGGTCGCCGCGCCGCTCATTCCCGCGCTCGAGGGCCTGGATCGCGGCTGGTACGCCGGACCGGTCGGCTGGACGGACACCAACGAGGACGGCGAGTTCTGCGTCGCGCTGCGCTGCGCGCTGTTGAGCGGGCGGGTGGCGCGCTGCTACGCGGGCGTGGGGGTCGTGCGCGACTCGGACCCCGCGGCGGAGCTGGCGGAGACCGACGTCAAGCTGGCCGCGCTGTTGCCGGTGCTCGCCGGCTGACGGCGACGTCCGGGGTCGCGGTCAGGGCTTGCAGGGCGCTGGGTCGGGCGTCCCGAAGTTGCCCTTGAACAGGCCGGAGAGCGCGGTGCGATCGCCGCCGCGAAAGGCTTTGATCGCCGCCGGGAGCCGCTTCAGCGAGGCGTCGAGCTTGTCGAGGTCGGCCTGGGACGTCTGCAGACCGGTCAGGCACGGGCCGGGCTTGAGGACTCCGGCCAGCGCGCTGTTGTGGGCGCGCAGAACGTCGCCGAACGATGTGAGGTAGTTGCTGATGATCGGCTCGGTCTTGTCGGCGACGCAGTTGAGGTTCTTGCACTTCGCCCCGGCCGTCTTGAACTTCTCGAGCGACTTCGTGAGCGTCACAAGATTGCGGCACGTCTTCTCAGAGACCTGGGCGACCTTGTCGTCCTTGAACCCGGCGAGCTCGTCGCAGACCGGGCCGTAGTTCTCGAGCGCGATGTTCGACGCGGCGAACTTCTTGATCGTCGGATAGGCGTCGGCGCTGACCTTCGACTGCTTCCCGTCCGCGCTGCTGCCGCTGCTGTCGGTGCCGTTGTTCTTGTCGCCGCCGCCGCACCCGGACAGGGCGGCGAGCGCGAGGACGAGCGTGACGATGAGAAGCGGGCGGGCGCGCATGACTGGACGGGCCGACGGAAACCTACTGTGTCTCGGCGCCACGGTCGGCACATGCCACCACACGCGACATGAGCTCGGCTGCCTGATCGTCGGACAGGCCGCGGCGGGTGAGCAGCTGCCAGGTGCGGAAGTCGAGGGCGAGCGCGATCACCGCCGCGCGTGATGTGGCGCCGCCCGGTGGTCGGCCCACCTCGAGCAGCTCGACCGCGGCCGCCATCGCCGCATAGGTCCGCTCGACGAAGGGGCGCAGCGCCGGCATCGTCTCGGCGTCGCGCCGGACGTTGGCGATCATCGACTCGCCGCGGCGGAAGAACGCGTAGAACTCGCGCAGCGCGATCGCCAGCCGCTCGCCGGGATCGGCGATCTGCGCCCACGGCGCCGGATCGGGCGCCGGCGTCTGCGCCCGCCAGTGCTCCGAGCACGCGGCGAATATCGCGGTGTCGTCGGGAAAGTGGCGGTACACGGTCGCGCGCTGGACGCCCGCCATCTCGGCGAGCTCCTTGACCGTCGTGCGCGCGGGCCCGACGGTCTGGTGCAGCTCGACCGCGGCCTCGGTGATGCGCCGGCGGGTGTCCTGCTCCTGCTCCGCCCGCCTGCGCTTCTCGTACTTGCGCCTCGTCGCCGATATTTCATCAGACATGGTGTTCAGCCATCTTGACAGGAGGTGCGGCGAACCGCTAGGTTCGTGCAACAGTCCGTTCAACGAATATTGGGAGCACGATCATGGAAGCAGCAGCCCCAACGACCTCCGCGCAGCGCTTCGACGGATCCGGCGGGCCCCGCATCATCGGCCCCGCCGACGGGAAATCCGTCGATCTCGGGTCGCTCGGCGTCCGCTTCATGATCTGGGGCGAGGAGTCGGGCGGCGACGTCTCGCTCGTCGAGCACCCGATCCCGCCGCGCCACCTGTGCGCGCCGCTGCATCGCCACTCGCGCGAGGACGAGTACAGCTTCGTGCTCGAAGGCCGGATGGGCGCGCAGCTCGGCGACGACGTCGTCTTCGCGGAGGTCGGTGACCTCGTCTTCAAGCCGCGCGATCAGTGGCACACGTTCTGGAACGCGGGCGACACGGCGTGCCGGATCCTCGAGATCATCTCGCCGGCCGGCTTCGAGCGCTTCTTCGCCGAGCTGGGCGAGGGCGCTGAGGCACCGCCGGACATCGGCGCCCGCTACGGGCTCGAGTTCGACCTCGAGAGCGTCCCGCGGCTGTGCGCCGAGCACGGCCTGCAGTTCCCTACGGCGCAATAGCCCCGAGCAGGGTCGCCGCGGGCTGTTCGCGGTCGTCGAGCGCGCCGTCGAGCGCGTCGCCGGCGAGTGCGCGGACCTTGGCCGCGAGCGCATCGCCGCCGAGCGGGTTGTCCGGGCACCCCAGCGGCGCGGTGACGCGCGTGGCCGCGGCGCCGTCGACGTCGAGCTCGGCCTCGGCGAGGCCCAGCGTCGGGTCCGTGCGCACGCTCACGTGCTCGGCGAGCCGGGCCGTCTCCGGGTCGACGCCATCGAAGGAGGCAAGGTCGGGCGCTCCGTGCAGCAGCGCGTACGCGGTCAGGTACGGGATCGAGAATTTGGCCTGCAGGCCGTCAGTGACGGCATCGAGCGCGGCGGCCTCGCGCGAGAGCGGGTGCACGGTGATCGTGATGCGCGCGCCGTCGCCCGGCGCGGCGCCGAGCGCGAGCGCCGCGTCGATCGCCGCGTGGGTCTGCAGGCAGCACGGATAGGCCTTGATCCAGTTCTCGCGCACCGCCCTTGGCGCTGTCGCCGCGCCGTCGGCGGCGTCGAGCAGCTCGTCGATCGTCGCCGCGCTCGTCGCGACGGCGAACGCCTCGGCGAAGCCCGCGTCCTCGCTGCCGATGCGCGCCGGGTCCACGGCCGCGCCGGCCGCGGCGAGCGCGGCCGCGTGCACCCCGGCGGCGGCCGCCATGCCGACCTGCAGCGCCTTGCCGTCGGTGCCGAACGCCGCCCGCAGCCCGCCGGCTCGCAGCAGCGCGAGCCCGACGGCCGCCCGCTGCTGGTCGCGGTCGAGGCCGTACAGCCAGGCGGCGGCCACCGCGGCGCCGGCTGATCCGCAGACGGCCGTCGGATGCCAGCCGCCCTCGTAGAGCGCGGGGTGGCAGGCGCGGCTGAGGGCGCCCATCGCCTCGAAGCCGCTCGCGTATGCCGCGAGGACGTCGCCGATCGTCGAGCCGCGCTGGGCGCCCGCGACGAGCGCGGCGGGAGCGGTCGGCGCGCTCAGGTGCGCGAGGCCGGGCTGGAACGTGTCGTCGAAGTCCAGGACGTGACCGGCCGCGCCGGCGGTCGTCACGCGCTCGAGCAGGCCGTCGCCCGCCGCGCGTGCCGCCTGTGCGGCGGGCTCGGCGCTACCGCGGACGGCACAGGCCAGCCAGTCAAGCAGCGCGGTCGCGTGCCGGTCGCTCACGCGGCCATGCTAAGCCCGCGGGCCGTCTCTAGATCCGCTGGTGCAGCGCTAGGTTCTCGGCGCGGTCGGTACGTACCTCGATGAGGGTCGTGCCGGCCGAGCCGATCGCGCCGTCGAGCAGCTCGCGAAAGGCGTCGAGGCTCTCGGCGAGGACGTGCTCGCAGCCATAGAACGCCGCCGCGTGCGCGAAGTCGAGGCCGTGCGGGGTCGCGACGTGCTCCTCGAAGGCGTCCTGCTCGCCGGCGATCGGGAGGAACTCGAAGATCCCGCCGCCGTCGTTGTTGAGCAGCACGATCGTCAGCGACAGGCCAAGGCGCGTGTGGCAGAGCAGGCCGCCGATGTCGTAGGCCAGCGCGACGTCGCCGACAAGCGCGACGACCGGTCCGTCAGATACCGCAGCGGCGCCGAACGCGCTCGAGACGGTTCCGTCGATCCCGTTGGCGCCGCGGTTGGACAACGTGCGTGGCGGGTCGTCGCGTACGGGCGTGAAGCGCTCGACGTCGCGCACCGGCATCGACGAGGCGACGAAGAGCGTCGCGTCCGCGGGCAGGCGCTCCGCGAGCGCGCGCGCGACCTGCGGCTCGGAGAGCTCGCCGCGCAGGACCTCCGCGATGCGGCTCGCCGCGCCGGCGTCTGCCGCGCGCCAGCGCTCGAGCCACTCGTCGCCGGCGCGCGCGATCTCGCCCTCCGCCGCCGCGAGCGTGGCCGCCGGGTGGGCGGCGAGCACGAGCTGCGCCGCGCCCGCCGGGTCCTGCCACGCGGACTCGGCGTCGAGCGCGACCTGAACGGCGTCGTCGCCGAGCGCGGCGAGCCAGGCGCGCAACGCCTTCGACGTCGGCAGGTCGCCGCAGCGCACGACGGCGTCGGGGCGCAGCTCGCGCGCGAGGTCGGCGGAGCGCAGCAGGTCGTCGTAGTGCGCGATCGCCGCGCCGCCGCGGCGCGCGCCGCTCAACGGGTCGGCGAGCAGCGGCCAGCCGAGGCGCGCGCAGGCGTCGGCCACGCCGGCCAGGCCGCGATCGGCGCGACCGGCGACGACGACCGGCCGGCGGGCGTCGCCGAGCGCCGCGGTGAGTTCCCGCGCCGCCGCGCCAGCGTCGGGCGCGGGCGCGCTGCGCATGACCCACGGCCGGCCGCCCGCTCGACCCGGTGCCGGATTCAGGCCGGCCCCCGCGGGCGGGACGAGCGGCTCGCGCAGCGCGAAGTTCAGATGCACCGGGCCCGGGCGGTCGGCGAGCGCGGTCCAGACGGCGCGGCAGGCGAGCGTGCGCATCCAGCGCGTGCGCTCCGGCGTCGCGTCGTGGGTGCCGACCTCGAAGAACCACTTCGCGGCGCTGCCGTAGAGCTTGATCTGGTCGATCGCCTGTCCGGCGCCGACCTGGCGAAGCTCGGGCGGGCGGTCGGCCGTCAACACGACGAGCGGGACGCGCGCCTCCCACGCCTCGGTCACCGCGGGGGCGAGGTTGGCCGCGGCCGTTCCCGATGTGCACGTCACCACGACCGGGCGCCCGGACGCCTTCGCGGCGCCGAGCGCGAAGAAGCCGGAGCTGCGCTCGTCGATGTGCGAGTAGCAGCGCAGGCCGGCTTCGCGGACGAGCGCGAGGACGAGCGGCGAGCTGCGCGAGCCCGGCGACGTGCACACGTCGCCCACGCCGCAGCGCGCCAGCTCGTCGGCGAAGGCCTTCAGCAGCACGTGGGTGTCGGGCGAGGCGGGCATGATGGCGAGCGTGCCCGAGCCGCTTCTCCTGTTGCACGGCTTTACGCAGACCGGGCGCGGCTGGGACGAGGTGGCACGCCACCTCGACGGCGAACGCTACCGCCCGCTGGCGCCTGACCTGCGCGGCCACGGTGCGGCCGGCCCGCGGCGCCCGATCGACATGGACGCGTGCGCGCAGGACGTCGCCGGCCTGGCGGCTGGGCCGTTCGCGCTCGCCGGCTACTCGATGGGAGGCCGGCTCGCCTTGCACGTGGCCCTCGCGGAGCCCGAGCGGGTCACGCGGCTCGTGCTCGTGTCGGCGACGGCGGGCATCGAGGATCCCGACGAGCGTGAGCGCCGGCGGTCACGCGACGAGGCGCTCGCAGCGTGGATGGACGCCGACGGCCGCACGATGTCCGACGTCGCCGATCGCTGGGGCGCGCAATCGCTGTTCGCGCGCCAGCCCGCGGCGGTCGCGGCCGCAGCACGGTCAGACCGGCTCACGAACGAGCCCGCGCACCTCGCCGCGTCGCTTCGCGGGATAGGCACCGGCGTCATGACGCCGCTGTGGGACCGCCTCGGTGAGCTGCGCATGCCGGTCGCGGTCGTCGCGGGGGAGCGCGACACGAAGTTCGTCGCGCTCGCCGAGCGCCTCGGGCGCGAGTTGCCCGACGCGCGACTCGTCGTCGTGCCCGAGGCCGGGCACGCGCTCCCGCTCGAGGCGCCGGCCGCCCTGGCGCACATCATCGGCGGGCATCCGGACCCGATCTCCGATATCACCCCGCGGCAGTGACCGAGGTCATCGCCGCAATCCTGTCGGTCCTTGCCTCGAGCTCGCCCGCGCTGCGGGCGTCGGTGGTCCCATCGCCGCCGCCGCCACCACCCGCCGCCCCGGCGCTCACGGTGCGCCAGCTCGTCGGGCAGCGATTCGTCTTCGCCTACGACGGCCTCAAACCGCCGCCCGCCCTGCGTCAGCGCATCCGGCGAGGCGAGGCGGCCGGGGTCATCATCTTCTCGCGCAACGTGCGCTCGGCGGCGCAGCTGCGGGCGACCACGCGCAGCCTGCAGGCCATCGAGCGTCCGGCCGGGCTCCGCGCGCCGCTCATCGTGATGACCGACCAGGAGAGCGGACCGGTCCGGCGGATCCCGGGCCCTCCGCCGAGCGCGACGGCCCAGTCGCATAGCGAGGCGGCCGCGCGGGCGGACGGTCGCGCGACGGCCCGGACGCTGCGCCGCGCGGGCGTCAATCTCGATCTCGCCCCGGTCGCCGATGTCGGACGCCCCGGCGCCGCGCTCGTGCGCGAGCACCGCACCCACGGCAGCTCGCCCAGACGTGTCGCGAAGCTCGTCACCGCGTTCGCGGCGGGCCTGCGCGAGGGCGGGGTACTCGCGACCGCGAAGCATTTCCCGGGTCTTGGATCATCGAAGGTCAACACCGACGCCGCTCCAGCGCACATCGGGCTCGCGCTCGGCACGTTGCGGTCGGTGGATGAGGCCCCGTTCGCGTCGCTCATATCCGCAGATGTCGACGCGATCATGCTCGCCACCGCCGTCTATCCGGCACTCGACGCCCGGCCGGCCGCGTTCTCGGGCAGATGGATCCGAAGCGAACTGCGTGAGAGGCTCGGGTTCCGCGGCGTCACGATCAGCGACGACCTGCAGACGCCTGCCGTTCAGTCCTTCGGATCGATCCGTCAGCGCGCTGTGCGAGCCGCGAACGCGGGCGTCGACGTACCGCTGTTCGTCGGCACGTACGCCGCGGGCGCCGAGGCCGCCGACGGCCTTGTCGCCGCGGCGCGCAGCGGACGGCTCAGCCGTGCGGGTCTGGAGCGCACCGCGGAGCGGGTGCTCGCGCTGCGCTCGCGGCTGAAACGCTGAGCGTCAGCTCGAGCTCTGGCAGCCGCGCAGGGCCGCGATGACCGGCGCCGGAAGGTCGGTCGGGACCGCTGCGCGCACAAGCAGCGTCTGAAGCGAGAGGAACTTCCTCGGCGTGTCGTACGCCGGCTCCGCGCTGAGGTGATCAAAGACGCACGTGCAGTCGAGGATGGGCCCGCCGGAGGACGACTCGCAGCCGGCGATGAACCCCGCTCGGGCGCGATGGCCCGCGTCGGAGTCCCACGTCGAGCCGCCCTTGCGCGCATCGCCGACGCCGGCGAGGCCCGCGACGAGCAGCGCGGCCACCACGACGGCCGCGATCGCATCGATCGGGCGAACGCTGCGCCCGCGCCGGGGTGCGACCCGCGCGACCGGCGCGGGAGCCGCGACCGGCGCCGGCGCCGGCGTCGCGAACCCAGGTGGGGCGATCGAATCGGTGCCCGGATACGCCGGCGACGCGGCGGGAGTGGGCGACAGGGTGATGGTCGTGACCGCTGACGGCGCGGCGAGCATGCGCCGAACGAGCGCGACGAGCAGGACGGCGAGGACGACGAGGCCGAAGATGCGGCCCGCTCCGTACCCGGACCAGTAGGCGGACGACGCGAGCAGCGTGTGCGGCATCGGCCAGTCATCGGCGGAACGCGAGAGGCCTTGACTACTCAGTGCAGGACTGGACGGACCGGCTGGGCGGCACCCGCGTCAGCGCGCCAGCCAGCCGGCCGCCTCGCGCCATGCCGGGCTGCTCGGATCGATCGGGTCACGGTGGCCCCCCGCCGGCTCGATGAGCGTGACGTCCGCGCCCGCCGCTCGGGCCGCCTTGACGTACTGGCGTGAATGGACGATCGGAACGGTCTCGTCGCCGATCGCGTGCACGAGGCCGACGGGAACGTCGAGCGGTAGCCGCTGCATCGGGTCCGCGAGCGCCCAGCGCTCGGGCACCTCGTTCTCATCGCCGCGCAGAAGCAGCTTCGCGACGTTGCGGGCGAGGCGCAGGTCGCACACGGCGGCGAGGGCGAGCACGCCGCCGACCGCGACCCGCGGTGCCGCGCCCGGAGCGTCGTCGGGGAAGGCCGCTCGCCCGCCGGCCCAGAGCGCGAGCTGCCCCCCGGCGGAGTGTCCGAGCGCCGTCACGCGCTCGAGGTCGAGCCGCTGGTCATCGAGGTCGGCGAGGTGGTCGGTCGCGCGCGCGACGTCGTCGAAGGTCTCCGGCCAGCCGCCGCCCTCCCGGCCCAGCCGGCGGTACTCGATGTTCCACGCCGCCCAGCCACGGCGCACGAGGTCCTCGCAGAGCGGGCGCATGACGAGCTTGCCGTAGGGCCGCTGCCAGTAGCCGCCGTGCAGCACGACGGCGATCGGGTGCGGCCCGGGGCTGGCGGGAACGTGCAGGTCGGCGGTCTGCTGCGGATGCGAGCCGTAGCGGTGCTCGGCCGGACGGCGCAGCGCCGCGCGGGCGATTCGCAGCGCGAGGTACGTCACGCGCCGTTCCCCAGCAGCCCGGGTCCCCGCGGCACGGCGATCGCTCCGTCGCGCACGTCGAGCCGATGCTCGACGTCCTCAAACAGGCCGAGCGTGGCCAGGCCGCAGGCGGCATCGATGCGCAGCGCGGCCGCGGCGTGCACCGCGGCCGCGATCCCGAGCGGCCCGTCGAACGTCGAGGCGACATACGGCTCGGCGCCCGAGGCGCGCACGAGCGAGGCGCAGGCCAGCAGGCCGGAGATCCCGCCGCAGCGCCCGAGCTTCAGGCACACCGCGTCCGCGGCGCCGCTGGCGAGCGCTCCGGGCTCGGCGGCTGTCTCGTCCATGGCGATGCGCACCGCGACGCGGTCGCGGACCTCGCGGAGGGCGGCGAGCCCGTGGACGGGCTCCTCGACGAGCTCGAGGCCCGCGGGGGCGAGCGCGCCGATGGCCTGGACGGCCTCGTCGGGCGTCCAGGCCCCGTTGGCATCCAGGCGCAGCGCCACGCCGGGCCCGATCGCGGCGCGCACCGCGGCGACGCGTCCGGCGTCGTCGCCGGTGCCGACCTTGATCTTCACGCATTCGAAGCCCTCGGCCTTCGCCGCGCTCGCCGCGGCCGCGGCGCCCGCGCGGTCCTCGGCGCCGATCGTCGCGTTCACCCGCACGGCATCGAGCGCGGCGTCCGTGAGCAGCGCCACGACCGGCCGGCCCGCGCGCTTGCCCGCCCGGTCCCAGAGCGCCATGTCCAGTGCGGCGATCGCCTGCGGGATGTCGGCGACGTCGCGGCACGCGTCGAGCAGATCGCCGCCGCTGAGGTCCGGCTGCTCCCGGAGCACGCGCGCGTAGCGGTCGAGGGCCGCGCGCACGAGCGTGAGCGGCACGCCGTCGTAGGGCTCCAGCGGGGCCGCCTCGCCACAGCCGGTGACGCCGTCGTCGTCCTCGACGCGAAATTCGAGCAGCTCGCGGCCGGCGAGCGTGCCGTACGAGGTCGCGATCGGCGTGCGGAAGCGCAGCTCGCGATGTTCGATGAAGGCGCGCATGAGCGCGACCGCTAGCTCGCCAGGATGCCGGCGCTCAGCAGCAGGCAGAACGCGAGCTGCAGCATCCCGGTCTGCGCAAGCATCTCGTTGAGCGTCGGCCCATCGGCGTGCTCGCGCACGGTCCGGACGAGCTTGACGGCCAGCGGCAGTGTCACCCACGGTACGAACAGCCAGGGCGACAGCGACCCAGCGAGCCACGGGATCGGCGCCACGAGGTACGCGCCGAAGATCATCGCGGCGTAGAGCAGCCGCGTGCGCTCGCGGCCCAGCCTCACCGCGAGCGTGTGCTTGCCCGCGCGCTTGTCGGAGTCGATGTCGCGCACGTTGTTGACGACGAGGATCGCCGCCGCGAGCAGCCCGACCGGCACGGCGAGCACGAATGCCTCCCACGGCCAGCGCTCGAGCTGGGCGAACGTCGAGCCCGCCACGGCGACGATCCCGAAGAACAGGAAGACGAAGATCTCGCCGAGGCCCGCGTAGCCGTACGGCCGCGGCCCGCCCGTGTAGAGCACGCCCGCGGCGATCGACGCGACGCCGACGAACAACAGCTCGATGCCGGCGGTCGCGATGAGGTACACGCCGCACAGGGCCGCCAGGCCGAACGTGATGTACGTCGCCTTGAGCACCTGCCTGGGCGGCACGAGCCCGCCCGCGGTGACGCGAACCGGCCCGAGACGGTCCTCGGCATCGGCGCCGCGGCGCGCGTCGGAATAGTCGTTGGAGAGGTTCGTGCCGATCTGGATGAGGATCGAACCCAGCAGGGCGAAGATGAACGACCCCGGCCGGAAGACCTCGTCCAACTGCCAGGCCAGCGCGGTGCCGACGAGGACGGGCGCGATCGCGGCGGGCAGCGTTCGCACCCGCGCGGCCATCAGCCAGATCCGCACGGAGCTACGGCCTCTTCGGGAAGCGCGAGAAGTCGGGCTTGCGCTTCTCGCGGTACGCGTCGCGGCCCTCCTGCGCCTCGGCGTTCTCGTAGAACAGGAGGTTCGTGTCGTGGGCGAGCTGCTGGATGCCTGCGAAGCCGTCCTCGGACGCGTTGAAGCTCGCCTTCAGCAGCCGCAGCGCGAACGGCGACATCTGCAGCATCTCGCGACACCACGCGACGGTCTCGGCCTCGAGGTCCTCCAGCGGGACGACCGTGTTCACGAGGCCCATGTCGAGCGCCTGCTGCGCGTCGTAGCGACGGCACAGAAACCAGATCTCCTTGGCCTTCTTCGGCCCGACGAGGCTCGCGAGCAGGCTCGCGCCGAAGCCGCCGTCGAAGGAGCCGACCTTCGGTCCCACCTGTCCGAAGATCGCGTTGTCGGCCGCGATCGTCAGGTCGCAGACGAGGTGCAGGACATGGCCGCCGCCGATCGCGAACCCGGCGACCATCGCGACGACGGGCTTGGGCAGGCGGCGGATCTGGACGTGCAGGTCGGTGACGTGGAAGCGGCCGACCGCGTCGGGGTTGTCCGGATCGGTGAGGTAGCCGGTGTCGCCGCGGACGTTCTGATCGCCGCCCGAGCAGAACGCATCCGGTCCCTCGCCGGTGAGGATGATCACGCCGGCCGAGGTGTCTTCGCGCGCGCGATCGAGCGCATCGGAGATCTCGACGATCGTCTGCGGGCGAAACGCGTTGCGCACCTGCGGGCGGTCGATCGTGATCTTCGCGATGCCGTCGCCCGAGCGCTCGTAGCGGATGTCGTCGTACTCGCCGCCGGGGGTCCACTCCACGTCCATGGCGTGCAGGCTACTTTCACCGCATGCTGGTCGAGTCCTGGCTCACGCGCGCTGCGCGCACCCACCCCGACGTCGTCGCAGTCCGCGCCGAGGACGGAGCGCTGACCTACGCGGAGCTCGACGAGGCCGCGAGCGAGGCGGCGCGACGGCTGAGCGCGCTCGGCGTGCGACCCCGCGATCGCGTCGCGATCGCGCTGCCGGCGCGACTCGCGTTCGTGCAGACGCTCCACGGGTGCCTGCGGCTGGGCGCGATCGCCGTCCCGATCGACCTGCGCCTGAAGGCGGATCAGCGCGCGCTGCGCACCGCCGGCTGCGCCGCGATCGTGACCGGGCCGCTCGCCGGCCTGGAGGACCTCGGCGCGCCGCTGACCGACACGCACGATCTCGAGGCGACCGCGATCGTCCTCCACACGTCGGGCACGACGAGCGGCCCGCGGCCCGTCGCGCTCAGCTACGGCAACTGGCTGTGGAGCGCGCTCGGTTCGGCGGTCGCGCTCGGCGTGGACCCGGACGAGCGCTGGCTGTGCACGCTGCCGCTGTCGCACGTGGGCGGGCTGTCGATCCTCCTGCGCAGCGCGATCTACGCGACGACGACGATCCTGCACGAGCGCTTCGACGCCGCGGCGGCCGCCGACGAGGTCGCCTCGCGCTCGACGCTCGTCTCCGTCGTGCCGACCACGCTCGCGCGGATGCTCGATGCCGGGCTGCACGACCCGCGCACGCTGCGCGCCGCGCTCGTCGGCGGCGGGACGATCGCGCCGGCGCTGCTCGAGCGCGCCGCCGCGGCGGGGGTGCCGACGGTCACGACGTACGGCCTCACCGAGGCCTGCTCGCAGGTCACGACGGGCGGCCCGCCGCTCTTCTGCACGCGCGTGCGGATCGGAGCGCGGCGCGAGATCCTCGTGGCCGGCCCGACGGTCGCGCCGGGCGCGGTCGACGCCGGCGGCTGGCTGCACACCGGCGACGAGGGCACGCTCGAGGGCGAGGGCCACCTCACGGTCACCGGGCGCGCGGGCGACACGATCATCACGGGCGGGGAGAACGTCGCGCCGGCCGAGGTCGAGGCCGTGCTCGAATCCCATCCCGCGGTCGCCGAGGCGGCAGTTCACGGCGCGCCCGACGCGGAGTGGGGGGAACGGATCGTCGCGACGGTCGTCCTGCGTGGTGGCGAGATCGCAACAGCGGAGGACCTGTCGGGTTATTGTCGTGTGCGTCTGGCCGGATACAAAGTGCCGAAGGCCTTCAGCTTTGTCACGGAACTGCCGAGAACCTCGTCGGGAAAGCTGCTGCGCCGATTCTTGGAGGATTGAATGCCACGCCCGGGTCGCCGTCCGTTTCTGAGTCTCGCCATCGCGGCGGTGGCCGCACTCGCGCTGCCCGCCGCGGCACAGGCCGACGCCTTCACGATCAGCCCGGGTGGTGGCACCTGCGCCGCCGGTGGTGACACCGTGTGCGGATCGTTTGCCGATGCCGCGACGGCGGCGAACGCCAACGCCGGCGTCGATACGTTCAGCGTCGCGGCCGGGAGCTACACGGGCGACGCGACATTCACCACGAGCGTCGCGATCACCGGCGTCCCCGGCGTGCTCGCGCAGGGATCGCTGGTCTTCAACTCGGCCGACGTCACCCAGACGACGCTGTCGGGCGTGGCCGTGTTCTCGTCGGGCGCGAGCGCGGCGATCCGGTCCACCAGCGCGGCCGGCATCGCCATCAGCGACGTCACCGCGGTGAGCGCGAGCGGCAACGGCGTCGAGTTGACGACGGCGACCAACTCGATCCAGCGCGCGAACATCATCACCGGCAACGGCTCGAAGAGCGCCGTCCGCGTGGCACCCACGGGCACCGACACCGCGACACTGAACATCTCCTCGTCGTTCGCGACGGGCGGGCTGGCCGGCCTCGGGGCGTTCGCCAGCGGCACCGTTCTGGGTGGCAGCACGGCCACCATCAACGCACATCACGTCACCGCCGCCGGGTCGACCCACGGCGTCTACGCCGACACGAGCGGCGCGATCTTGTGCTGTGCGGCGACGATCACGGTCACGGACTCGATCGTCTTCAGCCCCGGCACCAATCCCGGAACGCTGACGAGCACGACGCTGAACATCGACTCGGCCACGATCACGGACGGCGACAAGAACGTCCTGTTCGCCGCGCCGCTGGCCCAGAACTTCCGCCTCAAGCCGGGCTCGCCCGCGATCGGCGCCGGGGGCGCTCCGGTTTCCGGCGAGTCGACGACCGACGTCGACGGCCAGGACCGCTCCGCGGCGCCGACCGACCTCGGCGCCGACGAGTACGTCAACACACCGCCGACGGCGGTAATCAAGGTCGCGACGCAGTTGCCGCGCGACGGCCAGCCCGTGACCTTCGACGGCAGCGGATCGCAGGACCAGCCCGGCGGCGGCATCGCCTCCTACAACTGGACCTTCGGCGACGGCACGAGCGCGAGGACGACGACGCCCACCGTCACCCACACGTACACGGGGGAGGGCCCGGTGACCGCCAAGCTCGCCGTCATCGACGGCGAGGGCGCGGTGAGCAACGTCGCCTCGACCGACGTGAACATCCTCGACGGCGGCGCCCCGACGGTGAAGATCTCCAAGCCGGCGAACAACCAGAAGTTCTTCGTCTTCGTGCGCAAGACCAAGACGGTCATCAAGAACGGCAAGAAGACGAAGATCAAGGTCAAGACGAAGCAGCGCACGCGGATCAAGTTCGCCGGGACGGCGACGGACAAGTCCGGCGTCGCGCGCGTCTTCATCACGGTCCAGCGCGTGACGGGCTCGGGCGCGTCGGGCGTCGTGACCGGCAGCGCGACGAGCTCGAAGTGCCGGTGGCTTGACCCGAAGAAGGGCCTGAAGCTGACGTCGTGCGCCAGGCCGATCGTGATCAACGTGAAGCTCAAGGCCGACGGCACGTGGAACTACAACGTCAAGAAGTCGATCAAGCTCTCGAAGGGCACGTACCGAGTCATCGCGTACGGCCTGGACAAGACGGGGTCGCTGGGCAACTCGGCAACCAAGGCCCAGCGCAACCACAAGTTCAAGCTGAAGTAGCGGCGGGCAGGAGGGGTTGCGCATGCCGTTCGATCCCTCCGCCTTTCGCGAAGCCAGCCACGCCCGCTGGGAAGGCGCCGCGGCCGGCTGGGGCCAGCGGCGGGCGGTCATGCAGGACGCGGGGCGGCCCGTGTCGGCCTGGCTCGTCGACGCGATCGAGCCGCAGCCCGGCCATCGGGTGCTCGAGCTCGCGGCGGGGCCCGGCGACACGGGGTTTCTCGCGGCCGAGCTCATCCAGCCCGGCGGCACGCTGATCTGCACCGACGGCTCGCCGGCGATGGTCGACCAGGCCCGCGCCCGCGCCGCCGAGCTTCAGATCACGAATGTCGAGTTCCGCGCGATGGACGCCGAGTGGATCGACCTGCCGACGGCCGACGTCGACGGAGTGCTCGCGCGGTGGGGCTACATGCTGCTCGCCGATCCCGCCGCGGCGCTACGCGAGACGCGCCGCGTGCTGCGGCCCGGCGGACGGGTGGCGCTCGCGGCATGGGACGATCCGGTCCACAACCCGTGGATCGCGGTGCCGATCCGCGAGCTCGCCGCGATGGGCGCAAGCGAGCCGCCCGACCCCGACGAGCCGGGCCCGTTCGCCTTCAGCGACCCGGCGCGGATCGAGGAGCTGCTCGGCGAGGCCGGCTTCACGGAGATCCAGGTCGAGCCGATCGACATCGTCTTTCGCTACCCCGACCTCGACGAGTGGTGGGACACCCAGCTTGACCTTTCCACGCGGCTGCGCACGCAGGTCGGCGCGCTTACGCCCGCCCAGCGCGACGACCTTCGCGACGCGATCGACGCCAAGTTCGCCGAGTACGTCGCCGGCGACGGCACCGTCGCGCTGCCCGGCCGCACCCACGTCGCCGCCGCGACGGCGTAGGGCTCACCAAGGATCCGGGCGCATAGGATCTGCGCCATGTACTACGACGACGACGCAGACCTCACACTCCTCGACGGCAAGACCGTCGCGATCATCGGCTACGGCTCCCAGGGCCACGCCCACGCGCTGAACCTCAAGGACTCTGGCGTCGACGTCGTCGTAGGCCTGCGCGAGGGCTCGAGCTCGGCGGAGAAGGCCTCACAGCACGGCCTCGAGGTCCTGCCGATCGCCGACGCGGCGAGTCGCGGCGACCTCGTGATGATGCTCGTCCCCGACGAGCTGCACCGCGAAGCCTACGAGGGCGCGGTCCGCGACGGCATCGCCGAGGGCAACCTGCTGCTCTTCAGCCACGGCTTCTCCGTGCACTACGGCGAGGTCGAGCCGCCGCCCGGCGTCGACGTCGCGCTCGTCGCGCCCAAGGGGCCGGGCCACCTCGTGCGCCGTCAGTACCTCGAGGGCTCGGGAGTCCCGGGGCTCGTCGCCGTCGAGCAGGACGCGACCGGCAACGCGCAGGCGCTCGCCTTGGCCTACGCGAAGGGGATCGGCTGCACGCGCGGCGGCGTCATCGAGACGTCGTTCAAGGACGAGACCGAAACCGACCTCTTCGGCGAGCAGGCCGTGCTGTGCGGCGGAGCGTCAGAGCTCGTCCAGGCGGGCTTCGAGACGCTCGTCGAGGCAGGCTATGACCCGAAGATGGCCTACTTCGAGTGCCTGCACGAGCTCAAGCTGATCGTCGATCTCATGTACGAGAAGGGCCTCGCCGGGATGCGGTACTCGATCTCGAACACGGCCGAGTACGGCGACTACACGCGCGGCAAGCGCGTCGTCACCGATCAAACAAGGGTCGCTATGCGCAAGATCCTCGCCGAGATCCAGTCCGGCGACTTCGCCCGCGAGTGGATCGCCGAGAACCGCGCCGGCCAGGAGAACTTCAAGCGCATGCGCGCCGAGCAGGCCGCCAGCCGCGTCGAGAGCACCGGCAAGGAGCTGCGCTCGATGATGGACTGGATCGACACGGACTTCCACGAGTAGCGGCGGTTGCGCTCGCGCTCCTTCGCGGCCGCGGGCGGGTGCGCAGCGAACAGCATCGATAAAGAGATGAGGGAGCGGCCTGGCGCGGCGATCGTGTCGGCTAAGGGGCTATATCCGCCCACTATTCGACACGATCGACTCGCGGGGGCCTCGCACGTACCTTCCCTGTTCCTTATCGATGCTGTTGGTGGACCATCGCCGCCCGCCCGCTATTCTGCCCATGCCGTCGCGACTGGCGTTCGGGTGGATCACCACCGGGGAGCGGCGGAGCATGTTGCCGCCGCACGCCTGGGCACGAAGAGCTTCTAAACACCCGCTGACGCAGGACGTCTGCCCATGACGACGAGCACGCGGCTCGAAATTCCCGAAGCAATCAAGCCCTCCGACGGCCGTTTCGGCAGCGGGCCATCGAAGGTGCGCGCCGATCAGGCCGCGCGGGTGGCCGAGCAGGCGACGACCCTCCTGGGCACGTCGCACCGCCAGAAGCCCGTGCGCGAGCTCGTCGGCCGGGTGCGCAGCGGGCTCGCCGAGCTGTTCAACGCCCCGGAGGGCTACGAGGTCGTGCTCGGCAACGGCGGCACGACCGCGTTCTGGGACGCTGCGGCGCTCGGGCTCGTGCGTGAGCGCGCGCTGCACCTCTCCTACGGCGAGTTCTCCAACAAGTTCGCGATCGTGACCGAGCAGGCGCCGTTCCTCGCCGACCCGATCGTGGTCCGCGCCGACCCCGGCGACGCGCCCGAGCCGGTCGCCGACCCGAGCGCCGACGTCATCGCCTGGGCGCATAACGAGACCTCGACCGGCGTCATGGTCGGCGTCCAGCGTCCCGCCGACGCCGGCGATGCGCTCGTGGTCATCGACGCGACGTCCGGCGCAGGCGGGCTCCCGCTCGATGCCGGCCAGGCCGACGCCTACTACTTCGCGCCGCAGAAGGCGTTTGGCTCCGACGGCGGCCTGTGGCTCGCGCTGCTCAGCCCCGCGGCGATCGCCCGGATCGAGGAGATCGCGGCGTCGGGCCGCTGGATCCCCGGCTTCTTGTCGCTCGCCGACGCGCTCGAAAACTCGCGCAAGGACCAGACGCTCAACACGCCCGCGCTCGCGACCCTGATCATGCTCGCCGAGCAGCTCGACTGGATGCTCCTGCACGGCGGACTGGACTGGTGCGTCGCCCGCACGACGTGCTCGTCGGAGCACCTCTACGGCTGGGCGGGCGAATCGGCCTACGCGCGGCCCTTCGTCAAGGACCCGGCTAAGCGCTCGCTCGTCGTGGGCACGATCGACCTGAAGCCGAAGGTGGACGCCGCGGAGGTCGCCGCGACGCTCCGCGCCAACGGCATCGTCGACGTCGAGCCCTACCGCAAGCTCGGGCGCAACCAGCTGCGCGTCGCGATGTTCCCCGCGATCGAGCCCGGCGACGTGCTCGCGCTGACGCGCTGCATCGACTGGGTCGTCAAGAGGTTGTAGCCGTGGGCAAGAAGGTCCTCGTCAAGGAGAAGATCGGCGAGCCCGGCGTCGAGGTGCTGCGCGCAGCGGGCTTCGATGTCGACCTCGGCTACGACTGGACGCGCGAGGAGCTCGAGGCGCGCATCGGCGACTACGAGGCGATCCTGATCCGCTCCGCCACGCAGGTCGACGCCGATCTCATCGCCAGGGCGACGAAGCTGCGCGCCGTCGCGCGCGCCGGCGTCGGCATCGACAACGTGGACGTCAACGCCGCGACGAAGCGCGGCATCGTCGTCGCGAACGCGCCGAAGTCGAACGTCGTCACGGCGGCGGAGCACACGATGGCACTGCTGCTCGCGATGGCGCGCAACATCCCGCAGGCCCACGGCTCGCTGACCGCCGGCCGCTGGGAGCGCGCGAACTTCTCCGGCATCGAGCTCATGGACAAGACGCTCGGGATCCTCGGCTTCGGGCGCATCGGCCAGCTCGTCGCATCGCGGGCGCGGGCCTTCGGGATGGAGGTCGTCGCGTATGACCCGTACGTCGCGGCCGAGCGCTATCGCGACCTCGGCGTGCAGCAGACCGACAGCCCCGACGGCGTCTACGAGCGCGCGGACTTCCTCTCGATTCATCTGCCGAACACCCCGGAGACCCATGGGATCCTCAACACCAAGGCGTTTGACCGCATGCGCGACGGCGTGCGGATCCTCAACGTCGCGCGTGGCTCGCTCATCGTCGACGAGGACCTCCAGGCCGCGCTGGACAGGGGCAAGGTCGGCGGCGCAGCGCTCGACGTGTTCGACGTGGAGCCGACGACCGAGCACCCGCTCTTTCAGTACCCCAACGTCATCGTGACGCCGCACCTCGGCGCCTCGACGGCGGAGGCGACCGACCGCGCCGGCTACCAGGCGGCCGAGCAGCTCGTCGCCGCGCTCGATGGCGGAAGCGTCACCACCGCGGTCAACGCCCCGTCGATCTCCGCCGAGGACCGCGAGCTGCTCGGCCCGTTCGTACCGCTGTGTCATCAGCTCGGCCGGCTCGTCACCGCACTCGCCAAGTGTGGCTCGATCGACCGCATCGAGATCAAGTGCCTCGGCGGGATCGCCAAGCGCGACACGCGGCCGCTCGGCAACGCCGTCCTGCTCGGTGCCCTCGCCGGTCACACCGAGGAGCCGATCAACGAGGTCAGCGCGCCTGCGATCGCGGAGGAGCGCGGCATCAAGGTGTCTGTGCTGAACAGCATCGAGGCGAAGGACTTCACGGATCTCGTTCGCGTGACCGCGACGTGCGGGGAGACCCGGACGACGGTCGTCGGCACCACGCTCGGCCAGCAGCATCGCCCCCACCTCCTGCAGGCGTGGGGGCAGCGCTTCAACCTCCAGCTCGAGCCGTGGGTGACGCTGTTTCGCTACGAGGACGTGCCTGGCATCATCGGCCGCATCGGCACGCGGTTCGGCGAGCACGGCATCAACATCGGCTCGGCCGCCGTCGGCCATTCGCCCCAGAACGGCGAGCAGACCCACGCCGTGATGGTCGTCACGACCGACAGGCCCGTCCCGCAATCGCTCATCGACGAGATCATGGAGTCGTGGGACGACTTCGTGGAGGGCCGCACGGTCAACCTCTGAGAGCCGCCGCGATCACAGGTTGAACGCGCTGCGCATGCTCGGCGCCTTCGCCGCGTTGCCGAGAAACGGGTGCAGGCCGAGCAGCTCCTCGGTCGTGCGCAACATCGAGTAATGGTCGAACCTCGTCGTCGATGCCGTTCCCGGGCGCACGGACGGAGCCATCACCAGCGTCGGGATCTGATTCTTGAGCTTGCGATCGTCCTCGTCCCAGGTGAGGAAGAGCGCCGTGTTGCCGGCGCGGTACTCGGCGCTCGAGAACAGCTTGGGCAGGAACGCGGACAGCCAGGCATCGCCCGTCTTGACGTCGCAGTCGTGGGTGTCGCTGCACAGGTTGGGCGTGACGAACGTGAAGCTGGCCGACACGTCCGGCACGGAGCCCAGCGGCACGTCGCGCGTCCCGCACTCGGTCTTCACGCTCGTGTAGTACGCCGCCGGGTTGTGGCGGGGGGCGTAGCGCCCCGCGTTGTCGAGCAGGCAGTTCGAGGGCATCGACTCCTCGAGGGCGCGCCAATCGCCGTTGGTCTGGGAGAAGATGCTCGGCGCGCCGAGCGGATGATCGGCGGGTCCGCGGTCATCGCTGACGCCCTGCGGGGAGCCGGACGTCATGGCGATGTAGTTGGGCAGGCTGGGATGTGTCACGCCGAAGGACCGGCTCGACGATCCGCAGCGCGCGGCGAGCTGGTTCTCGAACGGCGCATCCGGCGCGCCGATGATGTCGGTGTAGGAGTGGTTCTCCATGACCACCCAGACGACGTGCTTGTACGCCTTGGGTGGGGCGGCCGCGGTGCCGCATGGTCCGGGGGAACGAGGCTCTCTGCGGGCCGCGTGTGTCTGCGTCGCCGCCGAATGCGACGGGCCGGGCGATGAAGAACCGCATGCGCTCACGAACGGCGCGAGCGCCAGCAGCGCGATCGCGGTGGCGGGGGAGCAGCCGCTCATGGGGTGGGCACGGTTCCCGCGCTCACCCACGCCCGCGCGTCGAGCTCGAACGGTTCGTCCCCCACCCCGAGCCGCCCGCGGAGTGCGTCTTTCAGCGCCGCCTGGCGACCCTCCGTCAGCGACCGGCAGAACGCGCCCGACGGCCCGACGCCGGTGGGTAGCGGCGACCACAGGTCCTCGAAGTCCTCGTACCGCGCGCTGACGACGATCGCGCCGCTGCGCACGCCGTCCAGCCCCGCGTGGCGCCAGAGTTCGCCAAGCTCGCCCTCGCGACACCACGGCATGACGGCACCCTCGTCGGCGGCGGCGCCGCGCTCGGGTGCGACGTCGCGCGCGGCGTCCCAGAACGCGCGCAGGAGCGTCATCTCACCGGCGTAGTCCCAGACGCACGCGGCGACGACCCCGCCCGGCCGCGTCACGCGAGCCATCTCGCGCACGCCGCGCTCGGGGTCCTTGACGAAGTTCACGACGAGCTGGGACAGCGCGGCGTCGAACGACGCATCGGCGAACGGCAGCGCCTCGGCGCCGGCGACGACGACCTCGACGCCGGGCACCCGCGCGCGGCACGCCGCGGCGAACGGCTCGGATGGCTCGGCGGCGCGGACGTTGGCAGCGCCGAGCCGGTCGGCGAGCGCGCGCGTCAGCGCCCCGGGACCGCAGCCGACGTCGAGCGCTCGGGCGCCGTCCGTCACGCCCGCGAAGGCGATGAGCTCGGCCGCGAGCGCCGGGCCGTAGCGCCCGATGTGGCGGTCGTAGGCATCGGCGGGGGCGCGGAAGGACGCGGAGGAATCCATCGCAACGCCGAGGCTATCCGCATGCGGGCCCGCGCTGGGGCACCATGTCGCGATGCCCGATCCGCGCACGGCGCCCTGGTGGCGCGACGCCGTCGTCTACCAGGTCTACCCGCGCTCCTTCCAGGACTCCGACGGCGACGGGGAGGGCGACCTGGCCGGAATCGCACGGCGCCTTGACCACGTCGCGCGGCTCGGCGCCGACGCCCTGTGGCTGTCGCCCGTCTACCGGTCCCCGTTCGCCGACGGCGGCTACGACGTCGCCGACTACCTCGACGTCGACCCGCGCTTCGGCACCCTGGAGGACGCGGACGCGCTCATCGCCGCCGCGCACGACCGCGGGCTGGCGCTGCTCATGGACATCGTCCCGTGCCACACGTCGATCGAGCACCCGTGGTTCACCGAGTACCCCGAGCGCTACATCTGGTCTGATCGCGAGGGGCCGATGAACAACTGGCTCGCCGCCTTCGGTGGGTCGGCGTGGTCGCGCGATCCGGCCAGCGGGCGCTGGTATCTGCATTCCTTCTATCCCGAGCAGCCCGATCTGAACTGGCGGCGCGAGGACGTGCGCGAGGCGATGGCCGGCGTGCTGCGCTTCTGGCGCGACCGGGGGGCCGACGGGTTCCGGCTGGATGCGATCGACCGCCTGCTCAAGGATCTCGAGCTGCGCGACGACCCACCGGCGTCGGCGCCGCCGCTGCTGCCCGAGCACGCGGACGCCGGCACGCTCGATCAGCGCCACTCGCGCAACGCGCCCGACATCGGCGACGCGCTGGCCGCGCTGCGTGCCGGCGCCGGCCCGGACGCGCTGCTCGTAGGTGAGGTGTACCTGCCCGCCGCCGGCCTGGGCCCGTACCTCGAACACCTCGATGTGGCGTTCGCGTTCGAGCTGCTGCACGCGCCGTGGGACGCCGGCGCCATCATGACCGCGATCGAGCACGCGCTCGACCCGTCGGGGGCCGCGGGCCGCGTCGCGTGGGTGCTGTCCAACCACGACTTCCCGCGGCTGCCCGACCGCGTCGGCGCCCGCAACGTCCGCGCCGCAGCACTGCTCGCGTTCACGCTTCCCGGGCCGGTCTTCATCTTCCAAGGCGACGAGATCGGCATGAGCGATGGACCCGGCCGCGAGCCGCCCGACGACCGGGCGGGCCGCGATCGTCATCGCCACCCGATGCGCTGGGAGGAGGATGCACCGCACGGCGGCTTCACGACGGGCGAACCGTGGCTGCCGGCGATCGATGTCGAGGGGGGCGCGGTCGACCGGCAGGCGCGCGACCCGGACTCGGTCCTCGCGCTCTACACGGACCTGATCGCCGCTCGCCGCGCGCTAGGAGACGGGCTCGAGTTCCTCCCAGACGTCGAGGAGGGGGTCATCGCCTACCGCCGCGGAGTGGGCCACGTCGTCGCGCTCAACGCCGGCGACAGCGCCCGCCGCGCGCCCGCCGCGGGGCCGATCGTCCGCGCGACGCACGCCTCGCTGGGGGCTCCCGGAGGGCCCGCGCCCGGGGTGCTCGAACCGGGCGAGGGCTTCCTGGCCGAACGTTCCTAGCTCGTAGGGTTTGTCACAAGCCGGAGAGGGTACGAACCGGCCATGAATGTGGGGGCCCGGGTCATTCTCCTTGCAGCTGCGGCTGCGTTCATCGTCAGCCTCTCGGCCTGTGGCAGCGACTCGGGCTCGGGCTCGGGGACGACCCTGCGGTGGTTCATCTTCAACGAGCAGAGCGGCGCACCGAAACAGATCGCCGCGCGCTGCTCGGCGCAGTCGGGCGGGCGCTACAACATCAAGTTCGAGTACCTGCCCAGCCAGGCCGACCAGCAGCGCGAGCAGCTCGTCCGCCGCCTGGGCGCCAAGGACAGCACGATGGACCTGCTCGGTCTCGACGTCGTCTGGACCGGCGAGTTCGCGAACGCCGGCTGGATCACGCCCGTCCCGCCGGCGATCGCGCGGGAGGTCTCCAAGAACGTCTTTCAGAGCGTGCTCAACACCGCGCGGTTCAAGAACCGCCTCTACACCGTCCCGGCCTGGTCCAACACGCAGCTGCTGTGGTACCGCAAGGACCGCGTCCCCAACCCGCCCAAGACGTTCGACGAGATGATCGACCAGGCCGAGAAGCTCGGGCCGGCCAAGGGCCGCTTCCGCATCCAGGCCAACCGCTACGAGGGCCTCGTCGTCCTCGTCAACCAGCTCATCGAGTCGGCCGGCACGTCGATTCTCTCCGGGCCCACGACGGAGAAGCTCGACAAGGCGCCGACCGAGCGGGCGCTCAAGGTGCTCGGCCGCCTGTCGCACTCCAAGGCCGGGCCGCCCGACCTCACGACGTCGACCGAGGACACGGCGCGGCAGGGCTTTGAGTCCGGCGATTCCAGCTTCGAGATCAACTACCCCTACGTCTATCCGTCGGCGAAGACCAACGCGCCCGACGTCTACAAGCAGATGGGCGCGGCGAAGTACCCGCAGGTCGACGCCGACAAGCCGAGCCGGCCGCCGATCGGCGGCATCAACATCGGGATCTCCGCCTACTCCAAGCACCAGGCGCTCGCCTTCGAGGCAGCCCAATGCATGGTGCAGCCCGAGAACCAGCTGACGGTCGCCAAGCTCGGCGGACTGCCGCCCGTGCGCACCGATCTCTACGCCCGGCCGGAGATCAAGAAGATCTATCCGGGCTTCTCTGACCTCATCAAGACGTCGATCCAGGACGCCGCGCCGCGGCCGTCGATCTCCCCCGCCTACCAGGACCTCTCGCTGGCCATCCAGCGCGCCGTGCACCCGACGACGAAGATCGATCCGAACAACCCCGACCCGGTCTACAACGACCTGCGCGACAAGGTCAACAAGGCGATCAAGCGCGAGGGCCTGCTGTGAGCGCGCTCCCGGTCGGCGGCAAGCGCAAGGCGCTCGGCACGAGCGACAAGACGAAGGCCGAGCGCAAGCTCGCCTACAAGCTCTGCGCGCCGGCCGTGATCGTGATGCTCCTCGTCACGCTGTATCCGATCGGCTACGCGCTCGTCCTCTCCGTCCAGAAGGTCGATCTTCGTTTCCCGAACGAGAGCGGCTTCGTCGGCCTGGACAACTACCTCGCCGTCCTGAAGTCCGATCTGTGGTGGCAGGACCTGTTCAACACGACGTTCGTGACCGTCGTCTCGGTGGCGATCGAGCTCGTGCTCGGCATGATCCTGGCGCTCGTCATGCACAAGGCGATCTTCGGCCGCGGGCTCATCCGCACCGCGGTCCTGATCCCGTACGGCATCGTCACGGTCGTCGCGGCGTTCGCCTGGTTCTTCGCGTTCGACGTCAACAGCGGCTTCGTCAACCACCTGCCGTTCGTCGCCGACGACAAGGCCTGGTTCGGCCAACGGGGGAGCGCGTTCTCGGTGATCATCCTGGCCGAGGTGTGGAAGACGACGCCGTTCATGGCGCTGCTGCTCCTCGCCGGCCTTGCGACGATCGACGAGGGCCTCTATGAGGCCGCGCGGGTGGACGGTGCCAGCGCCTGGCAGCGCTTCTTCCGCATCACGCTGCCGCTGCTCAAGCCCGCGCTGCTCGTCGCGCTGCTCTTCCGCACGCTCGATGCATTCCGCGTCTTCGACTCGATCTTCGTGATGACGCGTGGCTCGCAGGACACCGAGTCGCTGTCGATCCTCGGCTACAACCAGCTCATCTCGCGGCTGAACCTCGGGCTCGGCTCGGCCGTCTCGGTGCTGCTGTTCGTCCTCGTTCTGTGCATCGCGTTTCTCTTCGTGCGCGGCTTCGGCACCGCGCTGCCGGCCTCGGAGGAGGCGACATGAAGCGCAGCCCCAAGGAGACGACGCTGTGGTCGTTCGGGCTCATCGGCGTGGTCGCCTACGCGCTGATTCCCGTGCTGTGGCTCATCTCGCTGTCGCTCAAGACGCCGGCGACCGTCTCCGACGGCCGCGTCATCCCGAAGACGTTCACGTTCGACAACTACTCCACGCTGTTCTCGGGCGGCTTTGACAGCCCGCTGCTGCGCCCGCTGATCAACTCGATCGTGATCGCGTCGATCGCGACGACGATCGCGGTGACGCTCGCGTCGTTCACGGCGTACGCGATCGCCCGGCTGGACTTCCCCGGCAAGTTCCTCATCCTCGGCGGGGCGCTGGCGATCGCGATGTTCCCGCCGATCTCGGTCGTCGGGCCGCTGTTTGACATGTGGCGCACGCTCGGGCTCTACGACACGTACGCGGGACTCATCATTCCCTACCTGACGTTCGCGCTGCCGCTGGCGATCTACACGCTCGTCGCGTTCTTCAGAGAGATTCCCTGGGAACTCGAACAGGCCGCCCAGGTCGATGGCGCGACCCCGTGGCAGGCCTTCACGAAGATCATCCTCCCGCTCGCCGCGCCGGGCGTCTTCACCGCCGCGATCCTCGTCTTCATCTTCGCCTGGAACGACTTCGTCTTCTCGATCACGCTGACGTCGTCGAACTCGTCGCGGACGGTACCCGCGGCGTTGGCGTTCTTCACCGGTGACTCACAGTTCACCGCACCGACGGGCAACATCGCCGCCGCCGCGGTTCTCGTGACGATCCCGATCATCATCTTCGTGCTGATCTTCCAGCGCCGCATCGTCGCCGGCCTCACCGCGGGCGCAGTCAAGGGCTAGTGGAGAACTAAGGAGAACCATGGCCGACATCAAGCTCCAGGGCATCACCAAGCGCTACCCGGACGGCACCGAGGCCGTCAAGCACATGGACCTCGAGATCCACGACGGCGAGTTCATGATCCTCGTCGGCCCGTCGGGCTGCGGGAAGTCGACGGCCCTGCGCATGATCGCCGGCCTCGAGGACATCTCCGACGGAGAGCTCACGATCGGCGACAAGGTGGTCAACAACCTCTCGCCACGCGACCGCGACATCGCGATGGTCTTTCAGAACTACGCGCTGTACCCGCACATGACGGTGCGCGACAACATGGGCTTCGCGCTCAAGCTCGCCAAGGTCCCGCAGGCGGAGATCGACAAGAAGGTCGAGCACGCCGCGAGCATCCTCGACCTCAACGACCACCTCGACCGCAAGCCCGCGAACCTCTCCGGCGGCCAGCGCCAGCGCGTGGCGATGGGCCGCGCGATCGTGCGCGACCCGCAGGCGTTCCTCATGGACGAGCCGCTGTCCAACCTCGACGCGAAGCTGCGCGTGCAGATGCGCACCGAGGTCTCCAAGCTCCAGAGGGACCTGTCGACGACGACGGTCTACGTCACCCACGACCAGACCGAGGCGATGACCCTCGGCGACCGTGTTGCGGTGATGCGCTCGGGCATCCTGCAGCAGGTCGACACGCCGCGCGTGCTCTACAACGACCCGGTCAACATCTTCGTCGCCGGCTTCATCGGGTCGCCGGCGATGAACTTCTTCTCGGGGAAGATCAGCGGCGGCAAGCTCAAGCTGCCGTTCGCCGAGGTCCCGGCGCCGGAGGGCGTGAAGGACGCAGACGTCATCGTCGGCATCCGCCCCGAGGACTTCGAGGACGCGAACTTCGCTCCGGAAGGCCACGACCAGGGCGTCGAGTTCGACGCGCCGATCGACGTGCTCGAGTCGATGGGCTCTGAGATCTACGTGTACTTCTCCTTCGAGGGCGGTGAGGTCAGCTCCGACGAGCTCGCCGAGCTCGCGCGCGACTCCGGCGTCGCCGAGACGCCAAGCGGCGGTGCGGGCCTCGCGGTCGCGCGCCTGAACCCCGAGTCCGAGGTCACGGAGGGCGACAAGGCGCGGCTGTGGTTCGACGCAGGCAAGCTGCACCTCTTCAACCCGTCTGACGGGACGAACCTGCAGCGTCCGGCCGGGGAGCAGGCCGCCGCCGCCGAGGCGACCGAGGAGGCCATCGAGGCCGAGGAGGAGACCGAGCCGGCCGACCGCGCCAAGGCCGAGGAGGACGTCGAAGTCGACCCGCCGGCGGGCATCCGCGAGGACGTCGCGCCGAAGGAGCGCCCCGCACCCGAATAGCGCAATAGAGTCGGCGCGATGCGCGTCGGCGTCGTGGGGCTGATCATCTTCGCCGGGGCGGTTCTGTCCGGCCCGATGAGCCGCGCCGATGCGCCCGCACCCGGCTCGCCGCTGGCCCTGAGCACCGCGAGCCCCGACGTGGGGTATGTCTCCTTCGCGCTGCGCGGGCCGCCGGGGGCCACCGTCGAGGTGCGCGAGCGCGTCGGCAGCGCCCGTCCGCTCGTTGCGCGCATCGGGCTGTCGGCGAGCGGTGCCGCCGAGCGCCGCCACGCCGTGCGCTGGCGCTGTGACCGGCGCGCGCGCAGCTTCGTCGCGACCGTCCCCGGATCCGCGCCCGCGACCTCGTCGATCACCACGCGGTCCTGCGCGCACCGGCTGCAGATGATCGTCGCGCCCGGCCGGCTGCGGCCCGGCAAGGCGGCGAACGTCCGCGTGAGCGACGCCTGGAGCCTGGGAGGCATCTCGGCGGCGGTCTGCGCGCGGTCGGGCACGACGTCTGCGGGCTGTCGCACGGTGCGCCTGCGGCGTGGCGACGCGACGGTCCGCGCGCGGGTCCGGCCGCGGTCGGCGGGGCGGTGGGCGTTCACGCTGCGCACGCGCTTCGGCGAGCAGCTCACCCGGCGCGTGAGCGTGCGCCGTGGCGCGCACTACCGCGTGCTCGTCACGGGCGACTCGATGACCTACGGCCTCTTCGAGGGACTGGGCAGCCAGCTGCGCACCCGCGGCGGACAGGTCACCGGCGATCCGCATCCCGCGACCGGCATCACGTCACCGCCACTGGACTGGCCCGCGCACGCCCGCAACTCCGCGAGCAGCGTGCGTCCCGACGTGACGATCGTCTTTCTCGGTGCGGCCGCGGACGCATTCCCGCTGACGACGCCGGCGGGTCAGACGGCCCAGTGCTGCGGCCGCGCGTGGGCGGCGGAGTACTCGCGCCGGGTGCGCGGGATGATGGCGTCCTATCTGCGCGACGGGCTCGGGATCGTGTACTGGATCCTGCTGCCGGCCCCAAGGGACCCGCGCCGCGTCGAGATCCCGGTCATCAACGGCGCGGTGCGCACGGCGGCGGCGCAGTTCAGCGACGGTGTTCGCGTGATCCACGAGCTCGCTGACGTCGTCTCGCCCGGCGGCGTCTTTCACGAGTCGATTCTCTACCGCGGGGTGCAGCGCGTCGTCCGCGCGCCCGACGGGATCCACCTCGCCAAGTACGGCGTTCGGATCGGCGCGTCGATCCTGCTGCGGGCCCTGCGGCAGGACGGGATCCGCGGGTAGGGGTTCGGCCGCGCGGTTCTGCTGAACAGCATCGATAAAAGGATCAGGGTGTGGGGTGCCGTGGCGGGTGCTTGACGGCATGAGCGCGTGCATAAGTGACCGCGCGTCCTTCCGGCCTTTGCGCGCGGTCAGTTAGCCACGTATGACGTGCACAAACGACCCCGCGCCGCGGCGGCCGGCACGATCGGTCACTCATGCACCCCGCGGCGGGCGCGAGACCGGCGCCGCTTCTCCCGACTCTCGCTGAATGCTGCTGTTCCGGTCCCTCAACGCGAACGCGACAGCACCCCTATCGCCCCCGTCGCACGCGCTCGATCGCCTCGTCGGTCCATTCCTGCGTGCGCATGAGCCGGTAGCGATCGCACGTGAGGCGCAGGTACGCATCGGTCTCGTGCTCGCGCGGACCGATCAGACCGGCCTCGCCGAGCAGTTTCACGACGGGCTCGTACTCCTCCTCAAACCAGCGGCGGGCGACCTCGGCGCGGTCCATGAAGCGCTCCTCGTGCTGGATGAGCCGCAGGCCCCAGGCCTCGACCCCCTCGGCGAGTTCGCCGTAGCTCATCGGGTCGGTGAGCGCGATGCGGGAGCGGTGCTCGGCCGCAAGCGGGACGCGCTCGACAAAGACGCGCTCGTGGCTCTTCAGCGGGAGGTCCGACAGGCTGATCGACGTATCGGCAGGCAGACGGGTCGCAACCTCGACAACGTGTGCGTCGATCTTCTCGCGGCCCTGCGCGCGGGCGACCGCGACCCGGTGATGGCCGTCGCGGACGAAGTGGATCCCGCCGACGCGATACACGTCGATCGGCGGCATCGAGGCCCCGCGGCGCTGCGCATCGGCGATGCGCTCGAAACGCTGGCGCACCAGCGAGGAGGTCGGGCGAAACTGGCGGTCGAAGTCCTTGTGGCGGTCGACGCTGCCGACGATCGAGTCGACGTCGATCGTCTGGATCCCCAGGTCGCGCTCGCCGACGCGCCCCAGCGCCTCGATGACCTCGTCGAAGGGCAGCATCACGTCGACGTCGTACTCGAGACGCAGCGCGGCGGACAGCCGCGCGAGCGCGCGACGGCGCCGTGCGCGCAGGAAATCGTCCTGCGCGTCAGAGGCCGGGAAGCCGGTGTCGCGGGCCACGTTCCTCATTGTGCCCACTCGAGGTCTGGGCAAGACCAGCAATGTGCCCTAGACTTGACGGCGCATGACGCAGGCGCTCGACCTTTCCCTGCTTCTCCTGCTCCCCCGCTAGGGGGAGCGTTATGCGTGGCGGCCGCACTGCCGCAAACCATCGAGAAGCAGACCCGTCGAGCCTTTAAGCAAGGAGCTTTGAACCGTCATGAGTAGCGAAGCGAACCACGTACGCATCTTCGACACGACCCTCCGCGACGGCGAGCAGTCGCCGGGCATCTCGCTGAACACGCACGAGAAGCTCGAGATCGCCCACCAGCTTGCCCGGCTCGGCGTCGACGTCATCGAGGCGGGCTTCCCGATCGCCTCGCCCGGCGACTTCGAGGCCGTCGAAGCCATCGCGCGGGAAGTCCAGGGCCCGATCATCGCCAGCCTCGCGCGCGCTCAAGCGCCCGACGTGGAGAGCGCCGCCCGAGCCGTGCGCGACGCCGCCAACCCGCGCATCCACACGTTCATCTCGACGTCGGACATCCACATCGTCCACCAGTTCCGCTCGACGCGCGCGGACATCCTCGCCCAGGCGCGCGCATCGGTCGCGCACGCGAAATCCTTCGTCGACGACGTCGAGTTCTCCCCGATGGACGCCACCCGCGCCGAGCTCGAATACACCGCGGAGGTCTGCGCCGTCGCGATCGAGGAGGGGGCGACCACGATCAACATCCCGGACACGGTCGGCTACACGACGCCGGAGGAGTTCACCGCCTACCTCGAGGGCCTGTACCGGCTCGTCCCCGAGCTGCGCGACATCGTCCTCTCCGTCCACTGCCACGACGACCTCGGCCTCGCCGTCGCCAACTCCTACGCCGGCGTCCTCGCGGGCGCGCGCCAGGTCGAGTGCGCGATCAACGGCATCGGCGAGCGCGCCGGCAACGCCCCGCTCGAGGAGATCGTGATGCTCCTGGACACGCGCGGCGCGGTGAGCGGTCTGCACACGAGCGCGGTGACGACCGAGATCGCCCGCACGTCGCGCCTCGTCTCGCGGCTCACCGGGTACGCCGTGCAGCCCAACAAGGCGATCGTCGGGCGCAACGCGTTCGCCCACGAGTCCGGCATCCACCAGGACGGCATCATCAAGGAGCGCACGACCTACGAGATCATGGACCCGACGAGCATCGGCCTCGACGCGAACTCGCTCGTGCTCGGCAAGCACTCCGGCCGCGCGGCGCTCAAGCAGGCGCTCGGCGAGCTCGGCTTCCACGTCGACGGCGCGACGCTCAACACCGCGTTCAAGCGCTTCAAGGACATCGCGGACAAGAAGAAGACCGTCAGCGCGATGGACCTCGAGGCGCTCGTCACCGACGAGTTGCGCGACGACGTGCCGAGCTACACGTTCGAGTCCTTCGAGGTGCAGGCCTCGTCGGAGGCGGCCCCGCACGCGAAGGTCTCGGTCCGGCTGCCCGACGGCACGGTCGCCGACGGCGCGTTCAGCGGCGATGGCCCGATCGACTCGGTGTTCGAGGCGATCAACCAGGCGACGGGCCTGGACGCCGCCCTGCGCGAGTTCCGCGTCGACGCGGTCACGGGCGGCCAGGACGCCCTCGGCGAGACGTCGGTCGTGCTCGAGTACGGCGGCCAGTCGGCGTCCGGCCAGGGCGTCGCGACCGACATCATCGAGGCGGCGGCCCGAGCGTACGTGCGGGCGCTCTCGACGGCGGTGCGCAAGGCGCAGGCGGCCGCCGAGGCGGTCGACCTCGGGGCGTCGGAGCCCGTCGTCACCCCGTGACGGCCGCGGGTTTCCAGGAGCTGTGGCCGACCCCGATCGGGGTGCACCGCTACGCGGACGCCGCGACGGTCAATCCGCGCCTCGTCGAGGCCTTCGCGGCGGGGCGCGCGGCGCAGGAGCGCAAGCGGGGCATCGAGCCGGGAGGGCCGTTCTTCGCCAGCGACGACGATCTGCTGGACCGCGTGAAGCTCCCCGAATGGCAGGACTTCGTCGCGTTTCTCGTCAACAGCCTCGTCGAGACCGCGACCCAGGCCAACCGCGAGGCCTGGGGCGGACAGGCGATGGACCTGCGGGTCGCGATCCAGGGGATGTGGTTTCAGATCAGCCGCGAAGGCGCATTCCACGACGTGCACACGCACGGCAACTGCTCGTGGTCCTCGGCGTACATCGTGCAGGTCGACGAGCCCGAGCGGCGCGCGTCGCATCCGGTCTACGGCGACGCCAACGGCGTGACGCGGCTCTACGGCCCGCCGTTCAACCACCTGGGCGGGGCCTTCGTCGATGTCGGCAACGCGTATCTCCAGCCGCCGCACGTGGACATCGAGCCGGTGGCGGGGCAGCTGCTGCTGTTCCCGTCCTGGCTCGCTCACCAAGCGATGCCGTACGAGGGCGACAAGGAACGGATCATCATCTCCTTCAACGCCAGCCTGCACGGATCGCAGGGCGATCAGCTGCACAGCTACAGCGCGACCTGAGCCGCCAGATCCGGTGGGGTTGCGCGGCTGCTCGCGGCGGCGGTGAGCGACGGACTGCATCGGTTGTAGGTCACGACCGCAACCGACCAAGCGCGGCCGGAACGCTGCACTAGCGCGCCAGCGCCAGCCCCTGCGCGTAGCCACCGGCGAGGACGGCGTCGCGCATCCGTGTGTCCATGAGGTTCGGGCCCATGATCCGCGCGGTGTCCTGATCGGGACCGATCATCCGCACGCGGGCGCCACGGTTGCGCAGGGCGAGCGTCTCGAGGGCCGCAGTGCTCCCGGCGAGCGCGCGCAGGACGCCGAACGGCGAGGCGATCGCGAGGTCGAGGCTCGCGATCGGGTTCAGGCACAGCACCTCGGTCGCGCGCCCGACGGGGGCGACGTCGAGGTTCGTGTTGCTCCACACGCCGCCATCGACGTACTCACGCCCGCCGATCGTGACGGGGGCGAAGATCCACGGCACCGAGCACGAGGCCTGCACGGCCTTGGCGACGGTGGCGTCGGGCGCCCCGGGCGAGCCGAAGACGACGCGCCGGCCCTTCTCGCGGTCGACGGCCACGACGCGCAGGCGCCCGTCGAAGCGCGCCCCGGTCTCGCTCACCCCGGCGTGGATCTTGCTGAGCGACGTATCGGTCCCCGGCGCCCGGTTCAGCAGGGCGGCACGCAGTGCCGAGCTCGCCGACGAGCCGATCGCGAGCGTCATCGGCGCGAGCGGGGTCGCGGCCGCCCCCGCCAGGCGCAGCGCCTCGCGCGCGACGGACTGCACGATCGCGCGCGGGACCGGGAGCCGCGAGGACTGCGCCGCCGAGACGTCATCGCCGGCTGGGCCGGCCGGCAGCGAGCGTTGCCTGGAGTCCCCGGACGGGCGCCGCGGGCGCTGCCCGGCGACGAGCGCGGCGGCGACGAGCGAGCCGGCGGAGGTCCCGATGAACGACTCGGTCCTGCGGAAATCGTGTCCCGTGGCGTCCTCGACGCCCGCCAGAACACCGCTCATCCACGACTCGCCGAGGGTGCCGCCGCTTGCGAGCACGAGGACATCCGGTGCGACGAAGCGTGAAGCCACGGCGCATGAGGCTACTGACGCTCGACTTCCGTACAGGTTTTCGCCTGTACCGGTTGCAAAGCGACACGTCCGTTGGGACTCTGGAACGGCACCCGGGCGGGGTTCTGGGAGCGAATCTCGGTCACGACGACCCTTGACACCGAAGGAACGGATGCCAACCTACGCTTCGCCGCGAAGCCTGCCGCTGCGGTCAGATGCGCCGCAGCGCTTGCCTTCCAGGGTCGCCGTGGCACGGGTGGCGCGCGATCGCACCGGGGTGCTCCTGTTCGGCGTGCTGGTCGTCGCCGCGGTTGGATTCGCGCTCGGGCTCGGGCACTCGAGCCTGTTCATCGACGAGGTCTACAGCTGGCAGGCGAGCCGGGGCAGTCTCGGGGGCCTGGCGCAGGCGGTGCAGTTCAACGAGGTCACCCCGCCGCTGTACTACCTGATCCTGCACACGTGGATCCACGTGACCGGCAGCGACAGCGAGGTCATGCTGCGCCTGCCGTCGGTCGTCGCGGGAGTCGGGCTCGTCGCCGCGCTGTACTGGCTCACGAGCCTCGTCGCCGGACGCCGCGCCGGCCTCATCACGGCCACGCTGGCGACGGCCAGCCCGCTCGTGCTCCTCTACGCCCAGCAGGTGCGCTCGTACATCTGGGTCATGCTCGCGGTCACGATCGCCGTCGCGGCGGTCCTGCAGGCCACCCGAGATCGGTCCGCGCGCTGGCTGGTCGTCGCGGCAGTGGCCGCGGCCTGCAGCGTGCTCCTGCACTACACGGCGCTCCTCGTCCTCGGGCCGCTGGCGGTCTGGCTGTGGCTCGAGCCCGGCATCGATCTGCGCTGGCGGGCCGGGTTCGCCGCCGCCATCGCCATGCCGCTGGGCGCCGTCATCCCGCTCGCGCTCCACCAGACCAGCCAGGGTCACCAGGACCTTGCCGGCGCCTATGCGTCGCTGACGATGTTCAACGCGCTGCGCATCGCCGGCAGCCCGTTCGACGGGCGCGCCACCGGCGGCTTCATGGTCGCGCGAGAGCTCGGCGCCGTCGTCGTCGTCGAGGTCCTTGCGTTGCTCGCCCTCGCCGATCGGTTCCGTTCGATTCAGGCGCGCCGTCTCATCGCGGCGTGCGCGGCGACGCCGCTGCTCGTGGTCCTGCTGGCCGCGGCCGCCGGGCAGCCCGTGGCGCTCACGCGCTACACCGCGGTCGCCGTCCCGTTCGTGCTCGTCGCCATCGGCGCCGTTGCGGTTCGCCTGCAGCGCCCGCTCGCGGCGCTGCTGCTGGCGATCACCCTCCTCGCATCCGGCATCGGGCTCGCAGCGGCGGCGAGGCCGCAGGGCCAGAATCCGGACACGCGCGCGGCGATCACGACCGTCGCTCACAACTGGCGTCCCGGTGACACCGTCGCGAGCGTGGGACTGCTCGGCTTCGACGGTGCGCTGTCCTACTACGCCGACAAGCTGCTCGAGCACTCGGCCCGCGACGTCCACGCGTATGTGAACCTGGATCTCGCCGGCCAGGCGCCGGCCATCGTCGCGGCCGCCGTGGACGGGGGCCGGATCTGGCTCGTGTCGGATCCGGTGCTGACCCGAGCCGAGCTGCGCAAGGGCCTGGAGCCCCTCGGCCTGCGCCCCGCCTACGTGCACACGTACACCGGCAACGCGCCGGTCCAGCTCGTGCGCGCGGATCCGATCCGATGATGACGCGCCTGCGGCTCATCGGCGTCCGCGCCGCCGCGCTCGCCGCAGTCGGCGGCGGCGCGACGTACCTGTTCTGGCGCGGCGGCCAGGTCGTGGATCTCGGGGCGCCCGCGATCGTCTTCTTCGTCGCCGAGCTCGTCAACTACCTCGCGCTCGTCGTGGCGGTCGTCCTGTTCTGGACGCCGTTCCGGCGCCCGGCGCCACCGGCCCCGCCGCAGGGCGCGGTCGACGTCTTCATTCCCGTCTGTGGCGAGGACGCCGGCATGGTCGAGGCGACCGTGCTCGCCGCACTGGCGATCGACTGGCCGCACAGCACAATCGTGCTCAACGACGGGCGGATCGCCGGCGCGAAGAACTGGCAGGAGATCGACGATCTGTGCGCGGAGCTCGGCGTGACGTGCCTCACGCGCGAGGATGGCGCCCGGGGCAAGGCGGGCAACCTCAACGCCGCGCTGCGCCAGACGTCCGGCGATTTCATCGTCTGTCTGGATGCCGACCATCTGGCTCGCCCCGAGCTCGGGGAGATGCTGCTCGGCTACTTCACGGACCCGCGGGTCGCGTTCGTGTCGAGCCGCCAGTGCTTCGAACTCGACCGGGGCGACGCGCTCGGCCACCAGGAGGCGCTGTTCTACCGCGCGATCCAGCCCGCGAAGGACCGCGACAACGCGGCGTTCTCGTGCGGCAACGGCGTCGCGTACCGCCGCGCGGCGATCGAGTCGCTCGACGGCTTCTCCGAGTGGAACATCGTCGAGGACCTGCACACGTCCTACGAGCTGCACGCGCGCGGCTGGCGCTCGGCGTACGTGCCCACTCCGGTGAGCGTCGGCACCGCGCCGAGCACCGCCGCCGAGATGGCCGCCCAGCGCCTGCGCTGGGCGACCGACAGCCTGCGGATGTTCTTCTACGACAACCCGCTGCTCAAGCGCGGGCTCACGCGGCGCCAGCGTCTGCACTACCTGCACACGACCGGCTGGTACCTCGTCGCGACGACGCACCTCATCTTCCTGTCGAGCCCGATCATCTCGATCCTGGCCGGCGTCCGGCTCCTCGCGCCCGGCACCGAGGCGACGTACGGCCTGCTGCTGGCGTGCTACCTCGGCCCGGTCGGCGTGCTGCTGACGATGCAGGTCGGCTGGCGCGCGGCGCTGCGCACGGCGCAGCTGCAGACCTTCCTCGCGCCGGTGTTCGCGATCGCGGTCCCGCGCGCGCTGCTGGCATCGCCGCGGCGGCGGGGGCGCACCCTGCGCGGGGGGGTCACGCGCAAGTTCGGCCAGCGGCGCCTGAGCCTCATCACGGTCTTTCAGCTCACGGTCCTGGTGCTGCTGCTGCTGTCGATCGGCGTCGCGATCTCCAGGCCCGGGGAGGCGTCGTGGGCGGTGGTCGTGTGGGCCTGCATCCTCGCCGTCGGGCTGGCCACGCCGGGCAGCATGCTCGGCCTCGCCCGCGAGTCGACGCAGACCCTGCGGATCGCGTTCACCGCGCCGGCGGTCTGCGCCGCGGTGCTCGTCGCGCTGTCCATGGGGGCATCGGCCTCGGTCGACCTGTCCGCGGCGGCCGGCCGCGCCGATGTGGCGACGGCCGCGCCCGTGGTGAAGCCGGCGGACATCAAGACGCTCGCGCCGCCCAAGACCGGCGCCTACCTCGGCGTGTACAACTCGGCCGTCGCGGGGCCACCGAAGCACCCCCTGTCGCTGGCGCGCTACCCGGGCGCGAAGCTGCGGATCATCCATCGCTTCCAGGCCTGGTGGGGCAACGACCGCTTCCTGGGCCCCGACTGGCTGAACGCCGTCGCCGCGCGCGGCGCGGTGCCGATGGTCAGCTGGGAGCCGTGGCGCAGGCCGACGGGAGCGGTGGAAGACCCGACGCAGCGCCGCGGGATCGTCAAGCAGATCGCGAGCGGCAGATACGACGCGTACATCCGCAAGTGGGCGCGGGACGCCGCCGCGTACGGCAAGCCGATGGTCATCCGCTTCATGCACGAGATGAACGGCAACTGGTATCCGTGGTCGCCGGGCATCAACGGCAACAGCGCGAGCGCGTACAAGGCCGCGTGGCGCCACGTCCACGACATGTTCACCAGCGCGGGCGCGACGAACGTCAGCTGGGTCTTCTCGGTGGACTCGCTCGCCGGCGGCAAGCCGACCTCGCGGGCCACGCTCGACACCTATTACCCAGGGTCGAAATACGTCGACTGGGTCGGCAGCAGCGGCTTCAACTGGGCCCAGCGCCGCTACGGCACGTTCCTCTCCTACGAACGCGTCTTCCGTCCGACGTACACGGTCCTCAAGGGCTTCGGCAAGCCGATCATGTTCTCGGAGATGGGCACGGCGGCGGTGGATAAGACGCGTGCCCCGGGCTGGGTCCGCGACGCGCTGAACTCGACCACCACGCGCTTCCCGAAGGTCAAGGCGCTCGTCTGGTACGACGCGCGCCATCCCAACCGCGACTTCACGCTTCGGGGCGACGCCCTGAAGGACTGGCGCGCCGCGTCCCGCCGCCGCGCGCTGAGCCCACCTCTCGAACTACGCGACGCCGGCTGAGCTCCGGTCGGGACGCGGCGCGGCATTCGAGAGGGCCCCGGCCGGCCACCGTGCCGGTCGGGGTGAGGTTTTCGTCCGGACCCAGGTCCGGGTCGGGCACGGTGAGTGGCGATCTGGTCCTCTGGAGCGACGAGATCGCCATTCACCTCTGCGCGCGGCCGCGGAAACCGCCTACGCGCGGTACGCGCGGAAGCGCTTGGTCGCCGAGACGACCTTGTGGCCGGCGCCATCGCGGCCGACGACGGTCCAGCGATGCTTGCCGGCGCGCGCGATGCGCGTGCGCAGGACCGGCGTGCGGCTGGCGCTCACCGCGCGCACGCGCTTGCCGTCGAGCATCGTGACCCAGGTCTTCACCGTCGCGGCGCGGGTGGCCGTCCAGCGCACGGTGGCCCTGCGTCCGGCCTTCGTGCGCCGTGCGGCGTGAAGGCGGAGCATCGGGCGGGTGGTCGTGCCGACGCCGGGCGCGGCGGTCGTGCCGGCATCGGGGCGGAAGGCGGCGGCCACGGTGGCGTTCGGCGCGGCGCGCCAATCGCGCTCCTTGTTCTCGTTGAACCAGACGATGGCCTTCAGGCGGCCCATGGTCTTTGCCTTGGCGAACATGTCGCGCACCCACGCGGCCTTGTCGCCGCCCTCGGGTGCCGAGCCGACCTCGGCGATCCAGATCGGCTGCGAGCCGAGGCTCGTCAGACGGGAGTAGGCGCCGGAGAAGACCTGAGAGAAGCTCTGCCAGCCGCCGTTCTGCGGCGCCGTCGAGCCCCAGTTGTAGCCGTCGACGGCGAGGACGTCGACGTAGGCCGCGCCGGGGTAGTAGGCCTCCATCTTGTTCGCCGCCGTGCCAGGGACGTCCACGTTGTTCGGCGACCAGACCCAGCGCACGTTCGTCGCGCCGCGCTGGACGAAGATGTCGTGCATCCGCCGCCACGCCTCCACGAAGCGTGCGGGCGTGTTGCCGTTGACGGTGCCGGCCCACGGGTACCAGTTGCCGTTCATCTCGTGCATGGGGCGCAGGTAGACGATCTGGCCGCTGGCGTGCAGCGCGTCGGCGAAGGAGCGGATGTAGGCATCGAAGTCGCCCTGGACGATCTTGGCGAGCGCGTACCTGGGCTGGTTGGCACCGGCGCCCGGCGCCCACGGCTCCCAGGTCAGCAGCGGGGTGCGGCCCGAGCCCGCCACCGCGGAGAGGAGCTGCGGCTGCACGGAGGAGATCCAATCTCCGCCGCCCCAGTTCTGGTACCAGTTGACGATGTCGACGTGGCGGACGATCTGCGCCTGCAGCGCGTCCGTGCCGTTCGTGTTGCCGCCGTAGGGGTCACTCGGCGTGAAGGCGCCGAACTGCAGGGGGGTCGACGCGCTCGCGAGCGACGGGGCCGCCCCGACAAGGCTCAGGCTGGCCGCGATCGCGATCACGGCGGTACGCAGGACACGGAGAGCGGCAGCCATGATCATGTCCTCGACCGTCCAGGGAATCTGGACGCATCCGCGGCATCCGATCTGGACGTTCGACCGAGAAGCTGTCCAACGCCGTGCGGACGGGTGTCGGGGACGGGTCCGACTAGGATCAGCCGCCGGAGTGCGCCGATCCCTTGCTGCCATCGGACTGACCCTCGGCCTGCTCGCGCTGCCGTCCGCCGCGACCGCTGCACCCGTCGCCCTGGGGATGCATACCCCCGGCGACCCGTACGGCGGATCGACGCAGCGCATCGACGCCCTCCAGCACGATCTCGGGCGCCCGGTCCGAATCGTCTCGTGGTTTCAGAACTGGGGCGGGGAGGCGTGGATTCGCCGCCCGCACAGGACGCTGTTCGACGCGGTCGCCCGCTCCGGCCGGCGTCCACTCGTGACCTGGGAGCCGTGGGTCCCGGGGGGCGGGCCGTGGCAGTCGCAGTACGCGCTGGTGCAGATCAACGCCGGAGCGTACGACGCCTATATCGCCTCATGGGCGCGAGCGCTGCGCCGGCTGCACAGGCCGGTCTACCTGCGCCCGATGCACGAGATGAACGGCAATTGGTACCCCTGGGCGGGCACGGTGAACGGCAACTCGCCGAGGTTGTTCCGCGCGGCCTGGCGGCACATGCACCGCATCTTCCGCAGGGCGGGCGCGCGCGACGTGCGCTGGGTCTGGGCCCCGATCAACGACGACTTCCCGAACAGGCGCGCCAACCGCTTCGAGCGCTACTACCCGGGCCGCCGCTACGTCGACGTGCTCGCGGTCGACGGCTACAACTGGGGCGCTGGCTTTCCGCAGCACGGTGGATGGCGGAGCTTCCGCACCACGTTCATGCGCGCCTATCGCCGCCTGCGCAAGCTCGGCCGCCAGCGCATCTGGATCACCGAGGTCGGCTCGTCGGCGGTCGGTGGCGACAAGGCCGCGTGGGTGCGCGACATGTTCCGCGCGACCCGCGTGATGCCCCGCCTGCGGGCCGTCGTCTGGATGGACACGAACAGCCCGGGTGAAGGCGACTGGCGCGCGCGGTTCCCGGCCGGTACGGCGGAGGCGTTCCGGTCACCGAAGTGACGACGCCCGAAGGTCACCCGTTCCGGCGACCGGAGGGCGCAAGCGTGACCGGCCGACGCGCTCCTGGCACGCCCGTCAGCCCGGCCTCGATGATCCCGCGCAGCTTGTGGCGGCCCTTCAGTACGCGCCGCGCCGCGCCGGTCGGAGTCGCCCTGACGGGGACCGGGCCGGCGCCGCTGACGTCGCGCTGCCCGCTCGCGACGACGACGCCGCGCACGCGGAGGCGCACGCGGCACGTTCCCGGCCGCGCGGCGTCGCAGGTCACGCCCAAGCCGCGGCGGCGCACCGTGCGCTGCGCCGCGCTGCGGGCAGCCGTGATCTGAAGCATCGGCGGGATCCGGCCCTCGGTCGCGCCGTCGACGGCGCGAGCGGCGTCGAGCATCCCGAACCCGGTCGAGTCGTCGTAGCCGCCCGGACCGATGTCGCGCGCGGTCTGCTCGAGTCGCTGGATGATCTGCTCACCGTGCAGGCCCATCCCGACGAGGAGCGCGGCGACGCCGCTGGCCTGCGCCGCGGCCTCCGACGTGCCCGACGCGCTCGCGTAGCGACCGCCGGGCCAGGTCGAGACGACGTTCGTGCCCGGAGCGACGATGCCCAGGCCCGAGCCATGGCTCGAGAAGGACGCGAGGGCCATGTTGGCGTCGATCGCGCCGACGCAGAGCGCGCGGCCCTCGAGCACGGGCTGCTCGCAGTGGTCGCGCGCATCGTTGCCGGCCGCCACGATGATCGCGATGCCGGCGTTTGCGGCACGCTCCATCGCGGCGCGTACGCCCGTGAGGCTCGCGCCCGAGTCGGGCCAGTTCAGCGACAGGTTGATGACGTCCGCGCCGGCGGCCGTCGCAGCGTCGATCCCGCGCGTGATCGTGCTCACGCTGCCGTTGTTGTTGGCGTCGAGAACGCGGACCGCGAGCAGCTTGGCGTCGGGTGCGATCCCCGCACCGCCCGTGTCGTTGCCGGAGGCTGCGGCGACGGTCCCGGCCAGGTGCGTGCCGTGCCCGTTCGCGTCGTCCGGGGCGCCGCCGTCGACGAAGTCGGGTCCCGCGATCACCTTGCCCGCGAGCTCGGGATGCGTGCTGTCGATGCCGGAGTCGACGATGGCCACGACGGCCCCGGCTCCGGCGGGGGCGGCCTGCGGCCCCGCGCCCAGGAGGTCGCCGAGATGGATGGCGTCGAGGGCCCACTGGACGGGGCGCAGCGGATCGTCGGCGGCGCCGGCGGATGACGCCAGCGGCCCCGCCGCAAGGACCGTGGCGATCGACAAAACGATGAACGCACGCACGTGCACGGTGCATGCCTCGACCGGGGGATCGCGCGCCTCGACCGCGCAAACCCTACGTGGACAACCATCGGGTGTATGCGATAACGTACAACTGTATGGCGACCACCGTCGAGCATCACGTCCCGATCGGTCCGCGCATCCGCGCACTGCGCGACGCGATGGAGCTCAGCCTGCGCGACCTCGCCGAGCGCAGCGGCGTGAGCGCCCCGATGCTCAGCCAGGTCGAGCGCGGCGAGACGAGCCCCACGCTCACTGTCGCCGCTCGCATCGCCGCCGGCCTCGACCTGCGCCTGTCCCAGCTGCTGCGCCTTGACGAGAGCGGCACGGTCGCGATCGTGCGCGCGGGCGATGGGCGCCCGGGCACGAGCGACCGCTCCTCGCGTCATCGCGCGGAGATCCTCACGCCGCCGCTGCCGGGTCAGCGCGCCGAGCTCTCGCGCCACGTGCTCGCGTCGGGAGCGGTGACCGGCGGTCACGGCGATCCGCCGATGCACGAGCCGGGCAGCCGCGAGACCGCGCTCGTGCAGGAGGGCGCCGTCGTCTTCGAGATCGACGGCGACCGTCACGAGCTGGCGGTCGGCGACTGCGTCACGTTCGACGCCGACCTTCCCCATCATTTCGAGAATCCCGGCTCCGACGACGCGGTCCTGCTCGCGGTCGTCTGCGCCGGCCTACGCAGGAGCTGACCGGCGAAAATGACGCAACCGACGACATTGTTCGAGAAGATCTGGGCCGACCACGAGGTCGCGCCCGGCCTGCTGTGGATCGACCTGCACCTCGTGCACGAGGTGACGAGCCCGCAGGCGTTCGACGGGCTGCGGCTCGCCGGCCGCGCGGTGCGCCGACCCGATCGGACGCTCGCGACGGCCGACCACAACACGCCGACCGACGGCACGCCCACGGCTGCGCTCATCGCCGACGAGCTCAGCCGCGTGCAGGTCCAGGCGCTCGAGACCAACTGCGCGCAGTTCGGCATCCCGATCTACTCGCTCGGCTCCGACCGTCAGGGCATCGTCCACGTCATCGGGCCGGAGCTCGGGGTCTCGCAGCCGGGCATGACGATCGTCTGCGGCGACAGTCACACGGCGACGCACGGCGCGTTCGGGGCGCTCGCCTTCGGGATCGGCACGAGCGAGGTCGAGCACGTGCTCGCGACACAATGCCTCGTGGCGCCCAAGCCGCGGTCGATGCGGATCGCCTACGACGGCGACCTCGGCTTTGGCGTGACGGCGAAGGACCTCATCCTCGCGACGATCGGCCAGATGGGCACCGACGGCGCCGCCGGCCACGTCGTCGAGTACGCCGGCGCGCCGATCGAGGCGCTCTCGATGGAGGGCCGCATGACCGTCTGCAACATGACGATCGAGGGCGGCGGCCGGGCGGGCATGGTGGCGCCCGACGACACGACGTTCGCGTGGGTCGCCGAGCACGCCGGGATCGACATTCCCGACGCCTGGCGCGCGCTGCGCACCGACGCCGGCGCGACATTCGACCGCGAGATCACCGTCGATGCGAGCGCGATCAGCCCGCAGGTCACCTGGGGCACGGCGCCCGACATGGTCACGGGAGTCGCCGACGCCGTTCCCGAGCCGACGACCGAAGGCCACGAGCGAGCCCTCACCTACATGGACCTGCGAGCGGGAACGCCGATCCAGGACATCACGCTCGATCGCGTCTTCATCGGCTCGTGCACGAACAGCCGGATCGGCGATCTGCGCGTCGCCGCCGAGGTGGTCAAGGGACGCACGGTCGCTTCCAGCGTGCACGCGATGGTCGTGCCGGGGTCGGCGCAGGTGAAGGCGCAGGCCGAGGCCGAGGGCCTGGATGAGGTCTTTCGCGAGGCCGGCTTTGACTGGCGCGCCGCCGGCTGCTCGATGTGTCTCGGGATGAACCCGGACACGCTCGCGCCCGGCGAACGCTGCGCGTCGACGTCGAACCGCAACTTCGAGGGGCGTCAGGGCCGCGGCGGCCGCACGCACCTCGTCTCGCCGCAGATGGCCGCGGCCGCGGCGATCGAGGGCCGCTTCGTCGACATCAGGGACTGGGTCTGACGACGTGACGTCGTCAGTCGACATCAGAACGCGGGGCCGGAGGCCCCGCGGAGGGAACCACTAAATGGAGCCCATCACGACCATCTCCGGCGCGGTCAGCGTCCTGAACCGCAACGACGTAGACACCGACCAGATCATGCCCAAGCAGTTCCTCAAGCGCGTCGAGCGCACGGGCTTCGGCGAGTTCCTCTTCTACGACTGGGCCAAGGAGCCCGGATGGGACCTGCCGAGCAACCCGATCCTCGTCACCGGGCGCAACTTCGGCTGCGGTTCGAGCCGTGAGCACGCGCCGTGGGGCCTGGAGGACTACGGCTTCCGGGCGATCGTCTCGCCCTCCTTCGCGGACATCTTCAAGTCCAACTGCACGAAGTGCGGCCTGCTGCCGATCGAGCTCTCAGAGGACGAGGTGCGCACGCTCATGGACATCGCACCCACCCACCCGGCCGAGATCGACCTCGACGCGCAGGAGGTGCGCTTCGGCGATCAGGTCGCCTCGTTCGAGATCGATCCCGAGATCAAGCACCGCCTGCTCAACGGCCTGGATGACATCGCGATGACGCTTCAGGAGGACGACGCGATCAGCGCCTACGAGCGCGACCGCGAGCGCACCGGGCCTGTCACCACCGAACTTGGGAGTTAGCTCGATGCGACGCGAGGGCGTACGGGGGCGCAGCCCCGTTGGCGCGCCCGTCCGCGACTGGAACGCCGACGAGTACCACCGGGTCTCCGGTCCGCTCGTCGAGATGGCGGTGAAGGTCCTCGACCGGCTGACGCTGCGCGGCGACGAGACCGTGCTCGACGCCGGCTGCGGCTCGGGCCGCGTCACGCAGCTCCTGCTCGACCGGCTGCCGCGCGGGCGCGTCATCGCCGTGGACTCGTCACCGGACATGGTCAAGCGCGCGCGGGCCGAGCTCGGCGACCGCGCCGACGTCCGCGAAGCCGACCTCGCGCAGCTTCGCCTGCAGCCGGGGGAGCAGGTTGACGCGATCCTCTCCACGGCCACGTTTCACTGGGTGCCCGATCACGACGCGCTCTTCGGCTCGCTCGCCGCCGCGCTGCTCCCCGGCGGCATGCTCGTCGCGCAGTGCGGGGGAAAGGGCAACGTCGCGGGCGTCCACGCCGCCGTGCTCGATGCGATCGCCGACGCCGGCCTCGATGAGCGCTTCGCCGGCTGGCCGGGACCGTGGAACTTCGCCTCACCTGAGGCGACACAGCAGCGCCTGCACGCTGCGGGCTTCGATGAGGCCGAGTGCTGGCTCGAGCCCTGGCCGGTCACGCCGCCAGACCCGCATGCCTACCTCGAGACCGTCTGCCTGGGCCCGTTCCTCGAGCGCCTCGACGGCGCCGAGCAGCGGCGGCTCGTGGACGCCGTGCTGGTCCGCCTCGGCGAGCAGCCCACGCTCGACTACATCCGGCTGAACATCGTCGCGCGGAGGCGGTAGTACAGTCGAATTCATGTCCGGCAACGCGGTTCGTCTCATGACTGCCGACGAGTTGTTCGGATACACGCACGAGCCGCGCCGTCATGAGCTCGTCGCCGGAAAGCTCCACGAGGTGGAGCCACCGGGAGCCGAGCACGGTCTCGTCGCGATGCGGATCGCCAGGCTTCTCGACGCGCACGTGGAGCGAAACGACCTCGGGATCGTGTTCGCCAGCGAGGTCGGGTTCCACATCGCGCATGACCCGGATACGGTGCGCGCGCCGGACGTCGCGTTCGTGGCGCACGCGCGCGTCGTGGAGACCGGGATCCCGCGCGGGTACTGGCCAGGCGCCCCCGACGTCGCCGTCGAAGTGGTCTCGCCGAACGACCGGCGGTCTGAGGTCGAGGGCAAGGCGCTGGACTGGCTGGCCGGCGCCACTCGCGCGGTCGTCGTGGTCGATCCCGACCTGCGGACCGCGACCGTGTATCGCGCTCGCGACGACATACGCGTCCTCACCGCGCACGAGTCACTCGGTCTCGAGGACGTCGTCCCGGGCTGGAACCCCAACGTCGGAGAGTTCTTCGTCGCGCGCCGCCGCGCGGCGCCGTGATCCGCGCTGCGCGCCCGGAGAGATCGGCGCGCTGGAGGAGCTACAGCTGCGAGCGTCGCTGATCTGGGACGCGTACCGCGATCTGCTGAACGCCTACCCCGCAGGAGGAAACGCTAGCGCCGAGAACGCGATCGCCGCAGCGCGTCGATCGGAGCGCACAGCGCCTGAGCGAGCCGGTAGCGCCGCGTGTTTCGCAGCGCGTCGAGGCGCGCTGAGGCCTCGGCCGCCTGGGTGACGAGCTCCTCGTTGAGTGCCTGCGCGCGGTCGAACCACTGCTTGGCCTCCGAGCTGCTGTGGTCCCGGGCGATCTCCGCGCGCAGATGCGCCTCGGAGAGCAGCGCGAACGCCCGAAGCGCCGAGCGCTGAAGCGGCGGCGGCTCAGGACTCAGTCGCTGCAGCAGCGCGACGAGCTCGGCCGCGTGCTGCTGCGCGTCGTGGTAGGTCTGAGCCAGGTCGTGCCCCAGCCGCCCGAGCTCAGGCCGGTAGGCATCCAGATCGGCGCGGAGCCGGGCCGCGTCGGACGGCGGCCCGGGCGCGAGGCCCGAGAAGCCGTAGGCCTCGATGTGCTCGTAGGACTCGGGCGTGACCCAGCCGTCGCCGCCGGCCTGGTCGAAGACGTACGCGGCCCGCTGGCAGGCCATGGCTTCGAGGATCGAACGCCCGTACCCGACGACGATGTCCACCTCCGACAGCGCGTCAGCGACCGCGAGCGACGCTCGCGGGTAGCCCACCCGCTCCCAGGTCAGCCCCGCTCCCGACCACGCATCCATGAGGATCTGCGCGCGCGAGCCGAACGCGCCGTGGTAGTTGCCGAGCAGGAGCACGCGCGCCGGCCGCTGCGGAAGCTCCTTGCCCGCGCGAAACCGCCGCATGTCGACCGGCTGGCGCAGGCGCACGATCTCGCCGGCGCCGACGCATGCGGAGGCTCGCGCGGCGAAGCGGTCGTTGAGCACCACCGTCGCCGCGACGAGCCCGTCGACCGGCGCAGGCAGGTGGATCTCGTCCGTCGAATGCACCACGAAGACCCGAACGGCGCGCGGGTAGCGCGCCGCGAGCTCGACGGCCAGCGAGCGATCGACGCCGACGATGACGCCGTCCGCGTGCTCGGGCAGCGCGTCGAGGTCCGCGGTGACCGCCAGGGAGCGCTCGCGCGCGAGCACGGCCATCGCGCCGATCTCGCGCGCGAACAGGGTCACGGAGTGACCGAGGCGCGCGAGATGCTCGGCGACGGTCAGCGCATAGGTCTGCGGACCGCCCGGCGCGGCGAACTGCTGGACCGCGACGATCAGTTCCACAGAGGTATCTCAACACAGCAGCGTGCGATGCTGCCGTGCACGTGCGCCCGACGTCACGATCCGCGGAGCGCCGCCTGTTCGAACAGGTGTGGCTGGAGGGTCGCCTCGAGGAGCATCTCGACGCCGTCTACGGCGACCGCTGTGACCCGAACGCTGCGGTCGGCCCGGCTGACGCTCCGGCGCTCACCTACACCAAGCTCGGGCTGGCCCGCGCCGCCGGGCGCATCAGCCGGGCGTCCGGGCGGGGCGGCGGCACCGCGGCGCCGGGACGACTCCTGCTTCGCCTGGCCCCGCGCGCGATCGCGACGATGGCGGCGCGACTGCGGGACGGCGTCGTCCTCGTCAGCGCGACCAACGGCAAGACGACGACGGCGCGGATGCTCGTCTCGATCCTGGAAGCCGACGGTCGCCGCGTCGTCAGCAACCGCGCTGGAGCGAACACGCATTGGGGCGTCAGCACGGCGCTGGCCGAGGGCGCGGGGGACATCGGCGTCTTCGAGGTCGACGAGGCGTGGCTGCCGCTGCTCGCCGAGCAGATGCGTCCGCGGCTCCTCGTCCTCGGCAACCTCTCGCGCGATCGCCTCGACGGCTACGGGGAGCTCGAGCGCCTGGTCTGCCTGTGGCGAACCCTGCTGCGGAGCGCGGGGGCTGCACCGATGGTGGTCGCAAACGCCGACGATGCGCTGCTCACGGGACCGGGCGGGGTGCTGGACGGCGCCTCGCTTCACTCGATCCTGTTCGGCCTGGACGACGAGCGCGCGGGCTCCGCGGCGCCCGAGCATCCGCACGAGGCGCCGCACTGCGCGCGGTGCGGCCACCGGCTGGAGTACACGCGAGCGTTCGTCGGCCACCTCGGTCACTATCGCTGTGATGGATGCCGCAGGTCGCGCCCGGCGCCAGACGTTCGCGCGATCGCAGTCGACGAGCGCGGCCTGGAGGCAACGCGCGCAACGATCGCGCTTCCGGGAGCGACGTTCGCGGTGAGCCTTGCGCAGCCGGGGCTGCACAACGTGCACAACGCTCTGGCGGCGACGGCCGCCGCCGTGACCCTGGGCGCCGGGCCCGAGGTGATCCGGGCCGGTCTTCAGTCGGTGCGGCCACCGTTCGGGCGGTCCGAGACGATCGGCGTGCAGGGACGAACGGTGCATCTGTGTCTCGTCAAGAACCCGGCGGGCGTCAACGCCATGCTGCGCGTGCTCGAGGCCCACCGTCGCCGCCATCCGCTTCACCTGTGGCTGGCGCTGAACGACGGGGCGGCCGACGGTCGCGACGTCTCGTGGATCTGGGACGCGAACTTCGAGCGCCTGGGTGGGCAGCCCGCCGCCGTGACGTGCAGCGGGCGGCGTGCCGGTGAGCTCGCGGTGCGCCTCAAGTACGCCGGCTGGAACTGCCCCTTTGAGGTCGACGAGAACCTCGACACCTCGTTCGCGCGCGCGCTCATGCGTGCGCCGCAGTCGCTGATCGCGCTGCCGACCTACACGGCGCTGCTCGGACTACGAGCCGTGTTGAACCGGCGGGGCGTGGTGGTCAGCGACTGGGGAACGACCGCGCGCTCGGCAGCCTGACTCACGTGGCGCGGTCGCGCACGATCTCGCGCGCGACGGCGCGGTCATCGAAGGGGATCGGCGTGCCGCGAGGGTCGGGTTGCATGTCGGGCAGGGCGCCGCGCCCCGGGATCACGATGACGTCGCCGGCGCGCGCGCTGAGCACCGCGCGCTCGATCGCGCGGCGGCGGTCGAGGATCACCTCCATCTCACCGCCCGTCGCCAGACGCGCGCCGGCGAGAATGCTCTCGAGCGCGAGCACGGGCGGCGAGCCGCGAAATCCCGACGTGGTCAGGATCAGCCGATCGGCCGACTCTCGCGCGACGCGACCGAGGTTCATCATGCTCGTGCCGGGGGGACCGCCGACGCCGAACACGACCGTGAGGCGGGCCGCGCGCTTCATGCCGGCCCGAACGGTCGTGAGCAGTTGCTCGAGCGCGTCGGGCGTATGGGCAAAATCGACGATCACGTCAAACGGCTGGCCCTCGTCGATGTGTTCGAAGCGACCCGACGGTCCGACGTAGGTGCGGAGTGCCGCCACCGACGTCCGGCGCTCCACGCCGATGAGGTCCGCGATGGCCAGGGCCGCCGCCACGTTGCGCGCGTTGTAGGCACCGGGCAGGCTGCTCACGAGGGAGATCCGGTCCGCAGGGGTACTCAGGTCGATCTCCGCCAGGCGCAGATCCCACGCCGCCGACGTCACGCGATAGTCCGCCGCGCTGGAGAACCCGACGCGGGTCACCACGCCGCCGCACCACTCGATCTTCGCGGCGAGGTCGTGCCCGAACGGGCTGTCGACGTCGATGATCGCGCGCGCGACCGCGCGGCCGTCGTTGACGAACAGCCTGCGCTTGATCGCGCCGTACTGCGCCAGCGTTCGGTGCCGGCCGAGGTGCTCGGGCGTGAGGTTCGTGAACACCGCGATGTCGGGCAGCATGTGCACGCATCCCTCGAGTTGAAAGCTCGAGACCTCGCACACGATCCAGTCCAGCGGTTCGGACGCGAGCGACGACAGGCACGATCCGAACTGCGTGTTGCCGGCCAGCCGGACTCGTAACCCGGCGGCCGACAGGATCGAGTCGGCCATTCCGCACACCGTCGATTTGCCGTTGGTGCCCGTGACGGCGACCATCGGGGCCAGGGTCAGCCGCCACCCGAGCTCGAGCTCGTCCATCACCTCGAGCCCCTTGGCCAGGGCGCGCTGGATGACCGGCGCGTGGAGCGGTATGCCCGGGCTCTTCACCAGGGTACGAGCCCATCCCACCTCGCGCTTGGTCAGTCCGGGGCTGAGGCGCGTCCGGATTCCCTCGGCCTCCAGGTCGCTGCGCAGCCGCCGCATGCTCGAGCCCGTGTCGGCGTCCCAGGCGCGAACCAGCTCCGGACCCACGGCCTGGCTGAGCGCCTGGGCAGCTGCTCGCCCCGCGCGACCGAGGCCGGCCACGAGGAACCTGCCGTGCGGAATCGCGGGCCGCGAGGACGGAAGCGAGGCGGCGATCGGGGGATCCAGGGATACCCGCGCACCAGTCATGGCCCACATCGTACGATCGGGCGATGATGAGGACGGACGTCGTCGTCGTCGGTGGCGGCGTGATCGGGCTCGCGGTGGCCAATGCGCTGCTGCGCAGAGGCCTCGAGGTTGGCTCCGTGTTCCCGCCGGCGTCCGACGACCGCCCGCTGGCATCTCGCGCCGCCGGAGCGATGCTCGGCGCCTTCGGTGAGCTCGGCGGTCGCGACGACGCAGAGCACGACGCTGGATTTGAGTTTCGGCTGCGCGCCCAGCGCGGCTATCCGGAGTGGCTGGCCGACGTGTGCGATCGCGCTCAAAGCGCCGTGCACCAGGCCCGAGGGACGTTCGTCATCGCCAACAACGCCGACGTGCGCGACCGGCCCAGCGTGCAGCTTATGAAGCGTCGCGCCGACGACGTGGGGGAGCCGGCCGAATACGTCGAGCAGGAGGACGTTCCCGGCCTCAAGCCGAACCCCCACCATGCGCCGGCGCTCTGTCTGCACCTCCCGGGCGAGGACGCTGTCGATGGCGATCAGCTGCTCGCTGCGCTGGCGGCGAGCGCAGCCACCTTCACCGGCTGGACGCACGTGTCGGACTGCGTCGCTGTCGTGCGGCCTGACGGCGCCGGGTGGAGTGTGACCACGCTCGGCGGCGTTGAGATCCGCGCCCGCCAGGTCGTGCTCGGTGCGGGATCTCGGTCGTTCGAGGTGCTCTCCGCGGACCTGCGCAGGGCGGCCGGGCTTCCCGAGCTCTACTTCGGAAAGGGCGTGTCGTGCATCGTCGGCGGCGGCCCGGCGATCACATCGACGATTCGGACGCCGAACCGGGCGTTCGCCTGCGGCATCCACGTCGTACCGCGCGCTGGAGGGCTCCTGTACCTCGGCGCGACGAACCATCTCGGCTCCGATCACGACGCCGAACGCGGCGTGCAGCCCGGGGAGCTTCACACCATGTTCGACGAGATCCTGCACCAGATCAGCACCGACATCCGCGAGAGCCAGATCAAGGAACTGCGCGTCGGCTACCGGCCCATCGTCGCTCACGGCAGGCCGGTCATCGGCGCGACGGATGTCCCAGGGCTGAGCGTCGCCACCGGGACCTATCGCGACGGCGTTCTCATGGCGCCGCTCGTCGCCGCCATCGTGGCCGCCGAGGTGGCCGGGGACGAGGGTCCAGCCAACCCGTTCCCGGCGAACCTCGAGGCCGGGGCCGTGGATCGCACGTCGCTAGTCGACGTGGGGATCCGGGACATCATCGCCTTCCTGCACGAGCCACACGGGGAGCTTCCCTACGACCGCGCCGAGCAACTGCGCAGGTACGTCACGACGCTCTTCGAAATGGCGGTTACGGAGAACGGCCAGCACGCGGCGCTGCGCGACCAGATCCGAGATCGGCTTCGGCAGGCGCCACTCAACGAGACGATGCACACGGTCTTTCGGCAGATCGTCGACGACGAACGGCGGGGGCCATGACAAGGGTGTGAAGCGCCCGGGAAGCTTGAGCAACCATGCGCGGGCGTGGTGTCCAACCGCCCCCGCATTCGACACGCTGGCTCGGAGTAGCGGTCCGCGAGACCAGCGTGTCGAATTTCGGGCGCTATACACCCCTGTATTCGACACGACCATCGGATTTGCCGCTCCAGGCGCACCCCTCTCTCCTATCGATGTCGTTCGT
>JAWVGM010000016.1:0-23036 GCA_033855075.1 Solirubrobacteraceae bacterium | reverse complement strand
GGCGCCGCCGATGCCCTTGACGCCGACGTAGGCCATCGCCGTGTCGGGCACGTTCCCGCCCAGCGTCGGGCTGAACGCCTGGAAGCCGGAGGCGCCCTGCGCCTTGGGATCGACGATGCTCTTGAGCGTCAGCCGCGCGCGGTGCCCCCCGGCCGTCAGGCCCGCAGCGGTGCCGATCAGGCCCGGGCGGTCGAGCAGGATGCCGGCCGCGCCGAGCAGGCCGCCCTGGGGCGCCAGCAGACGCCGCACCCCGTCGGCGGAGGCCCATGCGTCGGCGGCGCGCCCCGCGGGCAGGCCGGCCGTGGCACGGCGATAGGCGGGATTGTCGGCCAGCGAGCGCCCCTTGCCGCCGGCCAGCGCGCTTGCCTGCGCCAGGCTCGCGGGCTGTCCGATGGCCAGGAAGCGCCCGATGTGGCGCACCGAGACCGCGCCGCAGCGGCGCTCGCCGGCGTCCCGCTGGTCGCGGCCGGTATCGACGAGGACCAGCGAGCCCGCCGCGCCGCCCGAGCTGTCCAGCAGCGCCAGCGCCGCCTCCCGGCCGCGGACGTCCCGGGCGCTCACCGGGCACTTGGGCGCCGAGAGCAGGTGCAGCAGGCGATCGCGCAGGCTCGTGTAGCTGGGGAACCCCTCGGCCAGCGCCCGCGCCGCGTCCGTCCCCTGCCGCGCGGTGTCGGTCGACACGTGCACGTACACCAGCGCGTTCTCCGGGACCAGGCGCGTGGCGGCGTCGGCGGGCGGTGCCGCGTCGCCCCCGCCGGCGACGACGAGCACCGCGATGAGCACGCACAGCCCCAGCGCGATGGCGCCGGCGCCGAGCCCGTGCAGGCGGCGGTTCCCCGGCAGGCGGGCATCGAGGCGCGCGAGACGGTCGCGCAGGGCTGGCTGACTGGCGGCCGGCACGGCGGCCGGGAGCCTAGTGGGCTAGCGCTCGTCGAAGGTGCGGTAGGCGAGCAGTCCGCCGAACCCGACCAGCCCCGTCCCGGCGGCGAGGTCGATGCCGCGCACGACCCGCGGGCCGGCCACGCGCCGCCCGGCGGCGACGGTGCAGGCGAGCCCGCTGCACCATCCCAGGCTGCCGAGCCCGACGCCGGCCAGCAGCGCTAGCGTGCCGGCGGCCCCGTCCGTCGCCCCCGCCGTCGAGGCGGCGGCGAAGACGGCGGCCCACGACGCGATCGTCAGCGGGTTGGACGCGGTCGCTGCCAGCGCCGTGAGGAACGCGCTCCGCGGCGACGCCACCTCGTCGGCGACCTCGCCGCCCATGCGCACCCGGAACGCGCTCCACAGCGTGTGCACGCCGAGCCCGATCAGCACGCCTGCCCCGATCACGCCCAGGGCCAGGCGCAGCGGGTCGATGCTGAGCAGCGGCGCGGCGCCGGCCGCGCCCGCGCAGGCGTACAGGGTGTCGATGACGGCGATGCCGGCCCCGATCGCCAGGCCGACCGCGACGCCGTTGCGCAGCGTCGAGCGGATGAGCAGCAGCGACAGCGGGCCCAGCTGCGCGGCGACGAACAGCCCCAGGCCGAAGCCGACCGCGAAGGACCCGCTCACCGCCGGACCTCGCTGCGGCGCTGGTTGCGCTCGTTGAAGTCGATGATCACCGGCACCCCGTCCATCCCGTAGCGCGCTCGCAGGCGGTTCTCGACGTAATAGGCGTAGTCGCGGGTCACGCGGTTGCGGTTGTTGACCTGGATGGCGAAGCGCGGCGGAGACGTGCCGATCTGTGCCATGTAGATGAGCTTGAGGCGGTGGTTCTGCTTGGCCGGCGGCTGGCGCGCCTGCGTCGCCTCCGACAGGAATCGGTTGAGCTCGGGCGTCGGGATGCGGTTGCGCATCCGGTCGCCCAGGACGATCGCCTCGTTGAGGATCCGCTGGACGCTGCGCCCGGTCAGCGCGCTGGCGGTGAGGACCTTGGGACGCAGGCGCAGCTTGCTCGTCGCGCGGGCGCGCTCGTGGTCGAGGTCGGCCTCGTCCATGGCGGCGACGTCCCACTTGTTGAGCACGAGCGCGGTCGCGCAGCCCTCCTTCATCGCCAGCTCGGCGATGCGCAGGTCCTGGCTGGTGATGCCGTCGGCGGCGTCGCAGATCACGAGCGCGACGTCCGCGCGCTCGACGGCCCGCTGGGAGCGCAGCGTCGTGTAGTACTCGACGGAGTCCTGCACCTTGGCCTGGCGGCGCAGGCCGGCGGTGTCCACGAGGATCAGCTTGCGCCCGTCGATCTCGACGGGCAGGTCGATCGCGTCGCGCGTCGTCCCCGCGACCTCGGAGACGATCACGCGCTCGCTGCCCGCGAAGCGGTTGACGAGCGAGGACTTGCCGACGTTCGGCCGCCCGATGACGGCCAGCCGGATGAGGCCCTCGTCCTGCTCCGCGTCGTCCTCGGGCAGCAGCTCGACGAGCCGGTCGAGCAGGTCGCCGGTGCCGAGGCCCTGCGCGGCGGAGACGGCCATCGGCTCGCCGAAGCCCAGCCGGTGCGCGTCGGCCGCGAGCGGGATGTCGACGGCGGCGTCGATCTTGTTGGCCGCGACGACGACCGGCATCTTCGTGCGCCGCAGCAGGTCGGCGAGCTCCTCGTCGCCGGGACGCACGCCCGCCTTGGCATCGAAGACGAACAGCGCGACCTGCGCGTCGTTCAGCGCGGCGCGCGCTTGGTCGCGGATCGAGCCGGAGACCGGATCGGGGTCCTCGGAGTCCATGCCACCGGTGTCGATGAGCGTGAACCGCCGCCCGTTCCACTCCGTCGCGATCTCCTTGCGATCGCGGGTGATGCCCGCGCGCTCGTGCACGACCGCCTCCCGCGAGCCGGTCAGGCGGTTGACGAGCGAGGACTTTCCGACGTTGGGGTAGCCGACAACCGCGACCTTCATAACGAGATGCTCACCCCGTGAGTCTAGGACGGGCGCGCCAGCGCGACGATTCGCTGCACGACCTCGTCGACGTCGAGGCCGGTCGTGTCGACCTCGATCGCGTCGGCGGCGGCGGCGAGCGGGGAGTGCTCGCGGGTGCTGTCGCGCTCGTCGCGCATGGTCTGCTCGGCGAGGACGGCCTGCGCGTCCGCGCCGATCTCGGCGGCACGGCGGCGAGCGCGCTCCTCGGGCGAGGCGGTGAGGAACACCTTCAGCTCGGCGTCCGGCGCGACGACCGTCCCGATGTCACGCCCCTCGGCGACGTAGTCCCCGGTTGCGATGAGCTCGCGCTGGCGCTCGACGAGCGCGGCGCGCACCTCGGGCCGTGAAGCGACCTCCGACGCGCGCGCGCTCACCTCGGGCGTGCGGATCCGCGCTGTCACGTCCTCGCCGTCGAGCGTGACCGTGCCGCCGAGCCCGATCGCGCAGGACAGCGGGTCGGCCGCGCCGCGCAGGTCGGCGAGCGCGATGCAGCGGTACATCGCGCCGGTGTCGAGGTACGTGAAGCCGAGCGCGTCCGCGACAGCGCGCGCGACGGTGGACTTTCCGGCGCCCGCGGGCCCGTCGATGGCGATCAGCATCGCGCGGGAGGATAGGTCGGCGGGGTCAGTCGGCGAACAGCGACGCAATCGCGAGTGCGAAGCCCGGCAGCTGCGGCGAGGCGAGCTGCTCGCGGTCGCCGACCTCGAGCGCGACGTCGAACATCGGCACGGTCGGTTCCGAGCGACGGAACACGCGAACCACCTCGTCGACGGTGGCTCGTCGAGCTTGACGTCAAGTGGCAACGTGACCTCACCGCGACCTTCCGCGGCCAACGCCCACCCGTCGAGCGCCCGAAGGATCGCGAGCAGGACCAGCTGGTGCGGACGTCCGGGTTGCGTCACGACGACCTCACCCTCGATGAGCTCGGTGCGCGGATAACCCTCGCCCAGCGCGAGGTACTCGTCCGCCGTCATGCGCTGCGCCACGTGCATCGCGTTCATCGTAGACCTTGCCTCCGAGGTCGACCACTACCTGACACAGGCGTGAGCGCCGAACGTTCGCCCCTTCAGCGCAAGCGGCCGAGGTCCTGCAGGAAGCCCGGATAGGACACCGCGGAGGCCTCCATCCCGACCACGCGCACTCCCTCGCGCGAAGCCAGGCCGGCGATCGCGCCGAGCATCGCCATGCGGTGATCGCCGTGCGCGTGGATCGCGCCGCCGCAAAGCCCGGAGGTTCCGGTGACCACGAAGCCGTCCTCGGTCGCTTCGATCTCGGCACCGAGTCCGCGCAGGCCGTCGACGACGCCGGCGATCCGGTCGGACTCCTTCACGCGCAGCTCGGCAGCGCCGCGGACGATCGTCGCGCCCTCGGCGAAGCAGCCCAGCAGCGCGACGAGCGGCAGCTCGTCGATCGCGAGGGGGACCTCGTCAGCCTCGACGGCGCTGGCCCGGAGCGGACCGGAACAGACCTCGAGGTCGCAGATCGGCTCGGCGGGCACAATCGGATCGCCGGGCGCGGGGACGGGCTCGAGCTCTCCGCCCACCGAAGCGCCCATCCGCTCGAGGATCCGCAAGAAGCCGATCCGCGTCCAGTTCACGCCGACGTTGCGGACGAGCACCCGCGAGCCGGGCACCAACACGGCCGCGGCGATCATGAACGCCGCGGATGACAGGTCGCCGGGGACCATGAGACTCTGCGCATCGAGGGCATCCGTCCGCACGAGGCTGATGTCGGCGCCCGAGCGCCGCACGGCGACGCCCGCTCCGGCGAGCATCCTCTCCGTGTGATCACGGCTCGGCGCGGGCTCGGTGACCGTCGTCGTGCCCTCGGCAGAGAGCCCCGCGATGAGCACGCACGACTTCACCTGCGCGCTGGCGACCGGCAAGACGTACGTGATCGCCTCGAGGGTCGTGCCGCGCACGACGAACGGCGGGAAGCGGCCATCCGTCGCCTCGATGACACCGCCCATCCGCCCCAGCGGCGCGGCGATCCGGTCGACCGGGCGCCGACGGATCGACGCGTCGCCGTCGAGCGTGAACGCACGGCCTTCCTGCGCCGCGAGCCAGCCGGGCAGCAGGCGCATGAGCGTCCCGGCGTTGCCGACGTCGATCGGCGACCCCGGCGAACGGGCGCCGCCAAGGCCGACGCCGCGCACGACGACCTCGCCGGACGGCTCCACCGACACCTCGCCACCAAGCGCCCGCACGGCGTCGAGCGTCGACGTCGTGTCGTCCGCATGCAGGTAGTTCGCGATCCGCATGGTCCCGCTGGACATCGCGCCGAACAGCGCAGCGCGGTGCGAGATCGACTTGTCCGGCGGCGCGGTGACCTCGCCCCGCAGCGGCCCCGCAGGGGCAAAGAAGACGTCGCTCATGGCGTAGCGCCCTCGCCGTAAGCGGGCTCGGAGGCCGCGGTCCTCGCGCGGCTCATGCCGCCGGGTAGCCGAGCTCGGCGACGAGCTCGATCGCGCGATCCGATTCCGCCTGGCGCACCCAGAGCGCGACGACGCCGGTGCGGTTGTCGGCCTCGGGCGCGAGCGACATGTCGGTGATGTTGATGCCCGCGCGACCCAGCGTGAGCGCGATCGCGGCCACGACGCCCGGCGTGTTCGGCACCGACACGCGGATCTCGCGCGCCTCGCCGCCCATGAGCCCGACTTCGAGCAGGGCCGCACGCTGCGCCGCCGCGCGCGATTGCCACGCGCCGAGATCGCCGCCGCCATCCAGGAGCGAGCGGACCTCCCCCAGCCGCCGCACGAGGTCGTCGATCTGCGCGCCCAGCGCGCCGCTGTTGGCTCGATAGATCTGCTCCCACAAGGCCGGGTTCGCCCCGGCGACACGCGTCGCGTCGCGAAACGACGGCCCGGTCGCGGGCAGCGTCTCGCCCCCCAACGCGGCGGCCGCCTGCGCCACGAGCAGGTTCGCGACGACGTGCGGCAGGTGCGACACCGCGGCCATGAGGCGGTCGTGGTCGGCGGGGCCGATCGCGGCCGGCACGGCGCCGATCCCCGTGACGAAGCGTGCCAGGCGCTCGTAGAGCACGCCGGCCGTCCGCTCGCCGGGCGTGAGGTACCACGTGGCGCCGTCGAAGAGGTTCACGCGCGCATGTGCGACGCCGGTCATCTCGGCCCCTGCCAGCGGGTGGCCGCCGATGAAGTGCTCGCGGTCCACGGCCTCGACGAGCGCCTGCTTCGTCGAGCCGACGTCCGTCACGACGGCGCCGGGCAGCCGGTCGCAGAGGTCGCGCACAGCGCCGGGCAACGCGTCCACCGACACGGAGGCGATGGCGATATCCGCGTCGCCCAGATCGTCGAGCGACGCCACCGCCTCGTCGATCGCCCCCATCGACAGCGCGGTCTCAAGCGCCGCGGGGCTGCGATTCCAGCCCACCACCCGGGCGCCGAGCCGCTGCCGCGCCGCCAGCCCGATCGAGCCGCCGATGAGCCCGACGCCGAGCAGGGCGACCCGCGGGGCACTCACACCGCGGCGCGGCGTGCGCGGACCGAGGCGGCGAGGCCGTCGAGTACCTCGACCGTCGTGTCCCAGTCGATGCAGGCGTCGGTGATCGACTGGCCGTAGGTCAGCTCGCCGCCGAGGCTCTGGCGGCCGGCCACGAGGAACGACTCGAGCATGACGCCGACGATCGCGCGAGAGCCGGCCGCAACCTGAGCGCCGATCTCCGCGGCCACCGCGGGCTGACGAAGATGGTCCTTGGCGCTGTTGGCGTGCGACGCGTCGATGACGACGCGCTCGGGCAGGCCGGCCTCGTGGAGCAACGCCAGAGCGGCGGCCACACGTTCGGGATCATGGTTCGGCTCGCCGTCGCCGCCGCGCAGGATGACGTGGCAGTCCGGGTTGCCGCTCGTGTGGAGGATCGCCGGCGTGCCGCTGAAGTCCACGCCCGCGAAGGAGTGCTTCGCCGCCGCCGCACGTACAGCGTCGACCGCGACCTGGACGTTGCCGTCCGTCCGGTTCTTGAAGCCGACCGGCATCGACAGGCCCGAGCCGAGCTGGCGATGGATCTGGCTCTCGGTCGTACGAGCGCCGATCGCCCCCCACGCGACGGTGTCCGAGATGTACTGCGGCGTGATCGGGTCGAGGAACTCGCAGCCGATCGGCAGGTCCAGGGCGAGCACCTCGAGCAGCAGCTCGCGCGCCGTCCGTAGACCGGTGTCGACGTCTCCCGAGCCGTCCAGGTGCGGATCGTTGATGAGGCCTTTCCAGCCCGTCGTCGTGCGCGGCTTCTCGAAGTACACGCGCATCGTGACCACGAGGTCCGCGCGCAACTCCGCCGCCTTGCCGGCCAGAAGGCGGGCGTACTCGAACGCCGCGCCCGCGTCGTGCACGCTGCACGGCCCGACCACCACGAGCAGGCGGTCGTCCGTGCCGTGAACGATCGCGTGGGTGTCGGTGCGCCCGCGCACCACGACCTCCGCCATCGCGCGGCTCAGCGGCAGCGACTCGATGAGGCTCGCCGGCGTCGTCAGCGGCGAGACCCGCTCGATGCGGCGGTCGCGGACGCCGGAAGCGAGATCGGCGGCGGTGAGGGGCATCGCGCTAGACCCACGCCGGCGCGAGTTGGGTGGCCTCTGCGACATGCCGCACGCGCGCGGCGAAGCGGGCGAAGTCGTCGCAGCGCAGCGTCTGCGGCCCGTCGCAGATCGCCGTGTCGGGGTCCGGGTGGATCTCGACGACGATCCCGTCGGCGCCGACCGCGGCCGCCGCGAGCGCGAGCGGCTCGACGAGGTCGCGCCGGCCGGCTGCGTGGCTCGGGTCGACGATGACCGGCAGGTGGCTCAGCGACTTCAGGACCGGCACCGCGGCGAGGTCGAGCGTGAAGCGGTACGCCGTCTCGAACGTGCGGATGCCGCGTTCGCACAGCACGACGTCGGGGTTGCCGCCCTTGAGCACGTACTCGGCCGCCATCAGCAGCTCCTCGATGGTGCTCGACAGGCCGCGCTTGATCATCACGGGGACGCGCAGGCGCCCGACCTCGGTCAGCAGCGCGTAGTTCTGCATGTTGCGCGCGCCGATCTGGATCATGTCGGCGACCGCCGCCACGGACTCGACGTCGCGGACGTCCATGAGCTCCGTGACGATCGGCAAGCCGGTCTGCGCGCGGGCGTCGGCGAGGATCTGCAGGCCGGCGTGGCCGAGCCCCTGGAAGGCGTACGGGCTTGTGCGCGGCTTGTACGCGCCGCCGCGCAGCATCGTCGCGCCGGCGTCACGGGCGACCCGCGCGATCTCGAGCGTCTGGTCGCGCGCCTCGATCGCGCACGGCCCGGCGATCAGCGCGAACTGCCCGTCGCCGATGCGACCGGCGGCACCGACCTCGACGACGCTCGCGGCGTCATCGCTCGATCGTCGGTGGGCGAGGCGGTAGGGATGCGGAGCCGCGATCTCGTCGTCGGGGTCCGCCGGGGTCATGCCGTTCATCGTTTCAAGTCCTTTCGAATGCAAGCGCCAGGAGAAGGAGGGGACCTGCGTGGCGCTCGGCGGGGAAAGGCAGAAAGACAGGGGCGGTGAGCCGAGCGCCTAGATAAATCGCCAGGCGAAATAGCGACGAGCGAACGTAAAGGAGATACGGGTGCTGTCGCTCGAACGGCTCATTCGACGGCCAAGACTAGAGCACCGCGGCCAGCGCGTCGAGGAAACGGGCGTTCTGTGCGGGTGTGCCATACGTCACACGCAGCGCGCCCTCGCGCCCGAGGGCTCCCCCGGCGCGCACGATGACACCGCGGGCGGCCAGCCCGGCCACGACCTCGGCCTCCTCTGCGTCCTCCGGCAGGTCGAACCAGCAGAAGTTCGCCTGCGACGGCGCGGGCTCGATCCCGAGCGCGTTCAAGCCCGACTCGACCTCGACGCGCGCGACGATCGCCCGCTCGACGCGGTCGGCGACGGCGTCCTGGTGCTTCAGCGCCTCGACCGCCGCTGCCTGGGCGGCGACGTTGCAGAAGAACGGCTGGCGGACCTGGTCGACGGCGCGCGGAAGGTCCTCGGAGCCGCACAGCCCGAAGCCGACCCGCAGCCCGCACAGCCCGTAGACCTTCGAGAACGTCCGCAGCAGCACGAGGTTCGAGTACTTGGCGAGCAGGTCGAGCGTCGTGTCGGGGTCGTCGAGCATGTTGAACTCGCAGTACGCCTCGTCGACGATCAGCGCGACGTGGCGCGGCACCACTTGAGCGAACGCGGCGATCTCCGCGAAGGGCAGCGCGGTGGACGTTGGGTTGTTCGGGTTGCAGACGATCACGAGGCGCGTCGCGGCGTTGATCTCGGCCGCCATCGCGTCGAGGTCGTGGTACTGGTCGTCGTCGAGCGGGACCGTGATCGCGCGCGCGCCCGAGGCCGCCGCGAGGTGCGGATAGACGCTGAACGACGGCCACGCGTACACGAGCTCGGCGCCGGGCTCGAGCAGCGCCTCACCGGCGGCGAGCAGGAGGTCGCACGAGCCGTTGCCGATCGCGATCCGCGACTTCGGGATGCCGTAGCGGTCGCTCAGCGCGCGCTTGAGCTGCGAGTTCGACGGGTCCGGATAGCGGTTGGCGCCGGCAACCGCGCGCTGCGCCGCCGCGACCACCGACGCGAGCGGTGGGTCGGGGGATTCGTTGGAGGCGAGCATTGCGACGTCGCCTTCGAGGTCGTAGGCACCCGCGACGGGATAGACCGGAAGGCGCCGGATCCGCTCGGAGAACTCGATCGCCATGCGGTGATTGTGGCGTACGCGTGTCCTGCGCCCGCGATCAGCGCGCCGAGTGAGTCCGCGTAGCGCTCGATCGGCGGGTGGGCTGCGGGCTCGCGCATCACCGTGTCCCCGCGAGCGCGGAGCTGTCGGTGCGCCCGCACGCGGTGCCGAGCTTGAGGACGAAGCGCCGGCGGGCCTGGTGGTAGCTGCGATCGGATCCGAAGAAGCTCTCATCCGAGCGCGCCATCTCCTCGCTGCGGTAGGCCTGCAGCGGCTTGACCTGCTCGTCGCGCGCGCGGCGGCCACGCTTGTCGGCGAGCATGCGGCCGAGGTCCGGGTTGCGAGCCAGCGCTTCCGCCCGCTCGCGCGTCAGCGCACGGAACTCGCCGAGAGTGGCGCCGAAGGTCCCGTCGAGTAGCCCGATCTCGACGGCGCGGCGGGTGCCGATGGGCTCAAACGGCGCGCTGGTCAGCGCTTCGGCCATCTGCGCGCCGACGCGGCCGGGGAGCAGGTAGGTCCAGTACTCCGAGCCGTAGAGGCCGCCCATGTGCCGGTAGTACGGGTTCAGCACGACGTCCTCGCGCGCGACGACCTCGTCGGCGGCGAGCGCGAACGGCACGCCGCCCGCCGCGGCATCCCCGCCGAGCGCCGAGATCACGAGATGGGAGTCGGTCGTGATGATGTCCCGCACGATGTCGTCGATCGCGTCCAGGTTGCGGCGCGACTCGGCCCCCGGGTCGACCGAGGCTTCGATGACGTTCAGGTGGATGCCGTTGGAGAAGAAGTCGCTGCCGCCCTCGAGGACGATGACCTTCGTCTGGCGGCGCGACCGCGCGTAGAGGTACGCCGCGCGCAGGCGCCTGCACTGCTCGGTGCTCATCGCCCCGTTGTAGAAGTCGAAATGGAGATAGCCGACCGACCCGTCCTCCTCGTAGGAGATCTCGCGCCAGGTGTGGTCGTCCCGGAGCGGCGCGTGGAGCGCGACGGCGATCTCGGGCACGTCGAGCACATGGCCCGCGAGCTCGAGCGCACGCGCCGCCGGCAGCTTGAAGTGCGTCCGGCCGTGCGCCGGCGCACGCTTGAGGTGGGTGATCCACACCGCGCCGTCGACGGTGGCGCGGCAGATCGCGCCGTCGCGCTGGGCGATGATCTCGCCGGCGTCTCCGCACAGCGTCCGCTCGCGATGCACGCCGAAGAGATGAAACTCGGTGCCGAGCAGCTCGTCGAGCACCCCCGGATGGCCTTCGGCGGCCCGGATCCTGCGGACGACTGTCTCCGTGGAGTCCGAGCACCAGTCGATCGCGCGCATGTCCTGCTTCATCAGCGGGCGCTCGCGGCCGGTGATGCGGGGGTCGTCGTAGTCCAGCGCCTCGGGCGTCCCTCCGCCGGCGACCTTGCCGACCGCCTCGACCACCGCTTCGATCGCGGCGTGACGGACCTCATGGCGATACAGGCTGCTCTTGCCCACCGCCCGGGTGGCGAAGCTGCGCGTGGCCCAGATGTCGCCGCCGTCGAAGTTCCCGTTGGCCTCGAGCACCGTCACCCCCCAATCGTCCATGCCGAGCTCGATCGCCCAGTCCAGTGACGACGCGCCGCGGTCGCCCGTCGGCCCGGGGTGCACGACCAAGCAGCGGTAGCGCTCCCAGATCGACTGCGGGATGAATGTCTTGAGCATCGGGCAGACGATCAGCTGCGGCTCATGGCGGAGCACCGCCGCCGCCATCGCCACGCCCGAGTCGACCACGGCGACACTGACCTCATGGCCCAGCTCGGTGAGCTCGACATAAATGCGCTGGCTGAGGCTGTTGTGGGCTGATACCAGGAACAGCACGCGCTGGGACGCGTGCGCGGGCGACCCTGCGATGAGCTCCTGAGCCGCCAGATCGAACTCGTGATCCGGGTCGATTCTCATGCGTCTAAATGTCGGCGTTGCGGCCATGCGTAGTCCCTCCGTGGATAAGCCTCCCTTCGATTTCGAGCAGTGCGGCGGTCACCTGGTGAGTGAGGCCATCGATGCGTCGCGACACCGTGGGGACTTGGTTGGGGACTGCCCGCGCGGCGCGCGGGCAGCTCTGTCGATGCGGGCCCGGCGGTGACTCAGCCGGCGACGGCCTCCAGCGCCGGCGCGTGCTCGCGGTAGCGATCGGCGCCTGCGGGCGCACCGAAGATCTCGGCGAACTGCTCGTTGAAAGCCGCGACCTGACCGGCTTCGGTGATGAAGGCCTCCCGCGAGAGGTAGTACAACGAGCGGCGCGACCGCGGCGGATCCAGCGCCAAGGCGCGGCCATATCGCGCGGACTGCTCGTCCGTCACCGAAATGCCTTCCGCCTGCTGAAGGTGCCGGGCGAAGGCGGTGGCCAGCGCGCCGAAGTTGGCCGCGACCCGATCGTCGAGGCGTGCGACGGGCATTGCGCTCAGCCTGCTCACGATCCGGTTGGCCCTGATCTTGACGATCTGTCCGACGGAGTTCGAGAGCGGCTGCTCACCGAGCTCGTACGAGGCTGCGCCTCGGCGTCTGGCGAGAAGGTCCGAGAGTGCGGACCGGTGTTCGAGGGTTGCGATCGAGGTGCTGAACATGGGACGACCTTCCTGCATGGGATGGGGTCCGGCTTCCGGCGCCACGGGGTTGTCGCCGGCGGTGCTTCGACCCCTCGTTGCGAGGGGGTGGGTTGCCTCAGACGTGCGCAGCGACGCGGGCAGGCTCGGCCTGCTCGGCGGCGTCACCGGCATCTGCTGCGGGGGGACAGCCGAAGATCTCGGTGAAGATGAAATCGAACGTGGCGACCTGGTCGATGTCCGTCACGAAGATCGCACGTGTCATGTGGTACAGCTCACGACGCGAGCCGGGCTTTGTGAGCTGCAGCGCGCGGGCGAACTGCTCGGACTGGTGTGGAGTGACCAGCATGTCCGCAGCGTGCAGCCGCTGCCCGACCGCCGCCGCCAGGGTCGCCAGGTCCACGTCGTACGTCTGCATCAGTTGATCGGCCGGCACAGGATTCCACCTCCACTGTTTAGTGAATGGTTCGTATGGGAATCACAATACGAGCGCCGTGAGTGCTGTCAACGTTTCGCGTAGGCCGTGCGCCGCTCCGAAAAGCAGCGCATCGCCAAAGCTGTAGATCTCCAGGCAGAGCGTAGGCGTATGTACGAGCGCTGCTGCACCCGTGCGGACGATCGTTGACGATAATTCGGCGCCGCGGGCTCGTCGTTAACCGGCGCTCAGGGCCGGCGCGCGCTGCTGTGCTGCCCGCAGATGTGCTCGAACACCGTGCGCGACTGCACGTCAAATCCGGAGATCGGATAGCCGCAGAACAGCGCGAAGCCGTGCTCGGCCACGAGGTGGTTCCAGAGATCTTCGAGGGCGATCGTCGACGTCACGTCACCCTCTGCCCAGAGCAGCGCGACCATCTCGCCGTAGACCCGCACGTGCCGGTCGCCCGCGCGATTCAGGATCGCTTCGATCGTGACGCGAAACCGTGCGGGGTCCGGCCCGCCGCCGGCCATGAACCGCGACAGCAGCTCAGTGGCGTCGTGGACCTGGTAGCGGCCGTCGCGAACGGCCATGTCGATGTCGATTCCCGCCAGGCGGATCCCGTCGGCGATCGCCTCGCTGTGTTCCGCCGTGGCCACCACGATGGCCGCGTCATAGCCGCGAAGGGCAGGCACGACGTACTCGACGACGGTCGCGACCAACGACTCCTCGTTCTCGTAGAACGAGACGAGATGCTCATGACCGCATGCTGCGCAGCCTTCCTGCTCGTCGAACTTCGAAAGCTCCATACCACTCTGTAGCACGTCTTCGACGGGCCTGCCAGCTACTGCCCGGCTATTGCGCGCCTTCGAGGTCCTGGCGCAGGGCGCGCGCTTCGCCGAGGTAGACGTGGCGCGGGCCGTGCGCGTCAGGGGCGTGGTAGTGCATGAGCACGCGGATGATCCGCGGCAGGGAGCCCGGCACGGGCACCTCGCGCGCGCACAGCAGGGGCACCTGCGAGAAGCCCATGTTGCGCGCCGCGACCGCGGGGAACTCCGCGTTCAGATCGTCGGTCAGCGTGAAGATGCAACTGACGACGTCCGAAGGGTGCAGGTCGTTGCGCTTGAGGATCTCGCGCAGCAGCCACTCGGTCGCCCCGAGGATCGCCCGGGCGTCGTTGCGGTCCACCGACGAGGCCCCGCGCAGGGCGAAGAGCCGCATGCCGCTGGACACTAGTGATTCGCCCCGTCACGGCCCGTTGCGGGACCGGTCGCGGGTGAAGGACGCCGCGGGCAGGCCCGACCGCCGCGTCAGCCGCGCTCGGGCATGCCGGCCCTGCGCAGCCCCTCGACCTCCGAGGCCTTCAGCCGCCGGTGCGCGCCCGCGGGCAGGTCGTCGAGGCGCAGCCCGCCGAAGCGCACGCGCTCGAGCGTCCGGACGCGGTGCCCGACGGCCTCGCACATCCGCTTGACCTGGTGGTTTCGGCCCTCGCGGATCGTGACCTCGAGCACGCCGGGGCGAGGCTGACGGACCTTGGCCGGGAGCGTGCGCCCGTCGTCGAGGTCGACGCCCTCGCGCAGCGTACGCAGCGCGTGCTCGGGCACGGGTGAGGGCCGCACCATCACGCGGTAGGTCCTCGGCACCTCGAAGGACGGGTGCGTCATGCGCTGGGCGAGGTCGCCGTCGTTCGTCACGAGGATCAGGCCGGTGCTGTCGGCATCCAGGCGGCCCACGGGGTAGAGCCGCGCCCCCGCCGCGGGCACGAGGTCGACGACCGTGCGCCGGCCATGGGTGTCGGCCGCGGTCGAGAGCACGCCGACGGGCTTGTTGACGACGAACACGACGCGCTCCTCGGGCCCCTCGAGGTAGCGCCCGTCAACGGCAACGCCGCTGTCGACGTCGACGTCGCGCGCCGGGTCGGTCACCTTCTCGTCGCCGATCGTGACCCGCCCGGCGCGGATGATCTCCTCCGCGCCACGTCTGGACGCGACGCCGGCGTGGGCGAGGAACTTGGCAAGACGCACCATACGATGGTCGCATGGAGGAGCCGAACCCGTTCTTGCCGGAGGTCACGATCTTCGCGCTGACGCTCCATGCGACGCGCGAGGAGCTCGTCGAGATCGCGCAGGAGTGGGCCGACGCGGGCAGCTTGTACGTCGCAGTCGAGCGCTTCCATCCGACGTACGCGGCCGTTTCGCTTCCGCTCGCCGCCCCGATCACGGCCTCGATGGTCAAGGAGGAGCCGATCCGGCGACTGTGCCTGCGCCGCGAGCCGTTCATCGATGGTGCGATCAACGAGCGCCAGCAGACGCAGTGGAACCCGGAGTGCCTGACGATGGTGCTGGAGCCGGTTTCCGACGACGGCCTGCGGGCGACCGCGCTGACCGCGAAGTCGGGCAACCTCGGCCTGCTGCGCGATTGGGGGAACCTCGTCCGTGACAAGGCGCTTCAGCTGCATCGGGGCGCCTACGCGATCGATCCCGCGACAGGTGGCCGGCAGCAGTGTCCCGAGCACTTCCACACGCCGGGCGCGCACGATCTCGCCGTCGCGGGCATCCCGATGCTCGCCGCCGCGGGCAGCGCGATCTTCGAGTTCTACGACATGGAGATATAGCGCGAGCGGGCAAGCCGGCGAAGCGCCCCTACGATGGTCGTGTGGATCTCGAGCTGCTAGAGCGCACGCTGGCCGAGGCCGGCGAGCCGGCCTTCCGCGCCCGCCAGGTGTGGTCGTGGGCGGCGCGCGGCGCCGACGGCTACGAGGCGATGACCGACGTCCCCGCCAAGCTGCGCGCCCGGCTCGCCGATGAGGTCCCGTTCTCCACGCTGGCGCTCGCCGACGAGGCCACGTCGCGCGACGGCACCGTGAAGTCGCTGTTTCATACGGCCGACGGCCGCCCCGTCGAGGCCGTGCTCATGCGCTATCGGGCACCGCCCGGCGCGCGCGACCGGCCGAACGCGGAGGCCGGCCGCCGCGCGGTCGGTCGCCGGTCGGTGTGCCTCTCGTCGCAGTCGGGCTGCCCGCTGACGTGCACGTTCTGCGCGACCGGCACGATGAAGTTCGGCCGCAACCTCACCGCGTCGGAGATCCTCGACCAGGCGCTGCATTTCCGGCGCACCGAGGACGTCGACCACGCCGTGTTCATGGGCATGGGCGAGCCGATGATGAACCTCGACAACGTGGTGGCGGCCTGCCGGCGCCTGCCCGACCTCGGCATCACGAACCGCCGCACGACGATCTCGACGGTCGGCTGGATCCCCGGCATCGACCGCCTCGCGCAGACCGACATGCCGCTGCGCCTTGCGTTCTCCCTGCACGCGGCCGACGACGCGCTGCGGTCGAAGGTCATGCCGGTCAACGACCGCTACCCGCTCGCGGAGGTGCTCGCCGCCTGCAAGCGCTGGCATCAGGCCAAGCGCCGGCCGGTGTTCATCGAGTACGTCATGCTCGCCGGCGTCAACGACCGTTGTGAGCAGGCCGTGGCGCTCGCCGGCGTGCTCGATCCCAAGGTCTTCAAGGTCAACCTCATCCCGTACACCCCGAGCGGATCGCCGTACGACGGCTCCCGCCCGGAGGCGATCGAGGCCTTCCGCGCGGCGCTCGAGGAGCACGGCGTGCGGGTCACCGTGCGCCTCACGCGCGGCCGCGACATCGCCGCCGCGTGCGGCCAGCTCGCCGCCGCAAACGCCTGATCGACACCACGGGCCGGGCGTCTCGGCCATCCGTCCATCACACATCCGCCCTTAAGTAATTCGCGTTCGTGTCGATAGCAGACGAACACCACTATTTTTCGGAGTCACCGTTGAGACACCTGGACGTCGGACCCGCCGGTCGGAGCACTGCCAGGACGAGCCGGCGCACCCTCGCGCTCGCGGGCGGACTGGTCGCGTGCTTGCTGCCCGCGCTCCTTCCCGCCGTGGCGAGCGCCACGCCGAGCGTGACCATCACGCCGTCGCTCCCATCGCCCGTAGCCGTTGGTGAACCGGGCCTGCAGGGCGAGATCGTCGTGACGAACGCGAACACCCCGCCCGACGGGGCGACGACCATCTGCAACGTGGGTGACTCGGGCTCGTGCGCCGGCTCGTCGGGCATCGTCCTGATCCCGTCGTGCAGCATCGTCGACGCTACCGGCTGCTCGGCAGCGGGCGCCGATCCGAACGTGTTCGCCCTTGGCTCGACCGCAACAGGCACGCCTTCCTCGGCATGCCCGGGACGCGCGTTCACCATCACCGTCATCGATCCGACGTTCGGAACGGTGCGAGTCGCCCCGACGAGCGGCAGCCTCACCCTGGCGTCTGGCGCGTCATGTCACATCGCCTTCTCGCTCTCCGTCTTGAAGCTGCCGGCCGACGCCCAAGCCGGCATCACCGGGCTGCAGACACGACAGCGCCTGACCGCGTTCGCCGTGTCCGACCAGGACGAGGGGACACCGACGACAGGCGGCGCGGGCACGACGACCGTCAAGCTGGCCGCGCCGTCCGTGACCGACAGCGACCCTGACTCGCCAGCCAACGACAACGCCCCGCATATCAAGGGCGTCGCGCCCGCCGGCACCGCGTCCGTGACGCTCTACGACCACGCCGGCTGCACCGGCGCGACCGTGAGCGGCAGCGCCGCGAGCTTCGCATCCCCGGGCTTCACCGTGAACGTCGGCGACAACTCTTCGACGACGTTCTCCGCGACCGTGACCGACAGCGCCGGCGGCGTGTCCGCCTGCTCGACGACCACGCTCACCTACGACGAGGACTCGACCCCGCCGTCCGCGCCGACGCCGAACGACACGGATCCCGACTCGCCCGCCAACGACAACGCGCCGCGCGTCAAGGGCAGCGCGACGGCCGGCACGACGGTCCGGATCTACACGAACGCCACCTGCACCGGCTCACCGGCGACATCCGGCACGGCTGCCGCGTTCGCCTCGCCGGGGCTGACCGTCGGCGTCACCGACAACAGCACGACGACATTCTACGCGACCGCTACCGACGCCGCCGGCAACACGTCCGCATGCTCGGCTGGCAAGACGTACGTCGAAGACTCGGTCGCGCCGGCCGCGCCGTCGCCGACCGGCACCTCACCCGCCTCGCCGTTCAACGACAACACGCCCCGGATCATCGGTACCGCCGAAGCCGGCAGCACCGTGACCATCTACAAGAACGGGGGCTGCACCGGCACGCCTTCCGCGCAGGGCAGCGCCGCGACGTTCGCGTCGCCCGGTATCCAGACGACGGTGTCCGACGACACCACGACGACGTTCTACGCCATCGCCACCGACGCTGCGGGCAATGCCTCGCCGTGCTCCGCCGGCGTGACCTACATCGAGGACTCGATCGCTCCCACCGGCCCGGTCCTGGGCGGGACCTCGCCGGCGTCGCCCGCCAACGACAACTCGCCGCGCGTCATCGGCACGGCACCGGCCGGGACGACCGTCATGCTCTACACCGACGCCGCGTGCACGAGCGCGGTCGCCGCGCAGGGCTCGGCGGCGGCGCTCGCCTCGCCCGGCCTGTCCGTCTCCGTCGCCGACAACTCGACAACGACGTTCTACGCCCGGGCGACCGACGCGGCCACCAACGTCTCCGGCTGCTCGCCGAGCTCGGCGACCTACGTCGAAGACTCGACGGCGCCACAGACCGCCATCAACGACGGCCCGACGGGCAGCGGCGCCCCGGCGACGCCGACCTTCACGTTCTCCTCGTCGGATCCGGGCGCGACGTTCGAGTGCCACATCGACGCCGGCGCCTTCGCCCCGTGCACGTCGCCGTTCACGACCGGCTCGCTCGCCGCGGGCGCCCACACGTTCGAGGTCCGCTCGCGTGACAGCGCCGGCAACGTCGGCGCGGGCGCGACCCGGCAGTTCACGGTGGGCGGCTCCGTGACGCCGCCCCCACCGGGACCGACACCTCCCCCGCCGCCTCCGGGTCCGCGGGCCCAGCCGGGCTGCGCCGGGATCACGGGCACGCTGTACGTCGGGACGAGCAAGGGCAACGTCCGCACCGGGTCCGCCAAGACCGACATCATGTTCGGCCTCGCCGGCAACGACAAGCTGCGCGGCGCCGGGGGCATGGACTGCCTGTACGGCGGCGCCGGCAAGGACCAGTTGAGCGGCGACAGCGGCCCGGACCGGCTCTTCGGCGGCACCGGCAATGACCGGCTCGATGGTCTGAAGGGCAATGACCGCCTCAGCGGCGAGAGCGGCAGCGACCGCGTCAACGGCGGCTCGGGCAACGATCGCCTCTCGGGCGGTGCGGGGCGTGACGTCATCGTCGACCGCAGTGGCACGGACCGCTTCTCCGGCGGCTCGGGCAACGACCGCATCGACGCCCGCGACAGCACGGCGGCCGGGCGCCGCGGTGTCGACCGGATCCTCTGCGGAGCCGGCGTGGACACCGTGCTCGCCGACCCCCGCGACAGCATCACACGCGACTGCGAGCGCAGCCGGGTCATCAGGCGCTCGCTCTAGACGCTCTGGGACGGCCGGGCCTGGCCCCGCGGCGTGGCGCGCTCAGCCTCGGCTGGCGCGCCGCGTCGGGACCGGGCCTCAGCGGGCGCGATCGTCCTCGCGCGGGTCAACCCAGTCGGCGGCCAGGCGGCCGTCGTAGCGGCGGTCGTCGTAGCGCGGGTCGTTCGCCGGGTCTCCGTAGCCGTCGATGCGCTCGCCGGTCACGGGATCGAACTGGCCGTCGAGGCTGGGGTCGGTCGCAGGGACCGCGCCGGGCCCGGTAGGTGAGACGCCGTCGACGGGCGCGCCGCCGGCCGGGTAGGCCTGGCCGGGGATCGGCTGGTGCACCGGGGTTCCGGCCTGCATGCCGGCGGCCACGTTGCGCGCCTGCGCCTGCAGGCGCTGCTCGGCGACGACGACGTCCGCGGGGTCCATCGCCTGCGCGTGCTCGGCGACGGCGGCGGCCATCGGATCGTGCCGCGCCGCGCCGCGCCCGGGGCGGGCGATCGGCGACCGCTGCGGGCGCTGCAGCCCGGGGGCGCCGACCTGCCGGCGCTGCACGACCGCGTACACGACAGCCGCGATGACGGCGATGATGAGGATTGCAACAAGGATGTCCATGCCGGGGGCGGTACCCGTGCGAGCGGACCCACAACCGCTGCTCCGGCGAGGTTTATCGGGCGATTACCACGTCGAGCTCAGGCTGGGTCAGCCGTCAGCCGTCGGCCGCGCCGGCCCGCTGCTCGCCCGCGCGCAGGAGGCGGTCGCGCAGCTCGGCCTCCTCGTCGGGCGTCGGGTCCCACGCCGCGACGCTCGGCAGGGCCTTCAGCGAGTCGAGGCCGAAGAGCTTGAGGAAGAGGTCGGTCGTGCGGTAGGTCACGGCGCCGAACTGCGAGCGGCCGGCTTCCTCGATGAACCCGCGCTCGAGCAGGGTCCCCGATGCCGAGTCGGCCGAGACGCCGCGGATGCGGGTGATCTCGGGGCGCGAGACGGGCTGCAAATAGGCGACGATCGCGAGCGTCTCGGCCTGGGCGGGCGTCAGCGGCGGCGTGCGCGGCTTGGCGAGCAGGCGCCGCGCGGCCTCCTCGGCGACGGGATCCGTGGCCAGCGCGATCGCGCCCGCGACGCGCTTGAGCTGCAGCCCGTGCGTGCCGGGGGCGTACTCGAAGTCCAGCTCGGCGAGCGCCTGCGCGAGCTCGCCGGCGTCGCAGTCGGCGGCGTCGGCGAGATCCTCGGCGCTCACGGGGTCCGGGCTGAGGAACAGCAGCGCCTCGACGATCCGTCCGAGCTCGGTGAGCTGGGCCATTAGGCGACCGCCTCGGCGCGCATGTCGCCCACGCGCTCGCTCGACGCGCTGATCGCGATGTCCCCGAAGGGGATCTCCTGGGTCCACGTCGCCTCGCCGTGCTTGTAGAGCTCGAGCAGCGCGAACAGCGTGACGGCGACGGTCACCCGGTCGGCGCCGCGGACGGCGTCGTCGAAGCTGCAGGCGCCGCGGCGCAGCAGCCGGCGCAGGTGCGCGAGGCGCTCGGAGACGGTGATCGTCGGCACGGTGACGTGCTCGAGGTTGAGCCTCGGAGGCACGCGCAGCAGCCCGCCGAGGGCGGCGCCCAGGCGGCGCGGGTCGTAGACGACGCCCGCGTCGGCGAGGTTCGTGCGGCGCAGCTCGCGCGGCAGCGGCGCGGAGCGGTAGCGCACGCCCGCTTCCCCCGCGAGTCGGTCGGTGAGGTGGTCGGCGGCGCGCCGGTAGCGCCGGGCGTCGAGCATCCGCGCGAGCAGCTCCTCGGCCGCCTCGCCGGGCTCGAGGTCCTCAAGGTCCTCCTCGGACCGCGGGAGCATGAGCCGCGACTTGAGCTCGAGCAGGGCGGCGATCAGGACGAGGAACTCCGTCGCGACCTCGAGGTCGAGCTCGCCGCGGCCCTCGAGGTGATCGAGGTAGGCGAGCACGACGTCGGCGAGCTGCACCTCGAGCAGGTCGACCTCCTCGCGCAGGACGAGCGTCAGCAGCAGGTCGAAGGGACCGGAGAAGACCTCGAGGTCGAGCTCGAGCGAGGCGACGGACATCGAGAGGAGGCTACCGGCGACGCCTGACGGCGCGGCGCAGGCCGGCGGGCCGCAGCCTCCGCCCGCCGCGCGGGCTCGCGGCCCGCAGCCTCGGCCCGCGGCGCGCCCCGGCGCCCGCAGCCCGGGCCCGCGCGGCAAGCCCGCGGCCTCCGCGCGGGCGCGTCAGCCGCGCGGCGGGCCGACGCCCATCGCCTCGCGCACGTCGGCGAGCGTCACGGACGCGATCGCGCGGGCCTTCGCGGCGCCGTCGGCCAGCACCGCCTCGAGCATCGGCTCATCCGCACGCAGCGCCACGTAGCGCTCCTGCAGCGGCGCGAGCTCGGCCGCGACCGCCTCCCCTACCGCGACCTTCAGGTCGCCGTAGCCGCGGGCGCCCTGCATCTCGCGCTCGACCTCCTCGGACGTCACGCCGCGCACCGCCGCGAGGATCTCGATGAGGTTCGTGACGCCCGGCTTGTCGTCGCCGCGGCGGATCACCGGCGGATCCTCCGAGTCGGTCACCGCGCGCTTGAACTTCTTGGAGATCGTCTTCGGGTCGTCGAGCAGGTAGACCGTGCCCTGCTCGCTGCCGCCCGTCGTCGACATCTTGCGCTCGGGGTGCTGGAGGTCGCGCACGCGGGCGCCGACCGCCGGGATGCGGTGCTCGGGCACGACGAGGATGCCTTCGCCCTCGGGCGCGAACCGCGCGTTGAAGCGCACCGCGACGTCGCGCATGAGCTCGAGGTGCTCGCGCTGGTCCTCGCCCACCGGAACCTCGTCGGCGCGGTAGGCGAGCACGTCGGCGGACTGCAGCACCGGGTACAGCAGCAGGCCGGCGGACACGAGCTCGCGCTGCGCGATGGACTTGTCGCGGAACTGGTGCATGCGGTTGAGCTCGCCGTACGCGGTCACCGACGTCAGCAGCCAGCACAGCTCCGTGTGCTCGGCGACGTCGCCTTGGCGAAAGAGGATGCAGCGCTCCGGGTCCAGGCCGGCCGCGAGCAGGATCGCGGTCGTGTCGAGCACGCGCGCGCGCAGCTCCGCCGGCTCGTAGGGGACCGTCGTCGCGTGCAGGTCGACGATGCAGTAGATCGCAGGGCCGCCGCGATCCTGGCCCTCGACGTACTGGCGGATCGCGCCGATGTAGTTGCCGAGGTGCTTGCGGCCGGTGGGCTGGATGCCCGAGAAGATCGTGAGAGACACGCGGGCAGGATGTCACGCCGGGCGCAGTGCAGCACGCCTCAGGCTGAGCGCCCGGAGCGCTCGCGAGTCCGCGCCGGTGGTGGCGGAGCCGCGGCGGCGCGGCGCACTCAGCCCGCGTCGACGACGTACACCGAGCCGCTGTGGCGGCCGCGGTTGGCAGCGAAGCCTGCTCCGATGAGGATCTCGGGCGTGCCGTCGCCGTCGACGTCGGCGCTGTCGACCGTGTAGCCGCTCTGCTCCTGCGGCCGCGCGCCGACCCAGCGGTGGACGGTCGCGCCGAGGTTGCCGAGGAAGACGTCGCCGCTCGCCGGCGGTGAGACGCGATAGGTCACCCCCGCGTCCACGCGACCCAGCCCGCCCGCGAGGAACGATCCGACGAGCACCTCCGGCCGCCCGTCGCCGTTGAGGTCGCCCAGGCCGGCCACGGTGTAGCCCGCGCGGTCGTCGTTGCCGGCGCCGAGGATCCGCATCCCCTGGCCCGCCGGCGGCGGGTAGGCCTGCGCCTCGGTCCCGGCTTTGCCGTAGTAGATCGCGACGACGCCGGCGCGCTTCTTGGCGGATGCGACGGCGTTGGACGCCGAGACGGCGATGTCGGCGAGCCCGTCGCCGTTGACGTCGCCGACGCCGGCGACCGAATCGCGGAGCGAGGGGGGGGGGTCGGTGGTGGCCGCGCCGTTGTCGTAGGTGCCGGTGCCCGCGGCTCCCGCGTTGACGGTGTGCGAGATGTCGTGGCGCCCGAACACGACGATCGCGCCGCCGGCGTAGCCGACGGCCACGTCCGCGAGACCGTCGCCGTTGACGTCGCCGGCGCCCGCG
>JAWVGM010000015.1:0-6405 GCA_033855075.1 Solirubrobacteraceae bacterium | reverse complement strand
AGCGTCGTGATCGAGGGCGACGTCGCCTACGTGCCGCAGACCGAGCGCGCCCGGCTCGACTTCCCCGTGAGCGCGCTCGACGTCGCGCTCATGGGCGCGTACGCCCGCACGCCCTGGTATCGCCGGCTCGGCTCAGGCGAGCGCCGCCGCGGCGTGGATGCCCTGCGCCGCGTCGGACTGCAGGATCGTGCCCGCGACCGCTTCGGCGCCCTGTCCGGCGGCCAGCGCCAGCGCGTACTCATCGCCCGCGCGCTCGTCCAGGACGCGCAGGTCCTGCTGCTCGACGAGCCGTTCGCCGGCGTCGACCGCACGAGCGAGCAGGCGATCATCGAGATGTTCGACGACCTGCGTGCCGAGGGCCGGACGCTGCTCATCGCCACCCACGACATCGAGCAGACGCGTCGCTGGGACCGCGTGCTGTGCCTCAACGGCCGTCAGGTCGCCTACGGCCCGCCCGAGACCGCGCTCACGACGGGCGCGCTCCAGGCGACCTACGGCGCCGAGATCGTCGTGCTCGAGGACGGCCGGCGCGCGGTCGCCGTCCAGCACCACGACCACGCACATTGAGATGAACCAGATCCTCCACTCCGGCCTGCTCCAGCGTGCGCTCGTCGAGGTCGTCGTGCTCGGCGCCGCCTGCGGGGCGCTCGGCGTCTGGCTCCTGCACCTGCGCCACGCCTATGCCGCGGAGTCGCTCGCCCACGCGATGCTGCCCGGGCTCGTGGTGGCAGCGCTGGCGGGCGTGCCGCTCGTACTCGGCGCGGGCGGGGGCGTCCTGGTCGCCGCGGCGCTGATCGCGTTTGCCGCGCGCGATACCCGCGTCGGATCGGAGGTCGCGGTGGCGGTCACGGTCACCTCTGCGTTCGCGCTCGGCGCCGTGCTCGCGCTCTCCCCCGACGTGCCCGCCCGGCTCGGCGAGCTGCTCTTCGGCGACCTGCTCGGCGCGACGCCGGGCGACATCGCGGCCGCGTGCGGCCTGGCCGCCATCATCGCGGCCGCGCTCGTGTTCGGTCATCGCCACCTGACCCTCGCGGTGTTCGACCCCGTCGCGGCGCGCTCGCTCGGGGTGCGCCCGGGTCGGGTGGAACTGGGACTCCTCGCGCTGCTGGCGATCGCGGTGGTGGCGGCGGTCCAGGGGCTCGGCAACCTGCTCGTGTTCGCGCTGCTCGTCGCGCCGGCGGCGGGCGCCCTGCGACTGGGACGCTCGGTGCGCGGCCAGCTCGTGTGGGGTGCGGCGCTCGGGGCCTTGGCCGGCATCGTGGGCATCGTGGCGAGCGCCGAGCTCGACATCGCGGCCGGGGCATCGGTGGCGCTTTCGGCGGTGGCGACGTTCGCGGTGGCGGTGATCGTGCGGCCTGGCGGGACTGCTGCGGGCGAGGCACGGCGGTCGCCGCTTGAGGCGCTCGGCGCAGAACGCTGAGCGCAGCCCAGCCACCGTCCCTCGATCGAACGTCGTGCAGGTGGGTGACCGGGGGCGTCGCACCCGTTCGTGCGATCGCGCGACGGCCTTGGCTTACAGGGCCGACGAAGAGATCTGACATGGACGACGTCCGGATGCAGCGACCCCTTGCCGCGCGCCTGCTCATCGCGCTCGCCGTGGCGCTCGCCGTGGCCTACGCGCTCCGTGCGCCCGCTCGCCTGGGGGGTGCGGCGCTGGACGACTTCTTCGGTCAGTGGGTCTACGACGCCGTCGCGACGATCGGCCTGATTCTCTGCGCGTGGCGTGCCATCCGGGTCCGCGAAGACCGCGCGGCGTGGTCGCTCGTTGCCCTCGCCTTCGTCCTACAGGTCGCCGGCAACACGATCTACTCGGCCCTGTATGGCGGCTCGGACACAGCACCGCTGCCGTCCGTCGCGGACGGTTTCTGGATCGCGTTCTACGTCCCGGTGGCGGCGGCGCTGGCGCTGCGTGTGCGCGCGGCCGGCGGCGCTCGCGGGGTCGTGATCCTTGACGTCCTGATCGCGATCGGAGCCCTGGGCTCGGTCTCCGCCGGGTTCGTGGTCGAGGCGATTCTCGACGGTGGATCCTCGTCCGCCGCCGCGCTGGTGACATCGCTCGCCTACCCGGTGGGCGACCTGGTCCTGTTGGCGCTCGTCGTGCATCTCGCGGCGGCGAACGGCTGGCGCCTCGGGCGCGCCACCAGCCTGATGGCCGCCTGCTTCGTCCTGTGGGCGGTGACGGACACGATCTACGCGTTCCAGAGCGTGCATGAGACCTATGTGGGAGGCGGCATCCTCGACCTGGGTTGGGTGGGCCCGTTCGCCCTGTTCGGAGTCGCGGCATGGATGCGCCCGGACCCTTCCGGAGCCCCCCAGACCCCGGGCTGGCGCGCCCTCGCGGTGCCCACCGGCTTCGCGGTCGTCGCCCTCGTCATGGTCGTCTACGCGGCGACGGCGGACGTCAACTTCGTGGCGGTCACATTCGCCGCGGCGGCGTTGGTGTGCGTGATCGCGCGCTTCGTCGTGACATTCCGCAGCTATCTGGTCGTGCTCGGGAACACCGAAGCCGAGGCGATGACCGATGCGCTGACGGGCCTGCACAACCGCCGGGCGCTCGGCGCCGATCTCGACGCAGCGGTGCTGGACGGCGCGGACCGACTGCTGCTGCTCTTCGACCTCAATGGCTTCAAGGGCTACAACGACGCGTTCGGCCATCCGGCCGGTGACGCGCTGCTCAAGCGCCTCGGAGGTTTTCTGCGGGACGCGGTCGGGGCAGCGGGCATCGCGTACAGGATGGGTGGCGACGAGTTCTGCGTTCTACTCGGAACTGATGCCGGCGAGCGCACCGTCAGCGCAGCCTGTGCCGCGCTGACCGAGCGCGGCGAAGGCTTTGTCATCTCGGCATCGCATGGGCGGGTCGCCATCCCGGCTGAGGCCGAAAACGCGGCTGAGGCGCTGCACATCGCCGACCAGCGCATGTATCGCAACAAGCGCTCGCTGCGAGCGCCCGCCGGCGAGCAGACGATGCATGCGCTTCTGAGCGTCCAGTCCGAACGCCACCCCGATCTCGCCGACCACTCCGATGGCGTCGCCGACCTTGCCGAGGCCGTCGCCCGCCACATGGGCGTCCGCGACGAATATGCGCGCGAGGTTCGCATGGGCGCCAAGCTCCACGACATCGGCAAGACCGCGATACCGGATGCGATCCTCTCCAAGCCCGGGCCACTGGATGAGCACGAGTGGGCGTTCATGCGCCGCCATACGCTGATCGGCGAGCGCATCGTCGCGAGTGCCGACGCACTTGCCGGCGTGGCGACGTTCGTGCGCTCCTCGCACGAACGCTGGGACGGTGCCGGCTACCCCGATGGGCTGGCGGGCGACGACATCCCGCTGGGCGCGCGAATCATCACCGTCAGCGACGCGTTCGACGCAATGCTGGCCGACCGTCCCTACTCCGCGGCGATGGACTTCGAGCGCGCGATCACCGAGCTCGAGCGCTGCGCCGCAACGCAGTTCGATCCGCAGGTCGTCGCGGCGTTCGTGGTCGTCGCCCGCGAACGCGCGCTGCTCTTGCCCGCGCCCCTCCCCAGCCCGGCACCCGCTCAAGTCCGCGCGGCCCGCCCGGAGTCCGCGAGTCAGAAGCTGGCGCATGCCGGCGGCCGGCAGGGTGCCCGACGGGAACTTGCGCGGCGTCGCTGAGTGCGCGATCGCCTACGCGGCCGCCGCCGGCGTGACCCCCTCGCGAACCCCTTCGCGCCGCCACCCGCCCGACCGCGCGGCCCGCACGAGCCACACCACGCCCGCCAGCAGCATCACGAGCGAGAAGAGCTGCGCCTCGGTCAGCCCGGCGAACACCGCGTCGTTGCGGCGGATGAACTCCACGAGCAGGCGCTCGCCGCCGGCGAGCACGAGGTACCAGGCGAACAGCACGCCGGGACGGAACTCGTCGCGCAGGCGCCAGAGCGCCCAGGCTCCCAGTCCCATGGTGAGCGTCTCGTAGATCGGCGTCGGGTGCACGACGTCGGTCGTCGGCACGACACCGTGCGGGTAGGCCATGCCCCACGGCAGGCCGGTCGGGGTGCCGTAGTCGCCGTCGCCTGATACCTGGCAGCCGATCCGGCCGACCGCGTAGCCCATCGCCAGGGCGGGAGCGCACAGGTCGAGCAGGTGGATGTCGAACATCCCCTTGCGGTAGGCCCACAACAGGACGCCGGCCGCGCCGCCGAGCGCGCCCCCGTACCAGACGAGGCCAGAGCCGCCGAAGACGTTGCCCAAGAAGTCGTTGCCGACCTCGCTCGTGTGACCCAGCACCCAGTACAGGCGGGCGCCGACGAGCCCGCCGACGAGCGCCGCGAAGACCATCTCGTACGCCCAGTCGGGCGGCTTGCCGAGCTCCTTCAGGCGGCGCGCGACCATCGCGCCCGACACGACGAAGGCCAGTCCGAAGCAGATCCCGAAGGTCTTCAGGGACAGGCCGAAGAGATCGATCTCGGGCTGCATGCGCTGGAGCGCAGGGTACTCACCCGACCGCAACCGCCGCTGCGGCTACAGGTAGTTCAACGGCTGGACGGGCGTGCCGTTCACGCGCGCCTCGAAATGCAGGTGCGCGCCGAAGGAGTGGCCGGTGTTGCCGACGTAGCCGATGACCTGGCCCTGCTTGACCCGCGCGCCGAGGCTCGTGCCGAAGCGCGACTGGTGCGCGTAGCAGGACGCCAGCGACGCGGTGTGCTGGACGCACGTGTAGTTGCCGTATCCGCCGGAGGCGCCGATGCCCTGCATGAGCACGACCTTCCCGCTGGCCGCCGCGTGGATCGGCGTCCCCGACGCCGCGGCGATGTCGATCCCCGCGTGGATGTGGCCGGGGCGCTGCTCGCCGAAGGCGCCGGTGATCGGGCCGCTGACCGGCCAGATCCACGGACCACCGCCGCCGAGGTCGCCTGTTGCGGAACTCGGCAGCTGACCAAGCCGGCGCGAGACCTTGGCCGAGGCGGCCTCGAGATCGTCGACGTGGTTCTGGAGCTGCTTGCGGTCCGCGCGCACGCCGTGCAGGAGCGTCGCGCGCCCTGACCGCAGGCTCACGAGCTGGTCCTGCACGCCGGCGATCTCGTCGTGGCGCTTCTGCAGGATGTCGGTGACGGCCTGCCGACGTTGCTCGAGGCCATTCAGGCGCCGTTCGCTGGCGGCCGCGTCCTGCTGGGCGGCGCGCACGACCGTGATGACCCGGCGGTCCTGCTCGGAGATGCGGTGGATGAACTCCGCGCGCTCGATGAGGTCCGCGAAGCCGTCGGAGTTGAGGATGACGGTGATGAGATCGGGTTTGCCGGCCTTATAGATCTCGACGACCCGCGCGCGCAGGAGCGTCCGGGCGTGCTTGAGGCGGGCGCGCAGCCGTACGATCCGTGCCCGCTCGGCGCGCAGGTCGCCGCGCACGCGCTCGAGCTCGGCGCGCCTGGCGCTCAGCTCGGTCGCGATCGGCCCAAGCCGGCGGGCGAGCCGGTTGATGCGCCGCGAGTAGCGGGTGACCTGCGCCGCCAGCCCTCGCTCGCGTGCCCGCTTGGCGCCGATCTTCGCTCGCGCCCCGTTGATCCGCGACTGCAGGCGGTCGTATTCGGACTGCGCGGAGGACTGGCCTGAGGACGCCATCGGCAGCACGCCCCACAGCGCGAGCGCCGACACCACGCCGGCAAGAAGAAGGCGAACGCGCATGGGCGCGGCGGAGTCTAGGTTCGCCCCCGCGCTCTAACCAAGCGCCAACCGCGCGTTATGGAGCCTTGCGAGCGCCGTTGCGCGTGTCCCACCCGGCGGGTCGGTGCACGGGGTTTGTCAGAATGGGTCCATGGCGACGACCAAGACCTCGTTCGGAAGCGACCCCGGCCTCCAGGCGCGCATGCTGCTGACGATCTTCCTGTTGGGCGTCGTCTATGTGGCGCTCGTCGCCGCGCTGTTCGCCGCGGGCGCCCAGGGGGTCGTGATCCTCGCCATCGCCGGCGGGCTGTTCGTCTTCCAGCTGCTCGCCTCCGACAAGCTCGCGTTGCGGGCCATGGGTGCCCGCGAGGTTTCGCCGGCCGAGGCGCCCGAACTGCACGCCATGATCGAGCGCCTCTGCATCCAGGCCGATCTGCCCAAGCCGAAGATCGCCGTCGCTCAGACCGAGATGCCCAACGCGTTCGCGATCGGGCGGTCGCAGAAGACCGCCACCGTCTGCGCGACGACCGGGATCATGAAGACGTTGACGCCGTCCGAGCTCGAGGGCGTCATGGCGCATGAGCTCACCCACGTCAAGAACCGCGACGTGATGATCATGACCATCGCGTCGTTCTTCGCCTCGATCGCGTCGATGATCGTTCAGTTCGGCTTCTTCTTCGGCGGGGGCATGGGCGGCGGCGACGACGACGACAGCCCGTCGTTCCTCATCCTGTTCCTCGTGTCGATCGGCGTCTACGTCGTCTCGTTCTTTCTCATGAT
>JAWVGM010000014.1:0-61272 GCA_033855075.1 Solirubrobacteraceae bacterium | reverse complement strand
CCCCGCCGCGCGCCCACGGCCTCCAGGTCGTAGCTGCTGTATTCGTAGTTCGGGAAGGTCGCGCCCGCCACCGCCGATCCGCCCAGCGTCGCCGCGCGCCGATCCAGCGCGGTGAACGTCGACGTGGGAGCACGCAGCGCTGCCGCGGTGGCGTCGGCGAGCGAGGGCGCCGGGGATCGCGACGGTCCCGCCGGCAGAACGACCGCGACGGCGATCGCCGCAACGCAGGCGAGTGCGACCGCCGCGAAGCCGCGCCACGGCGCGCGTACGGCGCGAGGCGCCCGGGCGGCCTCGATCTGCGCATCGATCCGGCGCCGCAGGTGCTCCGGCGCCGAAACGGTCGCCGCGGCGGCCTTGATGCGCGCGGCGATCGCGTCGCCATCCGCGGGCTCCCGGATGAAGCGAGAGCTCACGCCGGCTGCTCCATCTGCGCGGAGACGGCGCGGCGCGCACGGTGTAGCCGCGTCGTCACGGTCGCCTCCTTGACGCGCAGCGCCCGGCCGGCCTCGCCGTAGGAGAGCCCGGCGACGTCGACGGCGACGAGCACGTCGCGCTGCGCGTCGGGCAGCGCGGCGATGGCAGCGAAGACCTCGCGGGTCTCGACCGCGAGCTCGGGCCGTAGCGAGCTCGACGCATCGAGGGCGTCGTCGTCGTGCAGCTCGGCGGCACTGAGCGGCCGCCGAGCCGCGGCGCGCCGGCGCGAGACGTGCATGTTGCGCAACGCGCGCAGCAGGTAGGCGAGATCGTCCTCGCGACGCAGCACACGAGGCTTGGCGAGCACGCGCGTATACGTGTCCTGGACGAGATCCTCGGCGTCCTCATGCGAGCCGCACATCGCCCATGCGGCGCGGTACAGGCGGTCGAGGTGATCGGGGAGGGCGGCAGGGTCAAGCGTCCGCGAGATGGCGGGGACAGGGGCGGAAGCGGTGGCGCGGGTGGGCGTCACGAGCGCCTCATCACAAACCAGGACGCCCGGATGGCGCAGTTCCTTCCCGCGATCTTTTCGCGCGCTGGGAAGGATCGGGCGGCGAGGGCGTCATGGATGAAGACAACGCAATCCAAGGGAAGCGGAGGGGCCGTCGTGTACCGAGTTCTGAGATTGTCACGGGTGCCGTTGCTGGCCGTTGCGGTGGGGCTGGCGCTCATCGTCGCCGGTTGTGGCTCGAGCGACAAGAAGACGTCCGACACGAGTGCCTCCGCGGCGCCGCCACCGCCACCCGCCTCCACCTCATCGTCGGGTGCGGCCGAGACGGTCAAGCTCTCAGCCGACCCGGGCGGGGCGTTGAAGTTCACCACGACGACATTGCACGCCAAGGCCGGCAAGGTCGAGCTCGTCATGGCCAACCCGAGCAGCATCCCCCACGGCGTCGCGGTGGAGGGCAACGGCGTCGACAAGGACGGCCCCATCGTGCAGTCGGGCAAGACCTCGACGGTCTCGGCGACCCTCAAGGCCGGGAAGTACGAGTTCTACTGCCCCGTCCCGGGCCACAAGGCAGCCGGGATGAAGGGCGAGCTCATCGTGAAGTAGCGGCGATGCGACATGCTTGCGGGGATGGGCCGCCTCCCACTCATCCCCGCAGCTGTCGCCGCCGTCGCGATCGCGGGCTGCTCGAACACGATCGACAGCGACAAGGCCGAAACGACGATCTCCCGGCTCGTCGCGACGAGGATCGGCACTCAGGTCGCGCGCGTGGATTGCCCGAGCGGCAAGACCGCGCACAAGGGCGACAGCTTCACGTGCCGGATCGTCGGCAAGGACGGCTCGGCGGCAGACGCCACCGTCGTCGAGACCGACGACAAGGGGACGGTGCGGGTCCTCGCCCGCCTGCTGCCGACCGATGAGACGGAGCGCTCGCTGGCCGCACAGCTCACCCGTCGTCGCGGCCGGCCGGTCGCGGTGGACTGCCAGGACGTCATCGTCGCCCGCAAGAACGTGACCTTTGCGTGCACGACGACGACGAACGGCAGGAAGACCCGGATCCGGGCGCGCCAGATCGATGCTCAGGGGCGGGTACGCTACCGCCCCGTGAGGAGTTCCTAGTCGGTGCCGGTGCCGTCTGTCTGCCGCCGGCTCGCGGTCACGATCCTCGTGCTCGCGCTCGTCGCCGCAGCGGGTGCCGGCTGCGGCGGTGACGGAGCGAAGAAGGACGCCACGACGTCCAAGTCAGAGCGGCTGCTGCTCGCGAAGATCGCCGCGACCGAGCGCGCCGTGAAGGCCAAGCCGAACGATCCGCAGGCGCTCGTGGACCTGACCGAGCGCTACGCCCAGTACGCCTACCAGGTCGGCAACCCCACCGGCGCCTCGCTGGGACCGCAGGGACTCGCCCAGCTGCGCAAGGCCGCGGCCACCTGGGAGCGCTACCTCGCGCTGAAACCCGAGCACCCCGACGTGCAGCTCGCCACGGTCATGACGAGGGCATACGGCCAGGCCGGGCTCAACGATCCGCGCAAGGCGATTCGCGCGATGGAGGTCGCGGCCGCCAACCGGAAGCCGCCGAGCGGCCCCATCTACGCGCAGCTCGCGCTCCTGTACTACCAGCAGCACGACTACCGAGAGGGTGATCTCGCCGCCGACCGCGCCGTGCAGCTCACGGATCCGGCCGGGCGCCGGGTGCTCCGCCGGCAGCTGCGCCAGCTCAGGTCGCAGGCGAAGAAGCTGGGCTGACGCGCGAACCGCGCACGAGCAGCCATGTGAGCCACAGCCCGAGGCCGAACAACGGCAGCCCCATGGCGGTGCGCGCCACCCCGAGCTCGACGACCGCGCCGGCGAGGTAGAGCGGCAGCTGCACGACGAGGCGCAGCAGGAACACGCCGGCCCACAGCCACGTCGCCCGCGCGAACGCGCGCATCCGCACGGGGTTGCTGCGCCACGCGTTTCCCTCGCCGTCGAGGTGGCTCACGATGACCCCGACGAGCGGCCGGCGGATCGCCAGCGAGACGAGGAGCGCCGAGGCATACCCCGCGTTGAACAGCAGCCCCGGGAGGAAGAAGTTCTCGGCGCGGCCGCTCTGTCGCGCGATGAACGCCGCGAACGCGACGCCGACGAGCCCGGACAGCGCGTGCAGCGGCGACTCGCGGCGGACGAGCCGCACGATCGTCAGCAGCAGCGCGAGCCCGACGGCGACCCCCGCGGCGGTGCCGGTGTCCTGCCCCGACGCGCTGTAGGCGATGACGAACGCGACCGCGGGCAGCGACGTCTCGGCGATCCCAACCGGTCCGCCCATCGCCGCGGCGAGGTTCGGCGGCCCGTCGCCTGAGTCCAGTACGTTCGGCATGTCCGTCGATGATGGCGCACGCGGCCGCTCGGGCGCGCGGAGGCGCATCAGATCTTCCCGATCGCCACCTGGATGACCTCGGCCGCGATGGCGGTGCCGGCTGCGCTGAGATGGATCCCGTCGGGCGCGCGCACCTGCACGTCGCGACCGCGCCAGCGCATGACGTCGCGGTATCCGTTCGGGGTGAAGACCTGGTCGATGCGGATGATCTGCGCGCGGTCCAGCCCCGCCGCGGCACGCTGCATCGCCACGTTGACGACCGCGCCATAGGCGGCGCGCGCGGGGTCGCGCGCCACCGGCAGCGCCAGCCAGAACACGCGCCCGCGTCCCTTCTGGATGAAGGCCTTCATCATCGTGCGGACGCGGCGGGCGTACTCCACCACCCAGCTCTCGCCGCAGCACACGGCCCTCCCGCCGTCCGGCGTCGGCATGTCCGAGGCGTCGTTGGCCCCGATCGAGACGACCGTGACGCGGGGACGGTCGCGCTCGGCCAGCGTCGGCGCATGCTCCACCCAGCCCAGCGACGTGCTCACGCCCGATCCCACGAGCACCTCGCTGCGCACGATCGCGCTGTGCGCCAGCCCGTCGGCGAGGAAGCTGTCGATGCCCTGCATCGTCGAGTCGCCGGCGGCGAGAACGACCGGGAGGCGCCCGGGCAGGGCGGCGGACCCGCCGACGGCGACCTTCGTCCTGACCCTGTACTTGTCGACGCGCAGCACGAGGCGCCACAGGCCGCGCTTGGTCGCCCGGAAGCGGCGGCTCGCCACGCCTACCGCGGGGTCGAGCTTGACCGTCTTGCAGCTCTGGCGCCCGGCGGGCGGGGTGATGCACAGCCGGGGCTTGATGCCCCCGATCTGCCAGCCATCGATCATGCGCACACGGACAAGCCCGCCGCGGGCGATGCGCCGCGGGGCATCGAGTTCGAACCGGCTCGCGCACGACGGCGTCCGGACGTCGAACGTGCCGGTCGTGCGCGTGCCGTCGGCACTCGCCGCGACGGCCTGGAAGCTGCGCACGAGCCGATCGCAGCGCCAGACGACGGCCTCCGGGAAGATGACGGCGCCCTCCGCGGGGATGACCGCATCGCCCAGCCGCTTGAGACCGGCGCCGACCCGCTCGTCGAAGTAGACCCGCGCGCCCGGACGCCCGAAGAAGATGAGGTTGACGACACCCTCGCGGCTGGCGTCCGCGGCGAGGCCCGTCAGCGGAACGACCTCGTTCGCGCGCAGGACCCCGGCGCTCGCGTGGGCCGCAGGCGCGACCGCGGTCGCGCAGAGCGCCGCACCGAGGACCACGACGACGAGCGCCGACCTGAACGCCCGGGTCATGGCCGAAGCGTATCCCGAGCGGCGCGTGATCGCCGCTGCGTCTGGCAGCATCGTCTGCTTATGCGCGCTGCCTCCATCCTCGCCTCAGGGCTTGTCGTGTTCCTCGTGGCCACCGGCACCGCCGAGGCCCAGTCCGATGTCTACACGAGCTGTCCGTCCGTCGGCGACGCGAGCCTCGTGCAGGTGTCGGAAACGACGTGCGAGGCGGTCAACGGGCTCGTCACAGCGCTCGTCGCTGCGCCTCCGAACGACGCGGCGACGGTGCTCGCCGGGGCGGGCTGGACGCCGCTGCGCGCCCTCGACGCCGGGGGCAACGAGCACGACCTCATCGCCGTTCACGCGCTCGAGACGCTGCGCATCCGGCGCTCGGGGTCCGCACCCGACCTCGACGGCTGGTCGGCCGGGCGCGAGCTGCTGTTCGCCCGCAAGAAGCTCGTCGGCGGAAAGCCCGTGCCGAAGGACGCCGTGTTGTGCACCTCGTCGTTTCTCATCCGGCTGCCGAGCGGCCGTCTCGGCGGCCTGAGCGCCGCGCACTGCGGCGGCCTGCGCAAGGACCGGACCGTCCAGCGCCATTACGCGGCGCTGCGCCGGCCACCCGCGCCCGGGATCGCACTCGGGCGCGTCCTGCGCATCGTGACGCGCACGAAGCCGCTCGATGCGCTCGTGCTCCGCGTCCCGCGCGGCGCGAGCCGGCCCCCGGCAGCCATGATCGACCGCGGCATCGGGCGCCCGCCGTGGCGCGTCGTGGCCACGGCGCACCCGCTGTCCAACCGTGCGGTGTGCATGACCGGCCGCACGAGCGGGATCGACCAATGCGGCCACATCCTCGGCCCGGAGGTGCGCAAGGCCGAGCGGCTCGTCAGCGGCCTCGCCGGGACCAAGCTCCGATGCACATCGATCGTGGCTCGCCCCGGTGACAGCGGCGGCCCCGTGTACACGGCGCCCGGCGTCAGCGGCACCGTCCGCGCGATCGGCATCGCGGCGATCATCGTCACGGGTGGCAATCGCATGTGCTTCACGCCGATCAACCCGGTGCTCAAGGCCCTGCGCGCCAAGCTCGTCGCCGCCGCGCGCTGAGCTCGGGAGCGGGTTCGCGGCGTGTCCCTTCGGGGTACATGCGCCTGGTGCTTGTCCTACCCGAAGCGCGCGGCGAGGTCAGCGAGCGGCTGCTCGCGCAGATCACCCGGCCGGTGCAGACCCTGGACGCGATCGCGCTTCCCAATCCGACCGACCCGCTGGCCGACGACGACCTGCACCTCGCGCTGTACCTCTGCTACGAGCTGCATTACCGCGGCCTGCCCGGCGTCGCGCCGGAGTGGGAGTGGGAGCCCAGCCTGCTCGCGCTGCGCCGCGATCTGGAGGCGAGTTTCGTGGCCGGCCTCGTCGCCGTCGTGCCCCAGCCGGCGGCGCCGGACACCACGGCGGAGATGGACCTCGCGCTACGCGCGATCGCCGACGCCGATGACGGTCCCTCGCTGTCGCGTTTCCTCGAGCGCGAGGCGACGCTCGAGCAGGTGCTCGAGTTCATCGTGCACCGCTCGGCCTACCAGCTCAAGGAGGCCGATCCGCACTCGTGGGCGATGCCGCGGCTGCACGGCGCGCCGAAGGCGGCGCTCGTGCAGATCCAGGTCGACGAGTACGGCGGGGGGCGGGCCGACCGCATCCACGCGCAGCTGTTCGCCGATGCCATGGACGCGCTCGGGCTCGACGCGCGCTACGGCGCATACGTCGGCCTCGTGCCCGGTGTGACGCTCGCGACCGTCAACCTCATGTCGTTGTTCGGGCTGCACCGCAGCCATCTCGGCGCGATCGTCGGCCATCTCGCGGTGTTCGAGATGACCTCGTCGCTGCCCAACGCGCGCTACGCGCGGGCGCTGCGACGCCTGGGCGCGGGAGAGCGCGCCGCCGCGTTCTTCGACGAGCACGTCGAGGCCGACGCGATTCACGAGAACATCGCGGCCGTCGATCTCGCCGGTGGGCTCGCCCGCCAGCAGCCCGCGCTCACGCGCGACATCCTGTGGGGCGCGGCGACCCTCGTCGAGCTCGACCTCCGCTTCGCTCGCCACCTGCTCGGAGCATGGGAGGCGGGGGAGACCTCGCTGCGCGGCGAGCTGCCCGCGCGGCTCACCGTCTGATCTGACGCCGCGGCTACTTGGCCACGGCGCCGCCCGGCTCACGCCCGAACTCGGCGCTGCTCGGGGCGCGGAAGCCGACGAGGCGGTGGGTTCCGTCACAGAACGGCCGGATGCGCGACTTGCCGCAGCGGCACAGCGCGATCGTGCCGTTGCGCGTCTCGATCGGGTTGCCGTCCTGGTCTTCGAGGTGAAACGGCCCGCGTACGAGCAGCGGGCCGTCGCGATAGGCGGTGATCCGCGCTTCGTCGCCGCCCGCGCTCACACGTCGCCCTTGGTGGTGCCGTCTTCGCCGCCGGCGAGCCGCTCGACCTCGTCGCGCCCGGGGTGGCCCTTGGGCAGGTCGTGCGGGCTGATGTCGTCGTGCAGCTCCGGGCTGTCCCCGGCGGGCGTCTCGTCGTCGGGGGTCGCCGGCCCGAGCGGCTCAGTGGACTCGTCGTCGTGGGGCGGAGCCTTGGGAGTGGAATCGTCGGCCATCGCGCGTCAGCTCTTCTTCGCGGCGACCGCGCGCTGCAGCTGGGACTTGTTCATCTTCGAGCGGCCGTCGATGCCGAGCTGCTTGGCCTCGTTGTAGAGCTGGTCGCGCGTCCGGCCCTTGGCGCGGTCGCTCCCAGAACGCAGCCCGCCGCGGCGACCGGACGAGATGTCCTGCGTGGACGTGCGCGAGCGCTGGCGCGACTCGCCGGAGCGCGCGCGCTCCTTGTTGACGGTCCGCGCCGCGATCTCCTCGGCGCGCGACTCGCTGCGGCCCTGCTCCTGCTGGCTCTCCTTGATGTGCTCGTACTGACGGGCACGCTTCGTGCCCTTCTTCACGCCGCGTGGGGGCATGTCGGCTCCTTTCGTCGCTGCATTGCGTGTACCCGGACCGTGCGCGAGCCAGCCGCTTACGTGGCGCCCCTTGGGGGCGCGCGGCGACACCTGGGGGGGCCGATGTCGAGCCCTTGGCCCCCTGCTCGGCGCACTCGTGCGTCGGCAGAGTGATCGCAACCCCCGGCGTTTATCCCCGTGCGCCGGGGGGCCAACCTCCCGGATCGTAAGCTGGCGCCCGTGAGCGACGCATCGATCCGGCGGCACCCGGCCCGCGAGCGCTGGAACGAGCGCTTCGCGGCACCGGGCGGCGCGCCCGCCCAGGATGCGCCCTCGCAATGGCTGCTCGACAACGAGGACCTGCTGCGCTCGGTCGCGGTCCCCGGCCGGCGCGCGCTCGACGTCGCCGCCGGCAACGGGCGCAACGCGCTGCTCCTGGCGAGCCTCGGCTTCGCCGTCGACGCGCTCGACATCTCCGACGTCGCCATCGAGCAGCTGCGCGCCACGGCGCGCGAGCGCAACCTGCCCATCCACGGGCGGCTGTGCGATCTCGAGGACGAGCGCCTGCCGGACGGCACGTACGACGTCGTCGTGACCATGAACTACCTCCAGCGCGACCTCTTTGCAGCTTTGGAGGCGGCGGTCGCCCCCGGCGGGCTGCTCGTGTTCGAGACCTTCGGACCTGGCCACCTCGACGAGCTCGGGGCGAGCACGAACCCCGCGTTCGTCCTCGGCCCCGGCGAGCTGCCCGATGCGTTCGGCGAGCTCGAGGTGGTGCGTTACGAGGAGGGGGTCGTGGAGCGCTCCGGGCGGCCGAAGGGGGTGGCGAGCCTGGTCGCACGGCGGCGGAAACACCCGCAGCGATGAAGGACGAGGGAGCCGGCCGCCGCGGCGAGCCGTTCGCGCTTCCTTCATCGCTGCTGTTCGTCAACCGCGCGGCCGCATCGCTATAACGGAGCCCATGCACGTCGAGATCTGGTCTGACATCGCCTGCCCGTGGTGCTACATCGGCAAGCGCCGCTTCGAGGCCGCACTGGCGGGCTTCGAGGGGCGCGACGACGTGCGGGTCACGTGGCGCAGCTTCGAGCTCGACCCTGGGGCCCCCGCCGAGCGCCCAGACGACGCCGCCACCCACCTGGCCCGTAAGTACGGCACGACGCAAGCAGAAGCGCGCGCGATGCACCAGCGCATGACCGACGCCGCCGCCGGCGACGGGCTCGACTTCCGCTTCGACCGCCTCAGGCTCGGCAACACCTTCGACGCCCACCGCCTCGTGCACCTCGCTTCGGACCACGGCAAGCAGGACGCCATGAAGGAGCGGCTCATGCGCGCCTACCTCACCGAGGGCGAGCTCATGGCCGATCGCGACGTCCTCGCGCGGCTCGGCGGCGAGGTCGGGCTCGACGTCGACGAGGTGCGCGAGATGCTCGCGAGCGACCGCTACGCGGCGCAGGTCCGCGATGATGAGGCCACCGCGGACGCGCTCGGCATCTCCGCGGTGCCGTTCTTCGTCGTCGATCGGGCCATCGGCGCGTCGGGCGCGCATCCGCCCGAGGTGCTGCGCGAGTTCCTGAGCCGCGCCTGGTCCGATCAGGCCGACGTGCCGGCCGGCGCGGCCTGCGACGTCGACGGCTGCTGACGGCGACGACGGCTCAGTACCGCCCCGACCGTCACGGCGTACGCGACGTGATCGGCGATCTGGGGCGCGCGGGGGAGGGCCCGGATCCGCGCACGGCGCCGGCCGACGATGCCGAGATCGAGCACGGCGATGAGCAGGCCCGCGGGGACGCCCCACGCCGCCGTGTGCCGGCGCGGGAGCAGTCGCGCGAGGACGGCGGCCCAGCCAAGTGACAGCGCGGCGTGCGCGACGGCGGCGGCGGGAAGCAGCCGAGTCGCGCGCTCCTCGCCTCCGAGCAGCAACGTCCCCGCGGCAAGCGTGGCCTCGACGACGCTCTCGCCGGTCGCCAGGGCGTACGCCGTCGACGGGGCGCCGCTGACGACGGCCGCGATCGAGCCCGCGACGACGGTGTCGGCGAGCGGTCCGCCGGCGGTCAATGCGCCAGCGCGAAGCAGCCGGGCAGCGTGCGGCCCTCGATGAACTCGAGCGCGGCCCCGCCGCCCGTGCACAGATGCGTGACCTGCTCGTGCAGGCCGAACTGCGTGAGCGCGGCGATCGAGTCGCCACCGCCGACGACCGTGATCGCCTCGGTGTCCGCGACGGCAGCGGCCATCGCGCGGGTCCCGCCCGCGAACGGCTCCATCTCGAACGCGCCGACCGGCCCGTTCCAGAACACCGTGCCCGCCGCGGCGATGACGTGCGCGAACTCCTCGCGGGTCTGCGGACCGATATCGAGCCCCATCCAGCCGTCCTCGATGTCGATGCCCGCGATGCGGACGTCCGCTTCGGCGGAGAAGCGGTCAGCGAGGATCAGGTCGGTCGGCAGGTGGAGCCTGCCCACGTGCGCGGGGTGCTCGAGAACGCGCCGCGCCACCTCGATGCCCGCCGGATCGCAGAGGGAGTCGCCGACCGGGTGGCCCTGCGCCGCGAGGAAGGGATAACTCATGCCGCCGCCGATGAGCACGGCGTCGGCCACCTCGAGGAACCGCTCGATGACGCCGATCTTGTCGGTCACCTTCGCGCCGCCGAGCACCGCGACGAGCGGGCGGGCGGGATCGCCGAGGATCGAGGTGAGGGTCTCGACCTCGCGCTCGAACAGCGGCCCGGCAGCGGAGCGGCGGATGTGGTGCACGATCCCCTCGGTGGAGGCGTGCGCACGATGCGCCGCGCCGAACGCGTCGTTGACGTACGCGTCGCCGAGGGCGGCGAGCCGCAGCGCCAGACGCGGGTCGTTGGCCGTCTCGCCGCGTTCGTAGCGGATGTTCTCGAGCATCACGAGCTCGCCGTCGGGGATGTCGGTCATGTCGGCGGCGAGGATGACCTCCTCGCCGAGCAGCTCAGACAGATGGTCCGCCACGGGGCGCAACGTGAGCGACGGCTCACGGTCCTTGGGACGGCCGAGATGGGCCAGGATGAGCAGGTCCGCGCCACGCTCGCGCAGCGCCTCGATCGTCGGCAGCGCGAGACGGATGCGCGTGTCGTCGACCACGCACCCGTCGGCCAGCGGGACGTTGAGGTCAAAGCGCACGAGCACGCGGCGACCCGCGATCGTGCCGAGGTCGTCGATCGTGCGCAGGCCCGAGGTCCGCGTGGGCATACCTAGCGTCCCGGGGGAACCGGAGCCGGAACCGCCCTCGCTGAGGTTGTCGGTGCGGGAAGGGGGATCGAGAAACATCTCTGAATGAACGCGATTGTACTAACGGTGGTGTTCCGAATGCGGCGTCGCGCGCCCTCGTTGCATCGGCTGAGAGCTGCGAGAGCTTGAGGAGATACGCCGCCGCGGCCCGATCGCCGTCAGTCCGTCAGCGCCAGGACGCCGGGCAGTTCGCGGCCCTCGATGAGCTCCAGCGCCGCGCCGCCGCCGGTCGAGACGTGCGTGACCTCGTCCAGCAGGCCGAACGTCCGCAACGCCGCGATCGAGTCCCCGCCACCCGTGACGGTCACCGCCTCACTGCTCGCGACTGCCTCGGCGATCGCGCGCGTCCCGTGGGAGAACGGCTCGATCTCGAACGCGCCGACCGGGCCGTTCCAGAAGACGGTACCCGCGCCCGCGATGGCCTCGGCGTAGGCCTCGCGGGTGCGCGGGCCGATGTCGATGGCCTCCCAGCCCTCGTCGATGTCGATCGGGTCGGCGACGCGCAGGTCTGCCTCAGGCCCGAACTCGTCGGCGATGACGAGGTCGACGGGCAGGCGCAGCTTGTCCTCGTGCCCGGGGTGCTCGAGCACCTGGCGCGCGGCCTCGAGGCCCGCCTCGTCGCAGAGCGAGTCGCCGATCCGCAGACCCCGCGACGCGAAGAACGGATAGCTCATGCCGCCGCCGAGCAGGACGAGGTCGGCGACCTCGAGGAAGCGGGTGATGACGCCGATCTTGTCGCCGGCCTTCGCGCCGCCGAGGACGGCCACCAAGGGACGCGCAGGATCGCTGAGGAGCGCCGTCAGCGTCTCGACCTCGCGCGCGAAGAGCAGGCCCGCCGCGGAGCGCGCCATATGGTGCACGACGCCCTCCGTCGACGCGTGCGCGCGGTGTGCGGTGCCGAACGCGTCGTTGACGTAGACGTCCGCGAGGGCGCCCAGGCGCGCCGCGAGCGCGGGATCGTTCGTTGTCTCGCCGGGCTCGTAGCGGATGTTCTCGAGCATGACGACGTCTGCGTCGGGTACGTCGTCGAGGTCGGGTGCGACGAGCACCTCGTGGCCGATCAGCTCGGCCAGGCGGTTTGCGAGCGGCTGAACGCTGAGCGCGGGATCGCGATCCTTCGGCCGGCCGAGGTGTGTCACGAGCAGCAGGCGCGCACCGCGCTCGCGCAGGGCCTCGATCGTCGCGACGGACTGGCTGATGCGCGTGTCGTCGGCGATGTGCCCATCCGCGAGCGGAACATTGAAGTCGACGCGTACCAGTGCCCGCAGCCCGGCGACGTCGCCGAGGTCGTCAAGCGTCCTCAGCCCGGACACGGGTCGCTCTCGCGTGGCAGGTCCACCGGCTGGCGGGTCATGGCGTGTGCTGTTCATATCGCGGGTCATCGCTTCTGGGGTTGACCGATCGCGCGCGTCTCAAACGGGATCGGCACGATAGCCACGCCGCCGGCGAGCCCGGCAGCGTGCGGTTCAGAACCCGCCCGACGCGACCCGCAGCCCGAGGATCAGCGAGAGGATCACGCCGACGGCAGCAAGACCACCGTAGGGCATCGGCAGATACAGGCAGGCGACAGCGCCGACGATTGCGACCACGGTGGCCGCGACGAAGCCCAGGTTGTAGGGCTCGTCGCTGACGTCGCCCGGGTCGCCCTGCGCCGCGTCCGCGGCCGCGAGCACGCCGAGGATGAGCGCGGCGATGAACACGGTCACCCATGCCGCCTTGACGTGCAGGCCCCATCCGAGAACCGCTTCGGCAACGAGCGACGAGGCGAGTACCCCGCCGACCACGATCAGAACCTTGTGCGGCATCAGCATGGCGAGGCCATGAGCCTTTCTGATCAATAAGGGCGTTATGCAAACCTTCGCACAATCGCGTGGTCCCGTGTGTTAACTACGTCACTGGCCGAGGCCCGCCAGCGCGCTCTGGATGAACTCCGCCGCGATCGACGTGCCGGCGACGTTGAGATGGATCCCGTCGGCCTCGCGGACCTCCACGTCCTGACCGCGCCAGCGGATGGCGTCGGTGTACCCGTGGGGCGTGAACAGGTCGTCCATCCCGACGACGTACGCGCCGTCGAGGCCCGACGCGGCCAGCCGGATCGCGCGGTTGATCGTGACGCTGACGCCGGCGCGGGTGGGATCGCGGGGCAGCGGCAGCGCGAGCCACAGGACCCGGCCGCGGCCGTTGCGGATGTAGGAGCGCATCATCGCGCGGACCCGGCGCGCGTACTCGGAGACCCACTCCGGGCCGCAGCAGGAGGACGTCGAGCCATCGGGCGCCTGCATGTCGAAGAAGTCGTTGGCGCCGATCGAGACGACCGTCGAGCGCGGCTTGAGGCGCTGGGCCTGGTGGGCGGCGCGGTTGATCCAGAAGCGTCGCGTCTGGCTGATGCCGCTGCCGGGGAGCACGTCCGAGCGGACGGTTGCGTCGCCGGCCAGCCGATCCTCGAGGAAGCTGTCGATCCCCTGCATCGTGGAGTCGCCGGTCGCGAGCAGCGTCGGCGGCGGCTTGGCCCCGGCGCGCACGCCCTTGCCGACCGCGACCGACGCCTTGACCTTCGAGCCGCGCACCCGCAGCTGCACGCCCCAGCGCCCGCGCGTGTCGGCGGTGAAGCGCCGGCTGGCAGCCGTCACGGCCTTGCCGAACGCGACGGTGCGGCATGTGCGCCTGGCGTGCGGGGGGTCGATGCACAGCCGCGGCCTGATCGCCCCGAGGCCCCAGCGGTCCGTGATCCGAACGAGGGGCCTCGAGCCCACCGCCGCGCGGCGGGGGACCACGAGATCGAAGCGGTTCTCGCACGAGGGGGTGCGCACCGTGAAGCTCCCGTGCGACGCCGACCCATCCTTCGCGACCGCGACCGCGACGAAGCTGCGCTCGACGCGGTCGCAGCGCCAGGTCGTCGCCTCGACGAGCCGCGTACGTCCCGTCGACCCGATGTCCGAGGTGCCGAGGAACTCGAGCTGCGCGCCGAGGACCTCGTAGTAGGCCACGTGCGCGCCGATCGGACCCTGGTAGGCGAGATCGATCACACCCGGCCGCGTCGCGTCCGCCGCGAGCGTCGGATCCTCGGCCTGCGCGACGCCCGCGCACAGCAGGACGGCGACGACGAGAGCAGCGCCCAATCGCGGCAGGACCCGGAACATCGCGCAAGCGTACCCGCGCAGGCGACGCCGCCGGGGCACCTCCGAACCTCGACGAACGACCAGGACCTTGCCTTTTGATCGGCGCCAGGGTTAGGGTCGCACGACAGCACGACCCCGTCAGGACGACCCCGTCAGGACCACGATGGTTTCCCTCATGCTCCGCCCGGCCGGATCCGCCGGGAGTGTCACGCGCGCGTCGCTCGTCGCTGCCGTCTTCGCCGCGCTGCTCGCCGCGCCGTTGCCGGCGCACGCGGCGACCCCGACCCACTACACGGCTCTCGGCGACTCCTATGTCTCGGCGCCGCTCCAGCTCCCGATGCGCACCGACCCGACCGCGTGCCTGCGCTCGAAGGTCGACTACCCCGCGCTCGTCGCGCGGGCCCTCGGGGTGGCAAGCCTGCATGACGCGAGCTGCTCGGGCGCGCGGACCGACCACATGACGACCTCCCAGGAGCAGGGCCAGCCTCCGCAGTTCAGCGCCCTCAGCGCCGACGACGACCTCGTCAGCCTCGGCATCGGCTTCAACGACGGCTACCTCAGCCGCGTGGTCGCGGGCTGTCCCGTCCTCGGCCTCATCGTGATCGGCAAGCCCTGCCGCGACCGCTACGTCGTCAACGGCTACGACACGATCCTGGCCGACATCGTGAAGGCGGCTCCGCACTTCGCCGCGGTCCTCGACGGCATCCACACGCGAGCCCCGCTGGCGCGCGTGATCGTCATGGGTTACCCCCAGATCGTCCCCGCGGACGGCACGAGCTGCCCGCCGACCATCCCGCTCGGCGGAGGCGACAACCAGTATCTCGACGGCCTGCTCAGAGCCCTCAACGACGAGCTCGAGGCAGCCGCCGCCGCGCACGACGCCGAGTACGTGGACCTCTACGCCCGCTCGATCGGCCACGACATGTGCCAGGCGGGGGGGACGAAATGGTGGGAGGGCGCCGTGCCCGCGGCGATTGCCGCCCCGCTGCATCCCAACGCGCTCGGCGTACGGGCTCAGGCCGCCGCGATGCTCGAGGCGATCGCCCTGCCGCGACCGGCGCCCGTCCTCAGCGACCTCGCCGCCGTGCATCGGCGCGTGACCTCCGGGCGCAAGGCGCGCTTCACCTACGCGCTGAACCGGGCGTCGGACGTCACGTTCGTCGTCCGACGCCGGACCACGGGGCGCGTCAAGAGCGGTCGCTGTCTGCCGCTGCGTCAGACCAAGCCATCGCAGCCGCCGTGCACGCGCTGGACGCGTCCGCGCCGGTCGTTGATGCGCGGCGGGCAGCTCGGCGGCAACACGCTCGCCCTCGGATCGCGTGGGATGCACCGGCCCGGCGTGTACCGGCTGTTCGCCACCGCGACGAGCAGCGAGGCGGTCAGCGACTCCGTGACCACCGACGTCCGGGTCATCGCGAAGTCCAAGCCCTGACGCCGTCCGTCAGGCGCGTCAGCCGAGGCCCTTCTCCTCGATCTCCCGGCGGGCGCCCTCGCGCTTGGCGAGGTCCGTGATCCCGAGCTTGCGCTTCACGCCGGACGTGCGCTCGAACTGCACGTCGCGGTAGTCGACGACCTCGATCGCGTTGCCCCACGGATCGGCGAAGCGCAGCCCCGGACCGTCGAGCAGCGTCAGGCCCTCGCGCCGCACCGCCTCGCGCACGGCCTCCTTGTCGTCGACGACGAGTCCGAAGTGGCGCCGCTCGTCGGGCGGCTGCGTGCGTCCCTCGTCGAGCGCGAGGAACTGGTCGCCGAGGTCGATGAACGCCATGTGCGCGCGCCGGCCGCGCAGCTCGAAGTCGAAGAGGCGGGCGTAGAGCGTCAGCGCCTCGTCGAGGTCACCGACCTCGAGCGCGACGTGGTTGATGCCGACGAGCCGGGCCATCCGCGCTACTCCGGTGGCGGGATGTCGTAGCGGGAGGTGAACGGCTGGCGGACGAGCCGCCCGTCCGGGTAGCGCAGCAGGCGCGTGACGGTTATCTGAAAGTCGCCACCGGGATACGGCTCGCGCGCGCCGCTCTGGGCGCGGACGTGGCGCCCGCCGTTGTCTCCGTACAGGCTGACGGTCACCGACGTGTCGTCGGTCGCGGTCCGGACGAGCACCGGCGTGTCGGTGTCGTTCGTCCAGAGCAGGTCGATGTCCGGGTAGTTCAGCGTCGACTCGCGACCGGCCGGATAGCGGTCGATGAAGAAGCTGTGGGGCGTGTGGCTGTCGAGCCTCAGCCCGGCGAAGTACGCGGCGTTGTAGATCGTCGTCGAGACCTGCGACACGCCGCCGCCGACCGTCTGCTTGAGCTCGCCGTCGGCGATGAACGGCGCCTCGACGTAGCCGTCCTCGCTCGTCCGCTGCCCGGCGACGCCGTTGAGCGAGAAGCGCCCGCCGGGCGCGATCACGGTGCCGTCGACGGCCCGCGCGATAAGCCGGATGTTCGTCACGCGGGGCTGGCCGGGCACGTAGTGCGTGGTGAATGTCCCGATGAGCGAGCGTACCCCGCGCACCGACCGCTCGGTCGCCGACGGGGTCAGCGTGCGCATCGGCACGCGTACGGTATGCCGGCCGGCGCGGATCGCTCGCGCGATGGCCGCGGCGAGCGCGTCGCTGCGCACCGACCGGCCGTCGTGCCCGGGCGCAACGACGCGCACGTTGGCAGCGCGCGAGCGCCACGATACGGAGTCCTTGGCGTCGAACGTCACCGGACGCGCCGGCGCGTCCAGGCGGGGCTCGCGCGCCGGGCGGTCGCGCTGCTCGGCGACGCGGGCGACGAGCGCGGCGAGCGGGCCGGGGTCTGCCCCGAGCCGCGCGTCGCGACCGCCGTCGATCGACTCGAGCGCGAGCACCGGCGCGATCTGTGCGGGGAAGATCACGATGGGCGACCCGGCGCCCGTCAGGCGCAGTGCGGCCTGCAGGTAGTCGTCGGCGGCGGCGCCGACGGCCCGCACCTTCGCGCGCCCGACGACCTGGGTCCGACGCAGCGGGACGTCCACCGGCCGGCCCGTGTTGCGGCGAAGCTCCTCGCCGAGGCGCTGCGCGAGCTCGGCGCGGTCGACCTCGCGGCCCGCCCGCGGCGGCCGCGTCGTGACCACCAGGCTCCCGGGTGCGATGACGAGTGCCCCGGCGAACGCGCGGCTCTCGACGCGATCGGCAGCCGCCGCGGCGGCCCGTCGCACGAGGCGGTCGTCGACCGTGACGCTCGGGGCGACCTCCCGCGCGCGAACAAGCCCGGAGAACGTCGACCACAGACCGCCGAGCGGCCCACTGCGACCCGCGTCCAGCGCGCGTGTGACCGTGGCGTCGACATCGGCGACCCAGCCCGCCCTCCCGGGCTCGACCGCGATCGTGCGCCCCTGGGCGACGAGCCGCACCGGCGCCCGGTCCCGCAGCACCGGGCGCAGCCGCCGCTTCGCGGCCGCCGCATCCAGGCCGCCGAGGGAGACGTCGGCGACCCGGACGCCCGGCAGGACCTTCCCCGAGTGCACGGCCCGCACGGCCAGAGATGTGAGGAGCACGAGGATCGCCACCAGTCCCGCGAGCGCGACGCCGATGCGCCTCCAGCGCGGGCGTGGTCCTGGCCGTCCAGCGGTCACAGGGGCTTCTTCGTCCTGCCGGGGCACCAGTCCTGCGTGCCATCTGCGCCGCGCGAGGGGTGGTGGATCTCACCCCTCGGGGGTCTGGGCGAGACGCCGGACGCGGAGCAGGATCATCGTCATGCAGACCTCGAGCCCCACATCCATCCCGCAGCTCACGCCGGCCGAGCGCCACGCTCTGCGCCGGAGCACCCCGCTGACGCCCGGGCTGCCTCCACGCATCGTACGATCGGGCAGCGAAGACCGCCGTGGCCTGCTCGCTGTCGATCGTGTGGGCCGACGCCCCCGGCGGTGGCGCAGAGCAGCGCAAGGACCTGCCGGTCGCCCGTAGCTCTCAGCCGCGCCCGCCGCAGTGCTGAAAGCCGTAGGCCCTGCCGAGCCGTGCCTGCTCGTGCGTGAGCTTGTCGGACTGGTCGATCAGCTTCGTCGCTGTGGCTGTCGCGTTCTTGGCGGCGGCGTCGGCCACCTGGTTGGCGATGGCGATCGTCTTGGCTCGCGAGGCGTAGAAGGCAAGCAGCGTCGCTCGCTCCTCCTTCGGAGCCGGCAGCGCGCGCAGGCGATCGAGGCCCTTCTTGATCTCCGGCGTCCCGGCCCGCAGGATCGGCGCGAGCGCCGTGATCGGCGCGGTGGGCGACAGGGCCCGGGTCTTTCGCTTGTACTTGCGCGTGGCCCGCTTCGTGGCGACGCAGATCGCGTCGGCCTTCGCGATGTACTGGGCCTTCGTGAGCGCGGGCCTGGCGTGGTCTGGCGTGGAGTCGCCGCCACAGCCCGCAGCCGCGAGCGCGGCGACCCCGACCACCGTCAACACCCGCTTGCGCATCTCGTCCTCCCGCGTCGCTCGATCACCGAAGCGAGCGAGTATCCACGAGGGCTCGGCGTCCTACTCCTCGGCGCGCGGGAGCCCGCGCTGCCGGCGGCACAGGACGCACAGGACCGTCACGTCCTCGGCGCGCTCGGCGCCATGGTCGAGGTACTCGTGGCGGCGCTCCCCGGCGAACCAGATGTGACCGCAGTCCTCGCACCGGCGGTCGTTGGGGTGCGGCCAGTCGTCGGGGTGAAGGTCGTCGTCGCTCACCGGCTGGACCCCGCGCGCGCGGCGCCCTGGCGCGCGGAGAGATCTCCGCTGGCGACTTTGAAGGCGATCGTGTCGACGTACTCGCGGCGGCCGTCACGCGTGCGTTTGGACGCCTGGCCGGCGGTGACCCGCAGGTCAGCCAGGTCGCGCGCGGCCTGCGGATCGAAGCACCGCGCCTCGAGCCATTTCGCCGTCTCCTCGTCGTCGAAGCCGGCGGCGCTCCAGGCCTTCGCGGCGACCGCCGGGTCCTCGCCACGATCGGCCAGCTCGCCGTATCGGCTGATCGTGTCGATGCTCGTCTTGGCCCGGGACCAGTGCATTGGTACATCTTCCCCCTAGTCGTGGGGGCGGTTGTACCTCATCCTCACTACGCATGGAACTGTGTGTGATGATCGAGGGCCAGGAGGGCGTCACCTGGCAGCACTGGATGGGCATCGCGCACGCGTGCGAGGAGTACGGAGTCGCGCACCTCTTCCGCTCCGACCACTACCTGCCGCTCGACGGCCATCACGACCGTCCCGCGCTCGACGCGTGGGGAACGCTCTGCGCGCTCGCGGCGGCGACGACGACGCTGCGCCTCGGGACGCTCGTGTCGCCCGCGACGTTCCGCCACCCGTCGAATCTGGCGAAGCTCGTCGCGACCGCCGACGAGGTCTCCGGCGGCCGGGTCTCGCTCGGCCTCGGCGCCGGCTGGCACGAGGAGGAGCACGCCGCGTTCGGTTTCCCGTTCGCGTCGACCGGGGAACGTCTGGCCGCGTTCGGCGAGCAGCTCGAGATCATGCGCGGTCTGTGGGGTGACGGCCCGTTCACGTTCGCCGGCGAGCACTACGGCGTCGGTCCGGTCGACCCGCAGCCCAAGCCGCAGAACCCGTGGCTCATCGTCGGCGGGGCCGCGAAGCCGAAGAGCGTCGCGCTCGCCGCCCGCTTCGCCGACGAGTACAACACCGTCTTCGCAACCGCGCAGGAGTGCCGCGAGCGGCGCGCGGCGGTCGACGCGGCGTGGGCGGCAGCCGGGCGCGAGGAGCCCGCGCGCTTCTCGCTCATGACCGGCGCCGTGATCGGGCGCAACGCGGCCGAGGTCGACGCGCGGATGCACGCGATCGGCGAGCGCCGCGATGAGCCGGACTTCGCGCCAGGGCCCGGCTGGATCCACGGCACGCTCGACGAGGCACGCGCGCAGCTGGCCGAGCTCGCCGATGCCGGCGTGGACCGCGTCATGCTCCAGCTCCTGCTGCACGAGGACCTCGAGCAGATCGAGCTCATCGGGCGCGAGCTTGCCGTCTAGTACGCGGCCCACGAGGCCGTCGTGCTGAGCGCGCTTGGCTGGGGCGCCGTCGCGGCGGCATCGCTCGTCCTCGGGGCCATGCTCGCGTTCGTCCGCTCATGGACGGGCCGGCAGATCGGCCTCGTGCTCGCCTTCGGCGCCGGGGCGCTGATCAGCGCCGTCAGCCTCGAGCTCGCCGAGGAGGGCGTGCACGTCGGCGGACTGGGCTGGACCGCCATCGGGCTCGCGCTCGGCGCGTTGACGTACTTCGGGCTCGACGGCCTGATCGAGCGGCGCTTCGCGGGCAGCGGCGGCATCGGGCTCGCGCTCGGAGCGTTCCTCGACGGCCTGCCCGAGCAGGCCGTGCTCGGGATCGGCCTGGCCTCGGGCGCCGGCGTGGGGGTGAGCCTGCTCGTCGCCATCTTCGTCTCCAACCTGCCCGAGTCGATCGGGTCGGCGCGCGACATGCACGCCTCGGGCATGAGCCGCAAGCGGATCCTGCGCCTGTGGGTCGGCGTTGCCGTGTTCTGCGCGCTGGCGACCGTGATCGGCTACGGGGCCGCTGACGTCGCGACCAGCGAGGTCCGCGGGCTCATCGACGGATTCGCCGCCGGCGCGCTCGTCGTCATGCTCATCGACTCGATGATCCCGGAGGCGACGCACGACGCGGGCCGCGTGGCGGGCCTCGTCACGACGCTGGGCTTCGCGGTCGCGACCGCCCTCTCGACGGTCTCGTGAGCCAGGCTGCTTGATCCAGAACCGGCGCGCCTGCTGGTGCGCGCGGACCCGTGGCGGCGCTAAGGTCGCGCCCATGGCCGAGACGACGAAGTTCCTCCTCTCCGAGGACGCGATCCCAACCCATTGGGTGAACCTCCTCCCTGACCTGCCCGGCGAGCCGCTGCCGCCACTCAACGCGCAGACGATGGCCCCGGCGGGGCCGCCGGACCTGACACCGATCTTTCCGATGGAGCTGATCGGCCAGGAGGTCTCAGGCGAGCCCGACATCGAGATCCCCGAGCCGGTGCGCGACGTCTACCGTCTGTGGCGCCCGTCGCCCCTGTTCCGCGCGCGGCGCCTGGAGCAGGCGCTCGACACGCCCGCGCACATCTATTACAAGTACGAGGGCGTCTCACCGGCGGGCTCGCACAAGCCCAACACCGCGGTGCCGCAGGCCTACGCCAACGCGCAGGCCGGTGTCAAGAAGCTCACGACGGAGACCGGCGCCGGGCAGTGGGGCTCGTCGCTGGCGTTCGCGTGCTCGCTGTTCGGCCTGGAGTGCGAGGTCTTCATGGTCGGTTCGAGCTATGACCAGAAGCCGTACCGGCGCTCGATGATGCAGACCTGGGGCGCGACCGTGCACCGCTCGCCGTCGATGCTCACCCAGTCAGGACAGGCCAACCAGGAGCACCCGACCGGCTCGCTCGGGATCGCGATCTCCGAGGCCGTCGAGGTCGCCGCCCAGGACCCCGAGACCAACTACGCGCTCGGCTCGGTGCTCAACCACGTCCTCCTGCACCAGACCATCATCGGCCAGGAGACGATCGCCCAGATGGAGATGGCGGGGGAGGAGCCCGACGTCATCATCGGCTGCGTCGGCGGCGGGTCGAACTTCGCCGGCCTGACGTTCCCGTGGCTGCGGCGCAAACTGCGCTCCGGCGAGAACCCGTCATCGCCCACCCCGCGCTTCATCGCGGCCGAGCCCGCGGCCTGCCCGACGCTCACACGCGGCGTGTACGCCTATGACTTCGGCGACACGGCCGGGCTGACGCCGCTCATGCCGATGTACACGCTCGGCCACGACTTCGTGCCGGCGCCGGTGCACGCAGGCGGGTTGCGCTACCACGGCGACTCGCCGATGGTGTGCGCGCTGCTCAAGGCCGGGATGCTCGAAGCCCGCGCCTACCGCCAGAACGAGACGTTCGCCGCGGCGCTGCAGTTCGCGCGCACCGAGGGGATCATCCCGGCGCCCGAGCCCGCCCACGCGATCCGCGCGACGATCGAGGAGGCGCAGGCGGCCAAGGAGGCCGGCGAGGAGCGCGTGATCCTGTTCGGCCTGTGCGGCCACGGGCACTTCGATCTCGCCGCGTACGACTCGTACCTGGCCGGCACGATGGAGGACCCGGAGTTCTCCGAGGCCGAGCTCGACGCGGCGCTGGCGGCGCTGCCGGAGGGCGCGCCGAGCGTCGCGTAGGCCGCCGGCGCGATCAGCGGACTCGACGCCCGACGGTGAGCGCCGATGGCCGATCAGGCGGCCATGTCATGGCTGTGGCGGTCCAGCTCAAACCAAATGCGACGGCCGCCGTCGCTGTTGCCCCAGCGGTTGGAGGCGCGATCGACGATCACGAGGCCCAAGCCGCCGATGGTGCGGCGCGCGGGTCGGTCGACGACAGCGAACCCGGGGCCGGAGTCGCGGACCTCCCCGTGCACGGTGTGACGGTCGATCCTGACCTCGAGGGTGATTCGGTCGGCGCCGGCGTGCACGACGCTGTTGGTCACGAGCTCGCTGACGATCAGCTCGAGAAGCTCGAGCTGATCGAGATCGATGTCGCCCACGAACGCCCCGAGCGCGGCACGAGCCCGGACGGGTGACGATGTTCCGCCGCCGAGCGTCAGCGACAGGCTCGCAGTGGCCGAGTGCTTGCCGCTGTCGCGCGGCGCCGACTCCGGCTGGGGTACGACCGGACCTGGATGCACCGGGCGGTGGCCGTCGATGAGGTCCCTGTCGGCGCGCTCGATCAGCGTTGCGGCGCTCTGTCCGGCTGTGAGCTCGGCGAATCCGATCCGGATCGTGCCGCTGTGCGGAGCCCCGGCAAGTGCTGCGGTGACCGCGTCGAAGCGCTGGCGTGCACCGGCCATCGTGGTGTTGGACATGGCGCACAGAAACTCGTCTCCGCCGAGTCGGATGATCAGGTCGTACGGACGCAGATGCTCCTTGATGAACGTCACGACGCGCTTGAGCAGCGCGTCGCCGGCGCCGTGACCCTCGGTGTCGTTCGTGGTCTTGAGTCCCACGATGTCGATGTACGCGACGACAAGCCGGCCGCCCGTCCTGCGACAGCGCTCCAGCTCGCGGTCCAGATCGATCAGGCCGGCCGCACGCGCGCGCGCCCCTGTCAGCGAATCGATCTCAGTGATCGCAAGCTGCTGCGCGAGGATCTCGCGGTCGACGAGTGCGTGCAGGCGTTCACAGGCGGCCGCTTCGCGGTCTCGCGCTGCGTCACCGCGGTCCTGGTCGGCCAGCGCACCCTGCTCGGCGGCTTGCGCGCGGTGCCGGGCCGCGCGCTTACGTTGTCCGGCGGCGCGCAAGATGACCTCGGCGCCCGTGACCGCACGCGCGCCGTCCTCGCGCATGTGGGCGGCGTCGCGCTCGGCCGTCACGAGATTGCGTGCGACGGCGGCCTGGTCGCGCCCCAGCGCGGCGCGATCGCGGGCTTGCGCGACCTCGTCGCGCTTCTCAGCGGCGTCCAGACGCGCATCGCAGCCCAGGTCCTCGCGCCGCGACGGACCGCCGATCACAGTCCGCGCCTTCGAGCGTCCCGGCTGAGGTCGTGTGCCACCTGTTCTGGCTCTGTGCGCCGACGCAACCCGTCGTTGATTCCGTCCTGCAGGATTTCGTGGCGATAGAGGGCATCCTGGAGCCCTTCGTGCCCCTTCTCCAAGCGATCCAGACGCGCCTCGAGCGCCTCCAGCGATGGCATCGAATGACCTGGACCCGCCTCGTCTGACGACGCGCTCGGTGGTCCCTGGTGGGTGGGCTGCGGCTGCACGTGCTCACGCTCCCAACCCTCTGGTGGGGGATGCTCGCGCGAGAGGAAGAGGGAACAAGACCCAACGGGCGGATCAACCGCTGGCCCCGCGGGTTTCGATCATCGCCGCAAGCTCAGCGCCTCGGCGCCGTAACGCTTCGGTGGCTTTCGGGCCTGGGGCCTGACGTCGCGCTCGCAGGGCCAGCTCGATCACCGACGTTACTCCTATTTCGAGCCCAAAACGAACGGATGACTTTGAGCGGACGGACGGTGGACCAGACCCCGGAGACCCGTGTCAGGCTGACCGGACGACGCGTTCTGGCCCGGAACGATGGAGGACCCGGACTTGAGTGGCCGCGTTGCGAGTCCGCCCTGCCGACGGACTCAGACGCAAGTTCGCTCCGCTGGCCGGGAGCGCGTTCTTGTCAGTTCCCGCAGGGATCGACGTGGCCGTAAGTGAGCGGAGGATTACTGTGGCCACCCTGTTGGGAGCGGGCTTGCTTCCACAATCCCGTGCGGTTAGCGTCGCACCGTGCAGGCGTCTCCCCGGCTCGGACTCGCGCTCGCCGCCGCGGTGGTTTTGCTGGCCAGCGCGCCGGCAGCAGGTGAGTACGCCGGGCCGCAGCTGACAATTGTCGGCGAGGCTCCCTCGGCGGCGACATTCAAGGAACAGGACTCCGGCGTACTGGCCGAGGTAGCGGTGACGGTTCGCAACGACTCGCGCTTCAGCGGGCATCTGCGCGTCCGGGTCGTGTTCGACGACGGCATTTCGGCCCGTCTCGCAGCCCGGCCCAAACGATCGCATGAGGTGGAGATGGTGCTCGGCAAGCAGCGCATCCGTCTCCGGCTAGGCCGCCGGGGCACAAGTCCCCTGCATATCGGCCCGCGCGACGTGCGTCGAGTGAAGTTCCAGCTGCGTGCCGACCCGGCACCGAAGTCGGCGCTCACGGGCACGCTGGTCATCGCCGCCGGCCCCGCTCGCCGAATCTCGCCAGCCACCGTTCCGGTGACCTTCCAGTCCGAGGAGGAGGGGTCTCGCTGGGCCGAAGCGAAGGTCAAGCCCGACAATGTCGTGATCATCGTTCACCGGTGGCTGCCTTCGCCGATAGCGCCGCGCGCGCTGATCACGGACGCCCAGGATGTCGACGTGGACGGCCTCACTGCCGGCCCGCCGCTCGCCCAGGACCGCGTCCTGCTGCACGAGCCGGTTTCCTCCGACACCGGCGGCCGCGGCAGCGTCATCCTCTCGGCCACTGACGCCGTGGCCGCCGGCGCCACCAAGACAACGCTCCGGGTCGACGCCCGCCGTCTCACGCGCCACGGGACCTACGAGGCCAAGCTCCCGCTTGACCCCGATCTCGAGAAGTCGCCTGTGCTGACCGTCAAGGTCCTCGCGCGCGACCTCTTCATATGGCCACTGCTGGCGATCCTGCTCGGCAGCCTGCTCGCCTGGCGCCAACTGCGCGACCAGGAGCAACGACGGCCCAAGGAGGTGCTGCGTCTCGCGCTCAAGAGACTGAAGGAGCTCCACAAGACCAACAAGGAGGCCGACAAGACGAGCCCGGTTCCCTACAAACTGGAGCTTTTTCCAGACGGAGACGCGTGGGACGACTGCGCCAATCCGCAAAGGGAGGCGCACCAGCTTTGGTGCAAGGTCAAGGCTGCCGACCTCGAGCAGGAGCTCGACGACCTGACGGAGGCCATCGCAGTGCTCGACATCAAAGTACGCGCCTGGCCGATCGCCCGTGCCAAGGTCAAGGCGCTCAACGAGGCGTCCTCGAAGCTCCCGACCCGCGCGCGGGCAATGCGCGCTGCCTGTGCGAAGCTTGCCACCCTTGACGCGGCGCCAGCGGGCAAGGAGGAGACCAACGAGTACTTCGATCAGATCGAGGCTCAGATCACCGCCATCGACACGTGGCTGACCGCCAGCCGCCTTCTCGCCGAGGCACGCGACCTCCACGGCCAGCTCGCGCAGGACCATTCAGTCGACCCTGACCTGCTGCGCCGCCACGACCCGAAGCGCTGGGTCCCTGATCTCGAGGATGCGGCGTCGGCCGCCGACCTCGAGCGCTGCAGTGCGTTAATCGGCATCTGCCGCGATTTGCACCTCCTACGATCTCTCGTCAAGGAAGCGGAGGGCGAGATTGTGGCCCGCGGGATTGTCGAGATCAGCCCCGAACAGCTCGAGGCCCTCACCGAGAACCTCGGAAAAGACCAGGTCGAAGGCTTTGCCGTCGCGGCGCCGCGTGTCGAGCCGGCCCCGAAGGTGACACCCAGCCAGAGCGTGTCCGATCGCCTGCTGGGCGACATCGAGGCCGGCGACAAGCGGTCGTTCGCGATCGGCTTTGCAATCGCAACCCTCGCCTACTTCGTGACGATCTACAACGACACGTACGGCGGCCTGCTCGACTACCTCACCGCCTTCGTGGCCGGCGCCGGCTCGATGTACCTCAGCAACTTCCGGCTGCTGCCCTGGTTTCGCAGCTACCGGCCGTCCAAGACAAGCTGAGCGACCGGGCGGTCGGGGGCGCAACAGCGCGCGATCCAACAAGCCGCTCCGCGCTTGGTTACTTGTTGCATCTTCGGGCCGGACCTCGTCCCCCGGCGGCTGGTGAGGCCCGGCCCGGGCGCTCACCCCTCCACCGTCTCGGCGACCTCCAGCCACTCGGCCTCGAGCCGCTCGCGCTCGGCGGCCTGTGTCTCGAGCTCGGCCTGCAGGTCGTGCAGCCGCGCATGGTCCGTCGCGCTCGCGGCCATCGCATCGTGCAGCTCGCGCTCGCGGTCGCCCAGGCGGTCGAGCGCCCGCTCCAGCCGTTGAAGCTCCTTGCCGGCCGCGCGCGCCGCGCCGCCGGAACCGGGCGGCCGCTGCGGCGATGCGGCCGCGGGCGGGGGAGAGCGCGGCGCTTCTGGCGCGAGCGACCTCAGGTACTGGTCGATGCCGCCGGGCAGGTGGCGGATCCGACCGTCGCCGGTCAGCGCGTGGACGTCGTCGCAGACGCGCTCGACGAAGTAGCGGTCGTGGCTGACGACGACGAGCGTGCCCGGCCAGCGATCGAGCAGGTCCTCGAGTCCCGTGAGGGTCTCGATGTCGAGGTCGTTCGTCGGCTCGTCGAGCAGCAGGACGTTGGGCTCGTCCATGAGCAGGCGCATGAGCTGCAGGCGCCGCCGCTGGCCGCCTGACAGCTCACGCACGAGCATGCGCGCCCGATCGCCGCGAAAGCCGAAGCGATCGCAGAGCAGGCTCGCGGTGATCTCCTGGCCGTCGCTGAGCGTCGCCTGGCCGCGCACCGCCTCGAGGGACTCGAGCACGCGCAGGTGGCCGGGGATCTGCGCCGTGTCCTGCGACAGGTGGGCGAGCCGGACCGTCGCGCCGCGATCGACGTGCCCGGCGCCCGGCCCAAGCTCGCCGGCGAGCAGGCGCAGCAGCGTCGTCTTGCCGGAGCCGTTGACGCCGACGAGCCCGACGCGGTCCCCGGGCCCCAGCCGCCAGGTGACCTCCCGCAGGAGCGGCTCTTCCCCGAACCCCAGCGAGACGTCGACGGCATCGAGCACCTTGTCGCCGAGGCGCGCGGTCGCGAAGCGCAGGAGCTCGGCCCGGTCGCGCACCTCGGGCTCGTCGGCGATCAGCGCGTTCGCTGCGGCGACGCGGAACTTCGGCTTGCTCGTGCGCGCCGGTGGGCCGCGGCGCAGCCAGGCGAGCTCCTTGCGCAGCAGCTGGCGCCGGCGGTCATCGCGCGCCGCCGCCTGGCGGTCGCGCTCGGCACGGGCGAGGACGAATGCCGCGTAGCCGCCGTCGTACTGATGGATCGTCTCGTCGGAGACCTCCCACGTCGCCGAGCACACGGCGTCCAGGAACCAGCGGTCGTGGGTGACGACGAGCAGCGACCCGCGCCGGGCCGCGAGATGGCGCGCGAGCCAGTCAACGGCCTCGACGTCGAGATGGTTCGTCGGCTCGTCGAGCAGCAGGAGCTCCGGACCGTCGAGGAGCAGCCGCGCGATCGCGATCCGCCGGCGTTCGCCACCGGACAGGGAGTCGATGGCCGTATCCATCCCCTCCGGGAAGCGGCGCAGCTCGACGCCGCCGAGGAGCCCGCCGAGCACCGAGCGAAACGTGCTGTCGGCCGCCCACTCGTGGTCCGCCCGGTCGCCGACGAGCGCGTCGCGGATCGTCCGGTACTCGCCGAGCTCGTCGTCCTGGGCGAGCAGCGCCAGGTCGACGTCACGCGCGCGGGTGATCGTTCCCGCGTCGGGCTCCTCGAGTCCGGCGAGCAGACGCAGCAGCGTCGACTTGCCGTCGCCGTTGCGGCCAACGATGCCGATGCGCTCGCCCGCCACGACGCCGAGGGTGAGGTCGCGCAGCACCGACCGGCTGCCGTAGCCCTTGCCCGCGGCCTTCAGGTTGATGAGGTTGCGCGCGGCGGCCACGCGTGGTCAGCGCGGCCGCAGCCCGTCGAGCAGCTGATCGATCGCGCCGGTGACGACCTCGTCGACCGGCGCCGAATCGATCATCCCGCCGTTGGCCATCGCGGCGAGCCCCTGCAGCGTCGCGAAGGCGACGGTCGCCACGCGAGCCGGATCGCCGGCGGGCAGCTCGCCGCCAGACTGCGCGTCGGAGAAGACCGCGAGCGCCGTGGCCATGACGCGGTCGCCGGCTTCGCGCACGCGATCGGCGCCGTCGCGCTCCTTGCCGGCGAACATGAGCTCGAGCAGCGCGGGGTGGCGCGTCGCGAACGCGATGTACGCCTGCGAAAGCGCGTGCAGCCGGGCGCCGAACGACGGCCCGGCCCGCTCGACCGCGCGCTCCAGCTCGTATCCGAGACGCTCGAAACCGTCCTGCGCGAGGGCGTCGAGCAACGCTTGGCGGTCGGGGAAGTGGCGGCGCGGCGCGGCGTGGCTGACCCCGACCTCGCGGGCGAGCTCACGCAGCGACAGCGCCTGGGCGCCGCGGTCGGCAACGGTCCGCTCTGCCTGCTCGAGCAGGGCAGCACGGAGGTTCCCGTGGTGGTAGGGCCGCGACGACACGGGCGCCAGCGTAGCGGAGAATGTTGGCATTGACATCTTTGTTGTCAGCGCCTACATTAGTCTGCATGACTTCTTCCAAATGGACCGCAGCCGACCTCCCCCCGATGGACGGCCGCACCGTCGTCGTGACGGGCGCCAACAGCGGCATCGGGGTCGTCACGGCACGCGCGCTCGCCCGAGCCGGCGCCCGGGTTGTCCTCGCCGTGCGCGACACCGCGAAGGGCGCGGCGGCCGCGCAGACGATCGACGGCGACACCGAGGTGCGCCGGCTCGACCTCGCCGACCTCGCCTCGGTGCACGCGTTCGCGGAGGGCTGGAGCGACGACGTCGACATCCTCGTCAACAACGCGGGGATCATGGCCATCCCGGAGCGCCGCACCCCCGACGGCTTCGAGGTTCAGATCGGCACCAACCACCTGGGCCACTTCGCGCTCACGAACCTGCTGCTGCCGCGGATCGCCGACCGCGTCGTCACGGTCTCCTCGACCGCGCACTGGACGGGCAAGATCCGCCTCGACGACCTCAACTGGGAGGACGGCGGCTACGGGCGCTGGACCGCCTACGGCCAGTCGAAGCTCGCGAACCTCCTGTTCACCCTGGAGCTCCAGCGGCGGCTTCACGAGGCCGGATCAGCCGTGCAGGCGCACGCCGCGCATCCCGGATACGCGAGCACGAACCTGCAGAGCCACACCGGCAGCGGGCTCCAGCACCGGTTCATGGCGATCACGAACCGGCTCCTCGCGCAGAGCGAGGAGATGGGAGCGCTGCCGACGCTGTACGCCGCGACGCAGGACCTGCCGGGCGACAGCTACATCGGCCCCGGTGGCTTCAAGGAGCAGCGCGGCCATCCCGCGCCGGCGCAGCGCAGCGCCGCGGCCCGCGACGGCGACACAGCCCGCCGGCTGTGGGATCTGTCGGAGGAGCTGACCGGCGTCGCGTTCCCACTGACGCTCAGCCGGGCTGCCTGACCACCGCGTCGCAGCCGCTGCGTGTGCCGACCACCGCAACGGTTGCGCCCGGCTCGATCACGAGGTTGTCGCGCGGGCGCCAGCGGCCGTCGATCGCCAGGACGCGCAGCTCGCGGCCGCCGGCGATGTCGTGGATCGTCCGGCCCGCGAGCGGCGAGCCGGGCTTGACGTCGGCCTCCATGACGCGGAGCGCGACGTTGGACAGTGGCACGGGCTCGGCCAGCGGCTGGTCGAGCAGGGCGGCGGTGAACGCGGGCGCGGCGAGCGATGAGACCGAGCGCGTCAGGTCGAGATCGACGCTGCGGTCCAGTCGCTCCGCGAGCCCGACGTCGAAGATGCGCATGACGACGCGTGCCTCCAGGTTGAGCTCGCGCGCCACGAGGCCGCACTCGATGTTCGCGAGGTCGTCGCTCGTGACCGCCATCACGGCACGCGCCCGGTCGATCCCGAGCTGAGCGAGGGTCCCCGGCGTGCGGGCGTCGCCGAACACGACCGGGATCTCGAGCTGCCGCGCGACGGAGATCCCCACGGCGTCGGGGTGCTGCTCGACGCCGACGCACGGGATCTGGAGCTCGTGCAGCCCGGCGATGACGCGCGCGCCCGCCTTGCCCAGGCCGCAGACGACCACGTGGTCGCGCGTGGGCCGCGGGAACCGGCCCAGCGCGCGGTCGATGCGCGTGCTGACGAGGATGTCCGTCACGAACGCGAGGACCGAGGCGAGCAGCACGGCGGACACCGCCATGAGCCCGATGTCGAAGACCTTCAGCCAGTCGGGCGCGCCGATGAGGTTCACGTCGCCGTAGCCGACGGTGGCCATCGTGGTGACCGTGAAGTACAACGCGTCGAGCAGCGCCAGGTGATCGGTCGCGGTGAAGACCGTCGTGGCGATCGCGGCGACTGTCGCGATGAGCCCAGCGAGGACGAATGCGCGCCGCGGGATCAGCGCGAGCGTCGCGCGCAGGCGCGCTCGCAGCGGCGGGCGCCGGCGCTGGAAGCGCTCGCGCGGATCCTCGCGGTTGAGGTGAAACTGCGCGACGGTCGACGGCAGCGCGCCGCGTACGCCCTCGACGACCGCCATCGGATCGACGAGGCCGATGACGTGCTCGGCGAGTTCGGCGCGGGCCGGCAGGACGGCCGTGGGCGTGTCGACGTTGCACAGCGCAACGACGAGGCGCGGGTCGTTGCGGTCCACTTCGGCCACCTCGAGGATGTGGTTGGCGAGCGTGATGCGCTGGCCGGTGTTTCCCGAGAGCGCCGCGCGCACGAGCGCCGGCGCCGCGACCTCGGTCTCCGACAGGACGGTGCCGCGCCCGCCGAGCAGCATGTCGATGCCGCTCGCGAGGTCCGAGGAGAACATCCGCAGGACGATCCGGGCGGTCGGGTTCAGCTCGCCGACGAGCATGCCCGCGCTGAGGTTGCGGAGGTCGTTGTCGCCGAGCAGGCCCACGGCGCGCGCGGTCGCGGCGCCCGCCCGTTCCCACGTCTCGATCGCGGCGGCCTCTCCGATCACGAGCGCGGCGCCCTGCGCCGCAGCCGATCGCGCCGCCACGCACTCGGCCGACGAGCAGATCGACACCGTCGGCACGCCGAGGCTCGCCAGCTCCTCGCGGACGCGGACAGGCACGCCGTCGTCGCCGGCGATGAGGACAGCCTGGACCGCCAAGAGCGCGATGCTCGCAGCGCGGCACGGGGCTGACGATGGCCCCAGGGACGATGCGGGCGCCCGCGCATTCGCCCCGGTGGCACGTCGAGCGCCCGTCTCCTCCGCGCCGTGGCGCCGTCCCGGTCGGACGGCTGAGCGATGGCCGCTGCCCAAGCGTTCTGCTCGCCTCATCGAAGCGGACGACGGTTCGACGAGCTCGCCGCCACACTCATCCGGCGCTCATGTTGCATCTGCGAGGCTGCGACCGTGCGGGTGCTGATCGTCGAAGACGAGCTCAAGATGGCGAGCCTGCTGCGGCGCGGACTCATCGAGGAAGGCCTTTCCGCGGACGTCGCGACGAGCGGCGAGGACGCGCTCTGGATGGCGCAGGCGACCGAGTACGACGCGATCGTCCTCGACGTCATGCTGCCGGGGATCGACGGGATGCAGACGTGCCGGCGGCTGCGCGGCGAGGAGGTCTGGACGCCGGTCCTCATGCTGACCGCGCGCGACGGCGTCGAGGACCGCGTCGCCGGCCTGGATGGCGGCGCCGATGACTACCTCACCAAGCCGTTCTCGTTCGCCGAGCTCGTGGCGCGGCTGCGCGCGCTCTGGCGCCGGGGCACGCTCGGCATGCCCGCCGTGCTCGAGGTGGGCAGCCTGCGCCTGGACCCGGCGACACGACAGGTGTGGCGCGGCGACGTCCAGATCACGCTGTCCACCAAGGAGATGGCGCTGCTGGAGACGTTCATGCGCCGCCCCGGCGAGGTGCTGTCGCGCTTCCAGCTGCTCGAGCACGCGTGGGATTTCAGCTACGAGAACCGCTCCAACGTGATCGACGTCTACGTGCGCTACCTGCGCGAGAAGGTCGACCGGCCGTTCGGCGTCGAGTCGATCGAGACCGTGCGGGGCGCGGGATACCGGCTGCGCCCCGACGCGCCGGCGAGGGCGGCGCTGTCCTGAGCCGGCTGCACACACGCAGCCGGATCACGATCGCCTTCACCGGGGTGATGGCCGTCCTCCTGTTCGCTGTCGCCGTCGTGGTCTTCCTGCTCTACCGCGCCCAGCTCGACGACACGCTCAACCAGGGGCTGCGTTCCCGCGCCGGCGACATCAGCACGCTGCTGCAGCGCGCCGGCGCCGGGCTGTCGACGCCCGGCGGCCGCACGCTCGTCGAGCGGGGCGAGAGCTTCGCGCAGGTGCTCACGCCGGCGGGCGGCGTCGACGACGCGAGCGCGCACCTTCGCGGCGGGCCGCTGCTCACGCCCGCGCAGCTGCGGCGGGCCGCCGGCCACACGATCCTCGTCGAGCGGCCGAACCCGTTCGAGCGGGCCGAGCCCGCCCGGCTGCTCGCGACGCCGGTTCGCGCGGCGGACGGCCAGCGCATCGTCGTCGTCGGCGCCGGGATCGACGACCGCAACTCGGCGCTGTACAGCCTCAAGCTGCTGCTGGCCGTCGCGATGCCGATCGCGCTGCTGCTGGCCGCGGGCGCGGGCTTCCTGGCGGTGACCGGGGCGCTGCGGCCGGTCGAGGCGATGCGCCGCAAGGCCGCGGCGATCAGCGAGCACGATCCGGCGGAGCGCCTGCCCGTCGCCGGGACCGACGACGAGATCGGGCGACTGGGCTCGACGCTGAACGCGATGCTCGCGCGGCTCGAAGCGGCGTTCGCGCGCGAGCGCACGTTCGTCGCCGACGCGAGCCACGAGCTGCGAACTCCGCTCGCGATCCTCAAGACCGAGCTCGAGCTCGCGCTGCGGCGCGGGCGCTCACCCGCCGAGCTGCGCGCGGCGCTGCAGTCCGCCGCCGAAGAGACAGACCGCCTGGCGCAGCTCGCCGAGGCGCTGCTCGTGCTCGCCCGATCCGACGACGGCCGGCTCGCGCTGCGGCGCTCCGACGTCAGCGCCGGCCGGCTGCTCGCGGACGTCCGTGACCGCTTCGAGCTGCGCCTGCGCGATACCGGTCGCCGGGTCGTCGTCGAGGACGCGCCCGCGGTGCGGATCGACGCTGACCCGATGCGCGTCGAGCAGGCGCTCGACAACCTCGTCGAGAACGCGCTTCGCCATGGCGGCGGCGACGTCCGGCTGTCGGCGCGCAACGGCGCCGGCGAGGTCGAGCTGCACGTGCGCGACTCGGGCCCGGGCTTCGACGACGCCTTCATCGCCGGCGCCTTCGAGCGCTTCAGCCGCGCCGACCCAGCGCGAGCCGGCGGCGGCAGCGGGCTCGGACTTGCCATCGTCCGCGTCATCGCGCGGGCGCACGGCGGCGACGCCCGCGCCGCCAACGATCCCGACGGCGGCGCGGACGTCTGGATCGTCCTGCCGGCGGCTCAGGGCCGCGGCGGTAATACGCCTTGATGACCTTCGTGAAGTCCTTGTCGCCGAACGGGTCGTAGAGGGAAGTGGCACGGCGAGCCGGACGCTTCGCACCCGAGCGGCTCACCTGCGCCGCGCCTCCGGCGCCAGGGCCGGGTTCGTCCAGCCGGCGTCAGCGGGGTTGATGTTCGTCCCCGGCGGGACGATCTCGTCGATGCGATCGAGCAGCGCGTCGTCGAGCTCGACGTCGACGGCGCCGAGCTGAGACTCGAGCTGCTCCATCGTGCGCGGTCCGATGATCGCCGCCGTCACCGCGGGATGGCGCAACACGAACGCGAGGGCCATGTCGATGAGCGAGATCCCCGCCTCGCCGGCGAGCTGCGCGAGCGCGTCGGCGGCCTCGAGCTTGGCCTGGTTGGCCGGGAGTGACAGGTCGTAGCGCTGCGGGATCAGCGCCGCACGGCGCGACGTCAGGTCCTCGGCGCCCTTGCGCCAGCGGCCCGACAGCCAGCCGCCCGCGAGCGGGCTCCAGGGGATGACGGCGATGCGGTGCTCGAGGCAGGTCGGCAGGACATCGGCCTCGATGCCGCGCACGAGGATGGAGTACGGCGGCTGCTCGGAGACGAAGCGCTGCATCCCACGGTCCCGGGCCGCCCACTGCGCCTTGACGATCTGCGCGGCGGGGTACGTCGAGGAGCCGATGTAGCGCACCTTGCCCTGCGCGACGAGGTCCGACAGCGCGCCGATCGTCTCCTCGTGGTCGGTCCACGGATCCCAGCGGTGGACCTGGTAGAGGTCGATCCAGTCGGTGTTCAGGCGCTTGAGCGACGCCTCGATCTCGCGGAAGATCCAGCGCCGCGAGTTGCCGGCCTCGTTGGCGTCGTCGCCCATCGTGCCGTGGAACTTCGTCGCGAGCACGACGTTGTCGCGGCGCCCGCCGGCGAGCGCCTTGCCGACGATCTGCTCGGACTCCCCGCGCGCGTACACGTCGGCGGTGTCGATGAAGTTGATCCCCGCATCCAGCGCGCGGTGGATGATCGCGATGGCGTCGTCATGATCGGTGTTGCCCCAGGCGCCGAACATCATCGCCCCGAGGCAGAGCGGGCTGACGTGGACGCCGGTACCGCCAAACAGTCGCTGTTCCATGGCCATGACGTTAGGGGGCGTCCGGAACGACCACGAGCGGGCCGCCGTCTGCGGGGAGATCGTCGGTGTCGAAATGGTTCGCCCCGACGCGATGGACGCCGGGCATGCGTTCCAAGAAGTCGCCGGCTTCCAAGAGGAAGTCGATGCGCGGCGTGCGGTAGTGCATCGGCACGACCCAGCGGGCGCCAATCGTGGTCGCGATCGCCGCCGCCTGCTCGCCGTCGATCGTCGGTCCGCCCCCGACGGGCACGAACGCGAGATCGACCGTCCCGATCGCCGCGGCCTGCTCGTCGCGCAGCGCCGCCTGCCCGAGGTCGCCGAAGTGCGCGACGCGCAGGTCACCGAGGTCAAAGACGAAGATCGTGTTGGGCCCGCGCTCGGTCCCCGCCGCGGCATCGTGCTCGGAGGCCACCGCGAGCACCTCGCCGATCGGGGACTCCAGGCGCCCTGCCGTCGAGCGCAGGACGGACGGGTCGCCGTCGATCGCCTCGACCCGGTTGTGGTCTGGGTGCTCGTGCGTGACCAGCAGCAGGTCGCAGGCGACGCCCTCGATCGGCGGGTAGTCCCACCGCAGCCCGCGCGCCGCCGCAGCGGACATGTCGCCGAACGGATCGACGAACACTGTCGCCTCGGGTGCCGTCAGCGAGAACGCCGACTGGCCGAACCACTCAACCCGCATGGGCTTCCTCCTCGTGCTTGATGTGTCCGCCGCGCATCCACGACGCGGCGGCGGCGATGAGGCACGCGGCGATCGCGAAGGCGAAGGCCGCGTGCAGGCCCGTCTGAAACGGGCCGGAGATCAGGTGTGGGAAGAACGTGCTCCCGGTCAGGGTGGCGTGGTCTGAGGCCGGCAGGGCGTTGAGGGCGTGCATACCGACGAGGTGCTCGATCGGGTTGTAGCCCAGGAACGCCGCGAACAGGATCGATACGGGCGGCAGGCCGGCGACGTGGTCGGCGGTCGCGGCGGGCAGGCCGTGCGCCTGCAGGCCAGTGCTCATCGCGTGCGGCAGGCTCGCGGCGAGCCCGACGATCATGAGGGTGAAGAACACGCCGAGCGAGAGCACCTGCGCGGAGTTCTGAAACGTCTGGTTCATGCCGCCCCCGGCGCCGCGGTCGCCGGCCGGCAGGCTGTTCATGACCGCGGCACGATTGGGCGAGGCGAACAGCCCCATCCCGATGCCGTTGAGTAGCAGGATCGCGGCGAACGCCGGGTAGGGGAAGTTCGTCGGCAGCAGCATGAGCAGCCCGAAGCTCGTCGCCGACACGAGCATGCCGCCGGTGGCGAAGTACCGCGCGCCAAAGCGATCCGACAGCCAGCCCGAGGCCGGGGCCGAGACCAGTAGGCCGACGGTCAGCGGCAGCATGGCGATGCCGGCCCACAGCGGCACGTCGGTGAAGTTGTAGCCGTGCTGGGGCAGCCAGATGCCCTGCAGCCAGATGATCAGCATGAACATGAGCCCGCCGCGGGCCAGCGCGGCGAGGAACGTCGACAGCGTGCCGAAGGTGAACGCGCGGATGGCAAACAGCGGCAGGCGGAACATCGGCTCGGCCACCCGCCGTTCGACGATCGTGAACGAGACGAAGCACGCGGCCGATCCGGCGAGCAGCGCGATGACGCGCGGGCTGGCCCAGCCGGTCGCGTGCCCGCCGAAGGGCCGGATGCCGTACGTGACCGACACCATCGCGAGCACGAGCCCGAGCGCGAACGTGAGGTTGCCCCACCAGTCGATCGGCGCGCGCCGCGGCCGGCTGCGCTCCTCGAGCTTCAGGTAGCCCCACACCGTGCCGAAGAGGCCGACCGGCACCGAGATGAGGAAGACGAGCCGCCAGTCGATCGGCGCCAGCAGGCCGCCGAGCACGAGGCCGACGAACATCCCGCTCACGCCCACGATGTTGTTGATGCCGAGCGCCGTGCCACGTTGGTTGGCGGGAAACGCGTCGGTGATGATCGCGGCGGAGTTCGCCAGCAGGCACGACGCGCCGATCCCCTGCACGATGCGAAAGCCGATGAGGTACAGGGCGCCCGCCGTGCCCTCCAGCCAGCAGATCGTGAGCAGCAGGGACGCGACCGTATAGATGACGAAGCCGAGGTTGTATGTGCGCACCCGGCCGAACATGTCGCCGAGGCGCCCGAGGCTGACGATGAGCACGCTCGAGACGACGAGGTAGCCGAGGATCATCCAAAGCAGATACGAGCTGTTCGCGGGCGCGAGCGGGTCGAGGTGGATGCCGCGGAAGATGTCCGGCATCGCGATGATCGTGATCGACGCGTCGAGCGTCGCGAGCAGGATCCCGAGCGTCGTGTTGGAGAGCGCGATCCACTTGTAGTTGTCGGACGGGGAGGAGGCCGGGACGTCGGTGGACCCGGCCTTCGTGAGAATGGCCACTCCCAGGAATTCTACAGGTAGCCTGTATAACTCTCCCCGATGGCAGCCGCCGAGGATCCCGCACTCCTGGCCAGCGAGCTGCGCGTCGTCCTCGGGCAGCTCGTGCGCCGGCTGCGCACCCAGCTGCGTTTCCCGCTCGCCCAGGCGACGGTCCTCGGCCGGCTTGACCGTCACGGCCCGATGGGCGTGAGCGACCTCGCTGCCGCCGAGCGCGTGCGCCCGCAGTCGATGGCGCAGACGGTCGCCGATCTCGAGTCCGCGGGGATGGTCACGCGCTGGCCCGACCCTGCCGACGGGCGCCGTCAGCTCGTCGAGCTCACCGCCGATGGGCTCGCCACGCTCCTGGCCGAACGGCGCGACCGCGAGGGCTGGCTAGCCCGCGCCATCGCCGAGGACCTCGACACCGCCGACCAGGCCACCCTGCGACGCAGCGTCGAGCTCCTGCGCCGGCTGGCTGACAGCTGAGATCAGCACGTCGTCGCGCGAGTAGTGCCCGACGGCGTCGAACACGCGCTTGGCGTGCAGCCCCAGCCGCAGGTCGCAGTCATGGACGAGCATTCCCTCCTCGCCGTACAGCGGGCCGGCGACGATCTTGCCCCAGGTCGGCTCGACGATGACCGCGCCACCGTTGCCGAAGACGTCGCGCTCGGGCAGCTCGACCGGGAAGTCGCCGGGGAACGCCGCGCGCGGAATGTACTGGGGCACCGACACCACGAACGCGCCGGACTCGATGGCGATCGCGCGCATGTGGGCGACCCACCCGTCGGTGTCGTCGGCGGTCGGCGCCGCCCAGATCTGCGGTCCCTGCCGGTAGACGACGTAGCGCGCCAGCGGCATCCGGTTCTCCCAGCAGATGAGCCCGCCGATCCGCCCGCACGGCGTGTCGACCGCCAGCAGGTCGTCCCCGCGGCCGATCCCGTGAAACAGGCGCTCGTGCTGGGTCGGCATGAGCTTGCGGTGCTTGTGCAGGAGGCCCTTGGGACCGAGCCAGAGCATCGAGTTGTAGAGCGTCCCGGGTCGGTCGGACTCGCGCTCGTTGACGCCGATCACGAGGTGCATGCCGTGCGACCGGCACGCCGCGATCAGCTCGTCGACGAGCGGGCCGGGAACGTCGACGGAGCCGAGCCACATGCGCTCCCACAGCTCGCCGGCGCCGTCGAACGTCACGGCCTGGCGCGCCCACGCGTTGGAGGGATACACGGACACGAAGGTCTCGGGAAGGACCGCGAGCTCGGCGCCCTCCGCGGCCGCGTCGCCGAGCAGACGCACGGCCTTGTGCACCGTGGCCTCCGCGTCGAGGATGACGGGGGTGGCCTGGATCGCAGCCACGCGGACAGTCCGCAGGACGGTCATGATCCGACACTACGCGATCCGCGCAGGAGCTTCCCGTCCTGCGCGCTCCCAGGGGCGATGGGCCGCTGCCCTCGCGGTGGCCACCTTCAGCAGCTCAGCGGGCACACAGACTCTGATCCGTGGCATGGCGCCACACTACGTCGGCGAGATCACGGTGGATGGGCTAGACGGCGTGGATGGCCGCCGCGACATCGGCAGCGGCATCGGCATCGGCGCGCACACCTCTGCGGGATTCCGCCAGCTCCACGCGGTTGCGCCCGCCGGCTTTCGCGACGTACAGCGCTCTGTCGGCGAGCCGCAGCAGCGTCTCCGAATCGCCGGCGACCTCGGGGTGGATCGCGACGCCGAAGCTTGCCGTGATGGCCCGCTCGACGCCGGGGATCTTGATCATGGCGATCGCCGCGCGAATCTCCTCGGCCCTCACGAGCGCCGTCGTCGCGTCGGCGTCCGGCAACAGCCCGATGAACTCCTCGCCTCCGTTGCGCCCGGCGAAGCCGTCGCCCTGTAGGGAGCTCGAGAGCACGTCGCCGACCGCAGCGAGGACGGCGTCGCCCTCCTCGTGTCCGTAGGTGTCGTTGATCTGCTTGAAGTGGTCCAGGTCGATCACGATCGCCGCGAGCGGTGAGAGCGTGCGCACCGAGTGCGCGATCATCCGCTTGAGGGTGTCCTGAATCGCGCGACGGTTCGGCAGCCCGGTGAGCGCATCGGTGGCCGCACGCGCCTCGGCAAGAGCGAGGTTGCGAAGGTTGGCGAGAATCGGTGCGGCGTACGCGACCGATTCGTGCACGAGTCGCTCCTGGCGATCCTGAAGCGGATCGTCGTGGTCGATGAGGATCGACCCGATGACCTCACCGCTCACGAGCAGCGGCAGGCAGGTGGACTCGCGCTCGGTCCTGCCGCAGATCTCGCACGAGAGCAGCGAGCGGCGGGCGCCGCCTGACTCGAACGGCCGGGCGAGGCGCACCGCCAGGCAGGCGCGCGGCTTGGCGCTCTTCAGCGGCTCGAGCAGCCGGGAGTCGGCGGACAGGTCGGTCGTCGCCTCGAGGCGATCCTGCGAGTTGTTGCGGTTCAGCACCACGAGCTCGCTCGATGCGATACCGCGCTCGATGTGCAGCTTCAGGATGTCGTGAGCTTCGCTTTCGCTCTCGGTCACCTGAAGGATCTCGGAGAACGTCTCCTGCAAGGAGCGGTAGTCCTGCTCCTCGTCGCGCTGGACCACGCGCTGCGATGACGACTCGGTGAGCTGCTCGACCATCTCGTTCAGCGAGTCGGCGAGCGTTCCTAGCTCGTCCCGCGATCCGGGAAGGAGGCGGGTGCTGAGGTCTCCGGTGGCGACCCGGCCCGAGAACTCCGCGGCTTCGCGCAGCCGCAGGACGACGCCGCGCGCCAGCCAGGCGCCGGCGAGGAGGCTCACGAACGCAAGCGAGAGCAGGAACGCGAGCAGCGTCGTGGGGCCCGTGCCCGTCCGTCGAAGCTGGGCAAGCGCAGCATTGGCGCGGCGGAAGTGCACATCGGCGAGTTCCGCGAGCCCACGCGCCAGCGGAGCGGCCGCCGCGTCGAGGCGGACGTCGAGGCTGAAGAGCGAGGACGCGTGCGGGCGCGCGGCCTGGTGCAGCAGGCGCTCGCGCGCCTGCAGATATGCCGGATACGCGTGCTGGATACGCCGGACGACCCGCGCTTCCGACGCGGGGGCGCCTGCGCCACCGTCGGTGGCCCGCACGACTGCAGCGGCGAGCTGCGCACCGGTGCTCGTGAGCTCGTCGTCGAGCTTGCCGATCTGAAGCGGTTTGCGGGCAGTCAGCCGCTCCGCCACCAGACCTGAGTTCTCGGTCACGAGCTCGATCACGCGATCGGTGTCGACCCTGTCGGCGAACGAGTGGTCGATCGCGTCGGCGCCGCGTATAGCCCCGCGCGTGCCCTCGAGGCCCACCCAGACGACGCCGCCGAGTGCGATGACGAGGAAGATCGTCGCGATCGAAACCTTGCCGAACACGCCGAGGCGGGGGAGAGGTCGTCGTCGCACTGTCGGTCTTGTCGGAACGCCGGCGCTCCCGCGAGATCATCCATATGGAGGATGGGCTTGATGAGCCTGACGCCGTGGCTATCCCTCTGCGAACCCGAACCGCGCCTGCAGGCGCCGCAGCGGCCCGGGCGCCCACCAGTTCCAATCGCCCAGGAGGCGCATGAGCGCCGGCACGAGCAGCGCGCGGACGATCGTCGTGTCGATGATCACCGCGGCGGCCTCCCCGACGGAGATCTGTTTCATGAAGAACACCTTGCTCACGCCGAACGCGAGGAAGACGACCGCGATTGCCCCCGCCGCGGCGGTGATCACGCGCCCGGTGCGGCCGATCCCGACCGCGACGGCCTCCTCGTTGCCGGCGCCCAGGTCGTGCTGCTCCTTGATGCGGGCCATCACGAGCACGGCGTAGTCCGTCGCCAGCGCGAACGTCACCGCGAAGAGGAACGCCAGGCTCGTCACCTCGATCGCCGCCGGCCCCGTGTACGCGAAGAGGTCGTCGAGGACGCCCTTCTGGAACGCGAGCACGATGATGCCGAGTGAGGCGCCGAGCGTGAGCGCGTTCATGATCAGCGTCTTGATCGGCAGCAGCACCGAGCCGGTCAGGGCGAACAGCAACAGCAGCGTGGTCCCGGCGATGATCCCGCCGACGAGCGGGAGATGGTCCATGAGACTCTCCTTCTCGTCGATGAAGCGCGCGGTATTGCCCGACACGAGCAGTTCGCCGCCGCCGGACACGTGGAGCGACCGGATCGTGTGCACCGCGTCCTGTGTGCGCCCGGCGAGCGCGGAGCTCGCCGGCGTGAAGTTCGCGAACGCCGCGCGCCGCGACGCACGCACGAAGGGGGTCCCGCCCTCGATGCCGTCGATGGCGTCGATCCGCCGCTGCACGCGCGCGAGCTGCGCCGCGCTGACATCTCCAGCGATCGTCACCGTGATCGGGAACGAGACGCCGCGCGAGTACTGCTGGTCGATGTACTGGTTCACGGCGTAGGAGGGCTGGCTCGGCGGGACCGCCTCGGCGCTCGGTCCGGTCAGCGTGGTCGACAGCAGGGGAGAGGCGGCCAGCAGCAGCAGGGCCGTGCAGCCGACGGCCACCGCCACCGGGCGGCGCATCACCCCGCGCGCGAGCCGGTACCAGCCGCTCGAGGTGTCCGACACCGACGGTCCGCGACGCGTCGACAGCGCGTTGATGCGCGTGCCCAGGAGCGCCAGCATGGACGGCACGACGAGGATCGCCATCAGCGCCGAGAGCAGCCCGACCGCCGCGCCCGCGGCGCCGACCGAGTACAGGAATCGCTGGGGCATGAGGATGAGCGCCGCAAGCGCGACCGCCACCGTGAAGCCCGAGAAGAGCACGGTCCGGCCGGCCGTCTGCACGGTTCGCCGGTGCGCCTCCTCGGTGGCCACCCCGCCCGCGCGGTCGAGCTCCTCGCGGTAGCGCGAGACCATGAGCAGCCCGTAGTCCACCGCGAGGCCCAGGCTGAGCGCGGTGGCGATGTTCAGCGCGAACAGCGACGTGTCCACGAGGCTCGCCATCACGCGCAGCATGAGGAACGTGCCGAGGATCGAGATCACGCCGAGGAGGAGCGGGATCGCCGCGGCGATGACGCCCCGGAACACGAGCAGCAGCAGCACGGTGAGGATCGGGAACGCGATCATCTCGGCGGTCGTGAGGTCTGCGCGCGTCTCGTCGTTGACCTCGTTGAAGCTGACGGCGAAGCCGCCCAGGCGCACGTCGAGCGGGCTTGCGCCGATGCGTTTCTTGGCGTCCTCCGCCGCCAGGCCCCCATCGCTCTCCACGTCCTGCGTCGACAGGCTGGCGGTGATCACCAGGGAGTGACGGTCGGGCTCGATCAGCGCGCGTCCCTCGCGGCGGTTGTGCAGCGGGTTGACGACGTGCCCGAGGTAGCGCGCGTCGGCTAGCGCGTGGCTGATCCGATCGACCTCGCGGCGAACCGCCGGATCGGCAAGGTCGAGCTTGCCGCCGCCATGCGGTCGCACGAGCACCGCGACCGCCGGGCTTGCGGTGTAGCCCAACTCGTGGAGCAGCAGCGACGTCGCCCGCTCGCTCTGCGACGCGCTGTCGGTGAAACCCGCCGCCTTGAGGTGATGCTCGACGTTGTAGCCATACGCGCCCGCGCCGACGACGAATACGCCGACGAGCGCGAGGACGAGCTTCGGCCGCCGCCAGGTCAGTTTCGCCACGAAGTCGAGCATGAGTGCTGCGCGACCCTACCCGCGTGCGCCCGCGTGCCATCCCCGTCTGGCTCGAGGACGAACTCGAACGCCGCCTTCACCCAGCCTGGCTGGGCGCGGCCCGCGACCTGCGTGCATCACGAAGGTCAGAGCGTGAACTTCTTCGTCTTCGTGTGCGACTTGTTGCCGGCGGGGTCGGTCGCGACGAGCTTCACCTCGTAGGAGCCCGCCCTGAGCCTGTGGCCCTTGACCTTCTTGGGGAGCTTGTAGCTGTGCGTGCCCTTCGTGCCCGTGATCGTGAAGCTGCCGAGGCTCGAGTACTTGCTGTGATGGGGCTTGCGGCGCAGGACGGTGACCTTGACCGACGCGTCCTCGGAGAGCTTGAACTTCAGCTTCTTGTGCTTGACGGAGACCTTGCTGAACGTCGGGCGCGTGCCGTCGATCACGATCGTGGCCGTCGCGGCTGCGACGCATGCACCGTGGGACGCCACGACCGTCGCGGCCTGCGTGCCCGTTGCAGTGAACGCGTGCGAGGCGCTCGCGCCGGTCGCTGTGCCGCCGTCCGAGAAGCTCCATGTCAGCGTGTACCCGGTCGCCGGTGTCGCGGTGAACGTGACCGGATTGCCGGGTCGCGCGACGGCCGGTCCGGATGCGGTCGGCTGCGGCACGACGCCGGTCGCTCCGGTCAGCTCGAACGCGCCGACGTCGGGCGCGGCGATGCAGTCGCCGTTGCCGTCGAGGCTGCGCGGCTGATGGGCGAGGTCGAGCTCGCCCGGAGCCGCGGCCGCCGGGTCGCCGCGGTCGATGAGCGGTGAGCTTGATGTGAGCGCGTAGTTGCTGCCCGCGAAGGACACGAAGCCGGGATCACCAGCGATGTTCGTGCCCGTGCCCGCGGCAGGCACCGGCGTCGCCGCGCTCACGCTCGAGTAGCTCGAGTGCGAGACGCCGAAGTTGATGACGCCGCCCGGGTTGTTGAGCACCGTCCTGATGTCGTTGCCGAACGGCGTCCCGTCGGGATGCGCGGAGCGAATGATCGTGTCGGTGATGGCGAGGTTCAGGGTGCTGCCCGACTGCGACACCACGTTGAGCGCGGCGTGGCTCGAGTTCTGCCCGTTCATGACGATCGTGCTGCCCTTGATCGAGGCGGTCGCCGTTCCCGAAGCGACCGCGTCGAGGTCCAGCGTCTCGCGCGGACTGGCGACGCTCGTCGTCGTGAGGAGCTGGCTGTCGACGATCGAGAACGGAGAGGTCCCGCTCCAGGTCACGGCGTCGGAGCCGGCCGCGATGCTGCTGCGGGTGAGCGAGAGCGGACCGGAGGCCACGATCCCCGCTGTTCCGGGCCCGGAGAGCGTCGACGAGTCTGAGACGTTGAGCGTCGTCGTGGTGCCGATCCCCTCGAGCCCTCTGGCGTTGCCACCCGGCGCGAACGTCGCGCGCGTGAAGTTCCCGACCGCCGTCGTGCCCGACTGGGCCTGGACCTGGGCCGCCTCGCCGAGATTCAGCGGGCTCGTCACGTACACGTCGGATGCGTTGAGGGTCAGCTGCGAGCCCGCGTTGGACGCGGTCGCCCACAGCCCGAGGAACGATGCGCCCGCCCCGCTGTCCTGACCGCCGATCGCGATGACGTTGCTCAGCGCGTAGGTCTTGGACGTCCCCGCGTTGGATCGCAGCACGATTCCGAAGCCTGCGTTGCCGCTGCCGTTGTGGCCACGGGCGCGCAGGTTCGTGATGCTGCCGCCGCCGGTCAGGTCGAACGCGTTCGTATTCGCGGGGGAGATGACGAACGACGAGCCGGTGTTACTCGTCGGCGTGCCCGGTCCGACGCCGACGAACGCGAGCCGCTTCGCGGTCGCGACGTTCTCGTTGTACGTGCCGGCCGCGATGTGCACGGTGTCGCCGTCGTTGACGCCGGCGAGCCCCACGACGTGGTTGATGGTCGCGCACGGGCTGCCGGACATGCAGGTGTTCGCGTCGCTTCCCCCGCTGTCGGCGACGAACCAGTCCGCCGCGCTTGAGGTAGCCGGCGCGGCGAGCGCGATCACCACAGTGAGGAGGGGGAGACGGCGCAACAACCCGACGCGCACGCTACCGCGCGCGGGGAGCGATGGGAAGCGAAGGACGCCGCACGCTCGCCAGTACAAACGTGGCCGAAGTTTCCGACGCGTGGACTAGCGTTGCGCGCACCCATGGCGCCCTACACCTCTGCCCTCGCCGAATCGCTCGCGCCGGACCTCCTGGAGCGCTTCGATCGCTACGTCCGCATCGATACGCAGTCCACACGCGACCGCACGCAGAGCCCGAGCACGCCGGGACAGCTCGAGCTCGCCGGGCTACTGGCGGCCGAGCTCGCCGAGATCGGGCTGACCGACGCCGCGCTCGACGAGAACGGCTACGTCACCGCGACGCTCCCGGCCAGCGGCGGCGATCCTGAAACGGTCATCGGCCTGGTCTCGCATGTCGACACGAGCCCCGATGCCCCCGGCGCCGGGGTCGTGCCGATCGTGCACCGCGACTACGACGGCGGGGTCGTCGAGCTGCCGCGCAACGCGACGACGCTCGACCCGCAGACCGAGCCGCATCTCGCCTCGCGCGCCGGGCACGACATCGTCACGTCCTCCGGCGACACGCTGCTGGGCGCCGACGACAAGGCCGGCGTCGCGGAGATCATGGCCGCGGTCGCGCACCTCCACGCGCATCCCGACCTGGCGCGCCCGACGATCCGCATCTGCTTCACGCCCGACGAGGAGATCGGCGAGGGCGCGACGCTGTTCGACGTCGCCGCGTTCGGTGCGCGCTGCGCCTACACGATGGATGGCTCGTCGCTCGGCGAGCTTCAGGACGAGACGTTCTCCGCGCTCGAGGCGACGATCACCGTGACCGGCGTCGCTGTCCACCCGGGGTGGGCGAAGGACATCCTCGTCAACGCCGCCCGCGTCGCCGCGCGGATCGTCGCCGCGCTGCCGCAGGACCGGCTCACGCCCGAGACGACCTCCGGGCGCGAGGGCTTCATCCACGTGCTCGAGCTCACCGGCGACGCCGTCACGGCCCGGATCCGAGTCATCCTGCGCGACTTCGACGACGACTTGCTCGCCGGCCACGCCGAGCTCCTGCGCGCGACGGCGCAGTCGGTCGTCGACGCCACGCCCGGCGCGTCGATGACGATCGAGATCGTCGAGCAGTACCCGAACATGCGCGCCCACCTCGAGCCCTTTCCGGAGGTCGTCGAGCACGCCGTCGCCGCGCTGCGCGCCGAGGGGCTCGAGCCGCTGCGCGAGCCGATCCGCGGGGGGACCGACGGCTCGCGCCTCAGCGCGATGGGGCTGCCGACCCCGAATATCTTCACCGGCGGGCACGCCTATCACTCCGTGCGCGAGTGGGTCTCGCTGCAGGACATGGCGGCGGCCGCCGCGGTCATCGTCCACCTCGCGGCGGCGTGGGCCTCGCGGGGTGGCGCAGGTCGACCCTGAGGTGTCGCCTCGCGGGCGACTCGAGGCGTCACGATGTCGCCCATGAACTCAATGGTCAAACGTGCTGGTGCAGGCAGCGTAATCCTGGTCACCGCGATCGCTCTCGCGAGCTGCGGCGGAAGCGACAACGAGGGGCCCGCCGCCGCCGGGTTCTACGGTCCCTACAAGGGCATTCCCACCGGCGCGCAGGTCGTCGACTGCCTCAAGACGAAGGGCAGGCAGGCGGGCTTCACGGTCAGCGAGGCTCCGGCCGACCTCGATCCGATCGCCCGCAAGGCATCCGATCGCGCGGTCGCCGTGAACGCGGGCGGCGTGAAGTCGCTGGTCATCATCGAGCGCACCGAAGCGGAGGCTCACGCGGTCCCCGACGAGTACAAGGCCGGGCCCGGGTCGGAGAACGGGGGAGGGTGGACCCAGACCGGCACGATCGTCATCGCCGACAAGACCGGCTACCTCAAGGGGGCGCAGCTCCGCGCCGTCACCGAATGCACGAAATACGGCACCAAGACATAGCGCCGGAGCCCCAGCGCAGATGACGACGCGTCGTGGTGACGGTTCGAGCCGGCGCGCGGATAGGGTGACCGGCGCCATTTCGGTGTCGACCTTCTAACGTCGGTGTCGAGGGGTCGTTGTTGGTCTGGGGTACGGCCGGGCTCCTCGATGGGCTCGGTGCGGAGCCTGGAAGTCCTGTCCGCGCTCACCTCAGGAGCATCGATGGACGAACACAAGCCGGCGCGGGTTACCGGCGCCGCCAGCAACGATCCGAACACACCGGCGAACAACTCGCTGGATCTGTTCTTGCGTGACGTGCGCGCGATCGCCCCGTTGGGTCGCGAGGAGGAAATCGTCCTCGCGCGAAGTGCTCAGGGGGGCGACCTGCGCGCCCGACAGCGCATCGTCGAGAGCAACCTGCGGTTGGTGATCTGGGTCGCCAAGCGCTACCGCGGGCAGGGACTGCCGCTGCTGGACCTGGTTCAGGAAGGCGCGCTCGGGCTCATCCGCGCCGTCGAGAAGTTTGATCCAGATCGCGGCTTTCGCTTCTCGACATACGCGGCGTGGTGGGTGCGCCAGGCGATCGTTCGCGCGCTTGCTGACAAGTCACGGCTCATTCGACTGCCCGTCAACCTGGTCGAGTTGCTCGATCGGGTCGGCAGCGCCGAGCGCAGGCTGCTTGGCGTCCATGGCCGCGAACCCACGGTGCAGGAGCTGGCCGAGCTGACCGGCATCGGCGCCGAGCGGCTGCTCGCGTTGCGCGGCTGGGCGCAGGCCCCCGTCTCACTTGATCAGCCCGTCGGTGACGACGGCAGCTCGGTCCTGGGAGAGCTCATCCCCGACGAGGACACGCCATCGCCCTTGGCGATCGTCATCGCGGCCGGCTACGCAGACCGCGTGCGCCGGCTGCTGTGCACGCTGAGCGAGCGTGAGCGCTGCGTGATCGAGCTGCGGTACGGCCTCGCCGGCGAGGAACCGTGCTCGGCGACCGAGGTCGCGCGGCGGCTGAGCGTGTCCCGTGAGCGGATCCGTCAGATCGAGTCGCGCGCGCTCGAACGACTGCAACCGCTCGTCGCGCCCCTCGATCTCGGCGGTCCCGGCAGCTAGTGCTCCCTCCGGCAAGAAGGAAACACTAGGCGTTGTCCCACGACGCGAGCGCGACCAACCTCGCGTCGGGAACCGCCGACGGTGCGTCGATGACGCACGTGTGGCCGTCCTGTGTCCAGGTGACCGTCGTGCGACCACCGCCGTGCGCAACGCGATACGTCTCTCCCGCGACGACGACGTCGTCGCCGGCGGGCGCGCCGCCGATCGGCTTGCCGGCGACGATCGCGTAGCCGAGCGTGGCGCCCTTCGCGGTGCGGTAGAAGACCGTCGTGACGTCGCGGCCGCCCACGCGGTCGGCGCGGCGGCCAGTCGCCCGCCAGGCGAACTTGGCCTGCCAGTCGGGGAAGTTGAGCCCCTCGACGGCCACGTTGAGCTGGGCGGGCTCGGTACCCGGCACGGTCGCCGGGGCGGGTGCCGTTGCGGGCTGGCGCCCGTACGCGGCGACGCGGTCGATCGACGGACCGCCGTCGCTGCCACCGCCCACCGCGAGCACGATCACGACGATGACGGCGGCAAACGCGCCGCCGGCCGCGAGCATACGCCCGCGCAGCAGCCCGAACCGACGGCGGGCCGCCGGTGCTGCCGCGGCGGCGGCCCGGGTGCGCTGATCCTCGAGGGCCTCGCGGAGGGACGCGGGCGCCTGGTTTCGCGGGTCGCCAAGCGCCGCCGCGATCAGCTCGCGCCCGCGCTCGGAGCGCTCGATCTCGGCGGCTGTCGAAGGGGTTTCGTCGCGCGGCTCCATGCCTCAATCCTCTCCAGCTATGACGCCGGACCGGGCAGGTTCCATCCCGTCGGCGACCTGAACGCGCGCGCGGAACACCCGCGAGGCGATCGTGGCCTCCTTCGTCTTGAGCAGCTTCGCCGCCTCGGCGTAGCTGAGGCCCACGACGCCGACGGCCACGAGCGCGTCGCGATAGGTGTCCTTCAAGCCGGCGATCACGGCGAACACCTCGCGCGTCTCGGCCACGTCCTCGGGGCGCCGCTCAGGCGACGGGTCGACGGGCTCATAGCCCTCCGGGACCGCCACCGTGGTGATCCGGCGCGAGGCGGTCCGGCGCGAGGAGAAGAAGGTGTTGCGCAACACCTGCAGCAGGTAGCTGAGGTCGTTGTCGTTGCGCACCCGCCGCGGCTTGGCCAGGACACGGGCGAACGTGTCCTGCACCAGGTCCTCGGCGTCCGGGCGGCTGCCGCATAACGCCCACGCCGCGCGATAGAGCCGATCGACGTGGTCGCCGAGCGTCTCCGTGTCCAGGATGCGAGCCCCGTCAACCACTGCCGCTGACCCTACGCCCCGGCGTGCGACGAGAACCGGCATATCGGTCAGGCCGCCGCCGGCTGCGGGTCGGGACGGACGACGACGGTGTCCGCCACGGGGATGATCTCGTCCGCTGGGAGGCCGGCCCTCGACGCGTGGTCGCGAATCTCCTCGGGCGAGCTTGCCTGGTAGATGCAGACAGTTCCCAGCCCACCATCACCTTCGTCCAGGACGTAGCTGCGAATCCACCGCACGTCGTTTGGCATCTCCTCGTCGCCCACGCGCGCTGAGCGCGCCGCGGCGTTCTGGAGGTCTTCGGGGGAACGCCAGCCGGCGCGGCGCAGAATCACGTACAGGTCCATCGGAGTCTCCTTCGTCGTTGTTTTGACTCTCACGACTCCAAAGCCGCGCCGATCCTTCCCGCCGCGGTATCGCACCGCTTGGACCACCGCCGGGACGTGGCCCGCGACGTGCCAGAGTCCTGAGTCCCCGATGGCACACGTACTCAGCGTCAACGTCGGGCGCCCGCGCGCGGTCGGCACCGGGCGGCGGACCGTCACGACCGCGATCTGGAAGACGCCCATCGCCGACCGCGTCCACGTGCACGGGGTGAACCTCGACGGCGACGACCAGGCCGACAGGTCGGTGCACGGCGGGCCCGACAAGGCGGTCTACGGGTACGCGATCGAGGAGATCCGCGACTGGGAGCGCGAGCTGGGCCGCGAGCTTGGCCCGGGCATCTTCGGCGAGAACCTGACGTGTGAGGGTCTCGACGTCTCGGGCGCGCTGGTTGGCGAGCGCTGGCGAGTGGGGACGACCCTGCTCGAGGTCGCCCAGCCGCGGCTGCCGTGCTTCAAGCTGGGACTGCGCATGGGCGACCCGTCGTTCGTCAGGCGGTTCGGCAGCGCCTCGCGCCCGGGCGCGTACCTGCGCATCGTGGAGGAGGGCGAGCTGGGCGCGGGGGACGCCATCGACGTCGACGTCGTGCACCTGCCCGCCCACGGCGTCACGGTGCGCATGGTCTCGGACGCGATCCTGCTCGACGGAACCCTCATCCCGCACGTGCTCGAGGCGCCTCAGCTCCCGCAGTCGCTGCGCGAATGGATGGGGGCGAGAGCCTCGTATAGCTGAAGCGGTGAAGCCTGCCCTCGGCGCTCAATGCGGCTCGGTTGGGCGGCTCGGTGCGACCGGCGCCTCATGATGCCGAGCGACGAAGAACGCACCCAGCGAGCCGGCGAGCGCGGCTACGGCAGAGACGGCCCACACCTCGAGCACGATGTCGATCACACGGCCGGCGGTCGTGACGGGGTTGGACATCTGCGAGCTGACGGTCGTCAGCTGGGCGGAGACCCAGAACCACGCGCCGCCCAGGTCGTGAAATCCCGAGGCGGCGCGGTCGTGCTCGCACACGTACATGAGAACCGTCCCGACCGCGTCGAGAAGCAGGGTCGCGCCAGTGAGGATTGTCAGCCGACTGCGCAACAGGCGATGCGTGTGCGATTCGGCGCGGAGGATGCTTCGGAGCTCCACCGCCGTGCGACGAACGCCGGGCGGGGGCAGGTCGTGCGAGCCTCGTTCCGTCACGGCACCACACTACGGCGACGCGCCGACGAAAGGGCAGCCTCCGGAAACGCCAGACGCTCAGAGCAACGAAGTCGGGCCTCACAGGGGAGGACGCATGGCTCCGACGGCGTGGCTGCCCGAGCTTGGACGGTGCCACTGAAGGTGGATTAGTGTTGTGAGATGTCCGCCTGGTGGCTTCGGCATCGCGGACGGTTCGAGGTGGAGATCGTGCTCGCTTTCTTCACCGGCGCCGCCGCGTTCGTGCTGGCAGCCCTCCTGTGCTCGGCAGCGCGATCAGCTCACGTGCCGACTCTGGTGCTGGGCCCGGTTCTCGTCGCGGGCGTTTTGGCGGTCGCTCGCTACGCGGGGGTCGTCTATGCGGTGCCGGTCGCGGTCGTGACCCTCGACGCCTTCGACTGGTATTTCCTCCCGCCCCTCCGCGCCCTCGACACGGCGACGGTGTTCGTGCTCGCCGTCTTCATCCTCACGTCCGTCCTCGTCGCCGAGGTCGCGTCCCGATCTGGTCGTCGCGCACACGAGGTGGAGCGCGATCGCAGCGCGCTCGCGGACGCCCAGGCGGCGTTGCGGCGCGTGGCGACGCTGGTCGCTCACGGTGTCGCTCCGGCCGACGTCTTCGCGGCGGTCGCCCGTGAGGTCGGGCAGGTCCTCGGTGTCACCGCGACGTACATGAGCCGCTATGACCCCGACGGCTCGGCGACCAGCGTCGGCAGCTGGAGCGCAGACGGAACTCACCTGGCGGTGGGCACGCGGGCGCCGCTGGACGACACCAGCGTCTCGGGGTTGGTGTTCAAGACCGGTCGCCCGGCGCGAATGGACGACTACGACGACGCGTCTGCCCCGATCGCCTTGGTAACCAGCGACCTCGGAGTCCGCTCCTCGGTCGGCGCGCCGATTGTCGTCGGCGGGCGATTGTGGGGCGTGATGATCGCCGCATCGGGCGACAACCAGACACTCCCGGCGGACACGGAGTCGAGGATCGCCGCCTTCACGGAGCTCGTCGCCACGGCGGTCTCGAACACGGAAGCTCGGACCGAGTGGGCGCAACTCGCCGGCGAGCAGGCGGCGTTGCGGCGCGTTGCGACGCTGGTGGCGGAAGGGGCAGCGCCGGCCGAGGTGTTCGAGACGGTGACCCGCGAGGTCGGCATCCTCTCCGGTGCGGACCTCGCGCGCATGGAGCGCTACGAGTCGGGCGACAGCGTCATCGGCGTCGCCGGCTGGAGCAGGGGCGACGCCCCGGAACTGGCCGTCGGCACGCGATTCTCGCTCGAAGGCGCGAGCATCGCCGCAATGATCCTCGAGGCGAGCCGTCCCGTTCGCGTGGACAGCTTCGCCGACGCTCACGGTCCGATCGCGCAGGAAGCGCAGGGCGTGGGGATCCGCTCGTCCGTCGGCTGTCCGATCGTTGTCGACGGGCGCCTTTGGGGCGTCATCGCCGCGTCGTCCAAAAGCGCAGCGCCATTCCCTCCCGGCACGGAGTCACAGATAGCCGAGTTCACAGAGCTCGTGGCGACCGCGATCGCGAACACCGAAGCGCGGACGGAGCTGGCGGCGTCACGCGCGCGGATCGTCGCTGCCACCGACCAGACTCGCCGACGCTTCGAGCGTGACCTGCACGACGGGGTGCAGCAGCGTCTCGTATCGCTCCTGCTCGAGCTGCGGACTTCCGAGACGATCTCATCCGGTCGCGAGGAACCACGGACACCGCTGTCCCGTGTCGGGGACGGGCTGTCAGACGCGATTGATCAGCTCCGCGAGCTCTCCCGGGGCATCCACCCGGCAATCCTGTCGGAGGGCGGCCTCAGGCCGGCCCTCAGGGCGCTCGCCCGGCGTTCGGCGGTCCCGGTCGAGCTTGACGTGACCGTCGACAAGCGGCTGGAAGAGCGGGTTGAGGTGGCGGCGTACTACGTCGTCTCGGAAGCGCTCACGAACACGGCGAAACACGCCCAGGCATCGGTCACGGAGGTCCGCGTCGAAACCCACAACGGCACCCTCGAACTCACCATTCGCGACGACGGCGTCGGTGGCGCCGATCCGACGCGGGGCTCCGGCCTGATCGGGCTCACCGACCGGGTCGAGGCGCTGGGCGGCACGCTCGTGATCGTCAGCACCGAAGGCGCGGGGACCCTGCTCCACGCGCAACTCCCGGTCGACGCCGGCTGATCACGGCGACGCGCTGCACCCGGGGGAGTAGCTGACAAAGCCGCCGAGCGGCCGAACAGAAGGCCCAAGCGCGCGCAGAGCGCGAGGCGACGGAGCGCGCCGAGACACGCGCCGACGGGCGGCGTCAACAGCTGCGGCAACTCGGGGCGGTGCTTGGCCTCGCGGTGGTCGTGCGCGCTCTTGACCGTGCTCGCCGCGCTTACGGTGTGGCGTCTTGCGAGGCGACAGTGAGTTGAGAGCCTCCGAACCAACGACGTCTCGTCCGGCTGGCGTCCGACTTCACGAGGCTTCCGCCTTCCTGCACGCAGTGTCCCTAGGAACTGCGTCCGGGGTCCTCGGGCGTGATTGACGCCGATCGACCGACGAGCGCGTCGATAAGAGCCTCGCGGGCATCATCTTCGTGGACCTCACCTTGTGCGCTCGGGCCGAGAAGGCTGGTCACGTAGGCCTGCAATGTGCCGATGGGTACGCCGTTGTCGCCTGCCGTCGCAACGAGTTCGGCGAACGATGCCAGCCACGTCCCCGAGCGGTCGGCGAGATGAGTCGCGACCTGATCGCGGATAAGCCGAATGGGTCGATGCCTGTCGTGCCCCTCCATCATCGCAGGCCTACTCGTACGAGCGGCGCTTCAAACCCTGACTAACGTTCATCCGAAAAGTTGGACATCACTCTATAAACAATTCGATGAGAAGCTATGGTACGCTGAGTAATCGGTTTGGAGTGCGTACGATCGCCAGGAAGTTTCATCATGGCGGACTCTGACGCCCAGACACTTTCAATACGAGAGCTCCAAGTACTTCAACTCGCCGCCAACGGCCGCACCGTCGCGGAGATCGCCGAGGAGCTTCGGTTCGTGCCGGCGACGGTCCAGAGCGACCTCGACAGCACCATCGCCAAGCTCCGCGTTGCTGACCGAGCAAGTGCGGTCGCGCACGCGCTCCGAGCCGGACTCATCAGCTAAGGGCCGCTGACCGATCACCGGGCCGCAGCGGCGACTCGGCCGAGGCTTCGGCGTGGCGTACTCGAGGTTCGCGTCGAGACGCAGTGTTGGAGCGGACCGCAGTTATTGCCGCGACGCGGTCACCGCGTCGCGGCTATGCGCGTTTCGAGGATTGCGTTAGCGCCTGGGTCATGGCGTCGGTGGCGGGTGCCCGGTTGGTGGGACGGATCGCCCATACCGAGCGGGCTGGTGGAGTGGAGGCAAGCGGCCGGACGGTGACGTCTTTGTGCGTCGGGATAAGTCCTAGTGCGGGTAACAGCGCCACGGCCAGACCGGATGCGACGATCGGTTGGGCCATCGCGATGTCTGCGGTTTCGTAGGTGACCTGGGGTGCAAAGCCGCCGTGTTCGCGGCACAGCTCGATGAGCACTCGGGCGTAGTCGTCATGGGGCGGTGGGCTGACCCAGCGCTCGCCCGCGAGTTCGCGAAGCGCGACCTGTTCGTGCCTGGCCAGCGGGTGGGCGCTCGGCAGCGCGATGGCGTAGGGATCATCGAGCAGGTGAACCGAGTCGAGCGTGTCATCGTCTGCATCGGAGTCCTCGAGCCGGTAGACGACGGCGAGGTCCAGTTCGCCGGCGCCGATCGCGCGCGTCGCGATCTCGGGTTCCATCTGGTGCAGCTCGAGTACCACGCGCGGGTGTGAGCGTGAGAAGTCCGCGATCGCCGCGGGCATGAAGGTCGTCCAGGCCGTGAAGAAGCCACCGACGCGCAGGGTGCCCGACTCGCCGCGCGAAAGCGCACCCAGCTCGCGCTCGATCGACGTCGCCTGGCCGAGGAGCGCCTCGGCGTGCGTCATCACCGCCTCGCCGATCGCCGTCGCTGTCACGGGACGGCTGGCGCGATCGATCAGCGTCACCCCGAGCTCCCGTTCAAGCGTCGTGATCTGCTGCGAAACGCTGGACTGCGTGTAGTCAAGTGCCTGCGCGGCGGCCGAGAACGAGCGGCGGCTGACCACCTCGCGAAACGTCGTTAGTCGTCGCAGATCGAGCATCGGCTCAGCCGATACTAGCTTCAGCAAGTTCAGTTGCTCCGATCAGGCGCTCGGGACACGATGGGCGACATCCGGCGCGCCAGCGCCACCACCGCTCACAAGGAGCACGCCATGCCCATCAGCACCACAGTCACCAGCGAAGATCTCGACTTCCTCGGAAGCCGCGCCCGCATCCTCACCGACGGCGACCGCACCGACGGCCGCTACAGCCTCATCGACATGATCGAGGTCCCCGCCGGCCACATGCCGCCGCTGCATGTCCACCACGCCGAGGACGAGGCCTTCTACATCCTCGGCGGGCAGGTCACGCTGCACCTCCCTGGACAGCAGATCGACGCCGTTCCCGGCGACTACATCCTCGCGCCCCGCGGGGTTCCCCACGCCTACGAGGTCGGCGACCAACCCGCTCGCTGGCTCGTCCTCACCAGCCCATCGGGGTTTGAGCGCTTCGTCATCGCCGCCGCCGCGCTCGACGAGCCCGACCCCGCCCGACTGGCAGCAATTGCCACCGAGAACAACATCGAAATCCTCGGCCCTCCCGGCATGCTCCCCTGACCCGCGCACCGCAGGCAGAGACCGCACACTCACCAGGCTCCGCGGAACAGCGCACCCGACGCCCGTGGTAGCGGTCTGCTTAGTGGACACCGCAAGCGAACTCCGCCGAGTAGCAGCCGACTACAGCCGCGATTGATGGGCGCGGGCCTTGTCGGGGTGATGCGGCGTTGGGTGCTGCCGCGCAGGCCACGTGGCTGAAGCAGGCCGCCCTCCGGTCTGCTGGAGTGCGAAAGTCCTCGCGTGCGCGACGACGCACCACCGCTTGCAAGTCGCAATCACTCAGGAGGTTCGCGGTGCCGGACACCACATGCCACATGTCGATCTCACTGGACGGCTTCGTCGCCGGGCCGGACCAGAGCCGGGAGGATCCCCTCGGACGGCGCGGGCGGGAGCTGCACGGCTGGCACATCGGCGACCCGCGGGCCAACGACGCGGACAAGATCGCGAACGAGTGGCTCATGCGCCCCCGGGGTGCGTATGTGATGGGGCGGAACATGTTCGGCCCGCTCCGCGGAGACTGGGATGAGGACTGGTCAGGCTGGTGGGGCCCCGAACCGCCGTATCACGCGCCGGTGTTCGTGCTCACCCATCACGGCCATGATTCGATCCAGATGGACGGGGGGACGACGTTCCACTTCGTCACCGAGGGCTTCGAGGCGGCCTACTCCGCAGCGTGTGAGGCCGCCGGGGACAACGGGGTGGACATCGCCGGCGGCGCCTCGACCGTCCGGCAGGCGCTGATCGCGGGGGTCATCGACGAGCTCACCCTCGACATCGCGCCCGTCCTGCTCGGGTCGGGCGAGCGCATCTTCGACGGCGTCGAGTCCTTCGGCTTCGAGCCCGCCGAGGTCCTTCATTCACCGCTGACCACCCATATCCGCTATCGCCGCGTCAGCTGACTCCGCCGCCGCGCTGTGACATTGCATCGGAGCGGCGCGCGAGCCCGCGGGGGGGACGGCCGCCGGCCTACCGCGAGGCCTGATGAGACAATGACGGCGGTGAACCACTCGAGCGCGTCGATGAACGGCGAGTCGCTGTGGCCGCGGCTGGCGGGGCTGTCGCTCGTCATCGAGGCGTGCGAGTACGACCGCCTGCACGCCCTTCTCGCCTACGAGTTCGAGCGCATTACGACGCACGTGCGGCTCGTCGGCGCGGGCGCCGACGGGCTGGGCGAGGACGTCTCGGTATTCCGCGAGGACGGCACCACGCTGCACGAGACGCGGCCCTCGCTGCCGCTCGAGGGCGACTGGACGCTGGCCGGCTTCTGCGACCATCTCGCCACGCTCGAGCTGTGGCCGCAGCCGCCGGAATGGGACATCGCGCTGCGCCTCCGCAACTGGGCGTTCGAGTCGGCGGCACTCGACCTCGCGCTGCGCCAGGCCGGCCGCTCGCTGCACGACGTGCTCGGGCTGGAGCCCCAGCCGGTGCGCTTCGTCAACTCGCTCGGCCTCGGCAAGGAGCCCTCGATCGAGCCGGTGCGCCGGCGGCTCGCCCGCTGCCCCGGCGTGCGCTTCAAGCTCGACGCGGAGGCAACCTGGGCGCCGGCGCTCGTCGACCAAGTCGCGGCGACCGGCGCGGTCGACACGATCGACTTCAAGGGCCACTACGGCTTCGAGGTCAAGGATCCGCAGGCGCTGGGTGCGCTGTACGACCACCTACTCGCCGCGTTCCCGGACGCCTACCTGGAGGACCCGCACGACCTGCCCGAGATCGCGCAGCGGCTCGGCGATCACCTCGAGCGCGTGTCCTACGACTCGCCGATCCGCAGCGCCGAGGACATCGGCGCGACGCCGCTGGCCGCGCGCGTGGTGAACGTCAAGCCGTCGCGGATCGGCAGCCTGCGCCCGCTGTTCGAGGTCTACGCACGCTGCGCGCGGGAGCGGCGGCCGATGTACGGCGGCGGCATGGGCGAGCTGGGCGTGGGCCGCGGGCAGATCGAGCTCCTCGCCGCGCTGTTTCACGCCGACGCTCCGAACGACGTGGCGCCGAGCGCCTACAACGAGGACGATCCACCGGACGGCCTACCGGCCAGCCCGCTGGCACCGCGCCCCGACGCCACCGGCTTCCGTTGGGCGGCGTAGACGGGAATGGCGGGCTTGCGCCGTTCGAACATCAAGACGACGAGAGCATCCCTGCACCGCGAGCGATCTTCGGACTCGAGTCGATGCGCTGGACGTCGCAGCCGTCCTTGGCGACCCGGCGGCTGTCGTACGTTGCCTCTGGCGTGGTCTGCGCGCTCGTGACCTTCGGGTCTCGGGCTACCGCCCGAGCAGCCCGGTGATGCCGAGGTCGCGCGCCGCATCCCAGCCCACGCGCGCTCCTGGGCTCGTCATGATTGCCGCGTCCGACCCCTACGGCGACGACAGCCTCTCCCTCGAAATGGCCCAACGCCTCGGAGCGCAGACAGTCCGCTTCGACGACCTCGGCCACTCCTGGATGGTCGAAGACCCCAACTCGTCGCAGCGACATTCCAGACCTTCTGGTCCTCAATCCCATGAAGCACTACGGTCCGCGCGCCGACGTGCCCCTGGCGCGAGCGGGCGGATTGCACGGTGAGCAGACCCAGTCGAGACCAGAGTGGGGAGGAGGGCCACCTGGCCAGCGGCTACGCGAGCCACGCGAAGCGCCTGTGAGGGGATCGATGTGTGGCTCGGACCGTGCTGCGTCAGGAGGCACTGGAAGAAGATGTGGCGAGAATGTCGAGTCCGGCCGGGCGGCTCCGTCCCAGGGGTACATGCGGCCACCGTGGCCGCGCCACAGCAAGGAGACCCACCATGAAGTATCTGCTTCTCAAGCACTACCGCGGCGCCCCCGAGGCCGTCAACGACGTCCCGATGGATCAATGGACCCCGGAGGAGATCGAGGATCACCTGCAGTACATGCGCGACTTCGCCACACGGCTCGAGGGCACCGGCGAGTACGTCGACGGCCAGGCGCTCTCGCCCGATGGCACATTCGTCCGGTATGACGGGGAGGGCCGACCGCCGGTCACCGACGGGCCCTTCGCAGAGACCAAGGACCTGATCGCCGGCTGGATGGCGATCGACGTCGACACCTACGAGCGCGCGCTCGCGCTCGCCGGCGAGTTGTCGGCAGCCCCCGGAGCCGGCGGCAAGCCGATCCACGAGTGGCTCGAGGTACGCCCGTTCCTGAGCGCACCGCCGACGGTCACCGAATGACCAGACCGGACCGGCCAGGGCAGATCAGGTGATGGACGAACTGCTGCTGCGGGAGCTGACTCCCGCGGTGATCGGCGTCCTCGTGCATCGCGGAGTTGACTTCACGACGGCCGAGGACGCCGTGCAGGAAGCACTCATCCAGGCCGCGCTGACCTGGCCGGAGCGGCAGCCCGCCGACCCGAAGGGCTGGCTGGTCACGGTTGCCTGGCGCAAGTTCCTCGACGCCCACCGCTCCGAGGCCTCGCGTCGTGAGCGGGAGCAGCGGGTCGCGGTCGAGCCGCCGCCCGGACCGACCGAGACCGCAGACGACACGTTGCAGCTCTTCTTCCTGTGCGCCCATCCGTCCCTGACCCCGGCGTCCGCCGTGGCCCTCACGCTGCGAGCCGTCGGTGGCTTGACCACCCGGCAGATCGCCCAGGCCTACCTCGTGCCGGAGGCGACAATGGCGCAGCGGATCAGCCGGGCCAAACGCACGGTGGGCGACGTGCGGTTCGAGGAGCCTGGCGACCTGGCGACGGTGCGACGGGTGCTCTACCTGGTCTTCAACGAGGGCTACACCGGCGACGTCGACCTGGCGGCCGAGGCGATCCGGCTCACCCGGCAGTTGGCGTCGACGACCGATGACGAGGAGACCGCGGGGCTGCTGGCGCTGATGCTGCTGCACCACGCTCGGCGACCGGCGCGGACCCGGCGCGACGGCAGCCTGGTCCCCCTGGCCGAGCAGAACCGCTCCCGCTGGAACACCTCGCTCATCACCGAGGGCGTCGCAGTCCTGCAGACAGCGCTGGGTCGGGACCGACTCGGTGAGTTCCAAGCCCAGGCCGCTATCGCCGCCCTGCACGCCGACGCGCCGCGCGCCGAGGAGACCGACTGGGTGCAGATCGTCAGCTGGTACGACGAGCTGCTCCGGCTCACCGAAAGCCCGATCGTGCAGCTCAATCGGGCCATCGCGATCGGCGAGGCCGATGGCTCGGCGGCCGGCCTCGCGGCCCTTGCCACGGTGGACCCTGGCCTGCTCCGCCACACGGCCGCCTCGGCGTACCTCCACGAGAAGGCGGGCGACCTTCTGACCGCGGCACGGTTGTACGCCGACGCCGCCTGGTCCGCCCCCAACCTTGCCGAACGTCACCACCTCACCCGGCAGGCAGCGCGGCTCAGCCAAGCGCTGCGTGGGTGAGCCTGTTGATCAGCTCGGACTCGAGCTGCAGGGCGACGGGCAGGTCGAGGGCCGGTGCATGGATCGCGTCGTGCGGCTCAACGGCGTCCGAGCAGAAATCGCGGTCGTGCAGACCCCCGGTCGACGTCCTCGGAATGAGACAGGACGACACGGCGTCCAATGGCCGCTACGGTCGCCGGCCCCTCGAGCTGCTACTTCTGCTTCGGAGCCACGTTGACCCGACAAACCGCTTCGGACACGGGGTCACGTGTAGTCAGTGGCGACAGCTCGCGCGCGCGGGCCGTCGGGCAGGGGTGTAGAACCGCGGTCGAATGACAGTCCCGATTATGGGCACGCGAGATGGCGCAACGGCTTGCGAGTTGACCACGCGACAACCCAAGCCCATGAGAGTCGACGACCCCGTGCTTGACGTGACGGGGGGACGCATCCGATAATCCGATCCGTGCGGGAGATCAGTGCCACCGATGCGTCCAAGCGGTTCGCCGATCTTCTCGACGCCGTCGAGCACCGGGGGGAGACCTACACCGTCGTACGCCGCGGACGCGTGGTCGCGACGATCGCACCGGCACGTCGCGGGACCGGTGCCGACCTGCGCCGCATCCTCAGCGAGCTGCCACCTGATGATGCCTGGGAGGATGATCTCCGAGACATCCGCCGCTTCGCCGGCGAGGCATCAGTTGGCGACCCGTGGACCGGCTGATCCTCGATACGGGGGTGTTCGTCGCTCTTGAACGCGGCCAGCAGATCCCCGTCGATGTCCTGCCGGACGACGCCGACGTCGTGATTGCAGCGATCACTGCGTCGGAGCTTCTTGTTGGCGTCGAGTTGGCAGACGGCCGGCACCGGGCGACCCGACAAGCGACGGTCGACGCGATCGTGGACGCGTTCGACGTCCTCCCATTCGACCTCGAGACGGCCCGCCACCACGCGGTCCTCTTGGCCCACGCCCGACGCTCCGGTCGACCCCGCGGTGCCCACGACCTGCAGATCGCCGCGGCCGCACGAGCCACGGGCCGAACGCTGCTCACAACAGACCGCACGGCGTTCGACGACCTTCCCGACGTGCGCCACCGCATGGCAGTTCCCGTCTGAAGGTAGGACACGACGCGAAGTTCACGCTGACACCAAGGCGAACGACCCACTGCCATCGAGGTGACGTTCCACAATGTCGGACGTCATGGAAGATGGAACGCCGCGCGACAGACAAACGAAACGCGCCTGCTGCCGCATCTAGATGATGATTCCGTGGTTTGTTCAGATGGCGAGGGGTGCGAATGCGCGGGTTGGCCGGCCGAGGTAGTGGTTTAGCCCGACGCCGGCAGCGAGCGCGAGGAGTTTGGCGGCGATCCGTGCGCGGATGCCGTGCAAGGGGCGGGCGTTGCGGCGCGTTCAAAGGCCGAGGCGGTCTTTGAGCGTCCAGAAGATGCTCTCGATGCACTGGCGGATCGGCGCGATGTGTGGTCCGTGGTCTGATGTCGGGTTGGGTCCCAGGCGTCGACGGTTGGCTACGGTTCCGCGCGTGGAGTTGCAGCAGCGCATCGCCGATCGGAGGGGTGAGTTCTTGGTCTTCGCGGTGACGCCACCGAGGCTGACGACCGGACCGGAGCAGACCAGGCAGATCGCTGAGGTCACACTCGCGCGACTCCGGTCGGTGGGGATAGACGGCCTCGTTCT